>NZ_JBIVAX010000059.1:0-39672 GCF_044745805.1 Kitasatospora sp. NPDC086801
CCGGTCACCAGCTGCGGGGCGGCGGTGCCCTCCCCGGCCACCAGATTGGGCACCGGATCGGACTCGGCGGCCGGGCCCGGCGGCCCCGGCGGCGCCGCCAGGGCGGGAGAGACGGTCACGGTGAGCGCCAGCGCCAGACTCAGAGCGGCGCCCGCACCGAGCACCCTGGACGCCGGACGGGAACGGTGATGCACTGCGGTCCTCCACGGAAATCGGCAGTGACGGCAGCGCGCAGCGGCGCCGCCCCTTTGTCATGCTCAACGCCTGGGCTCACGGGCCGGGTTCATTCGATGACGATCCATCATCTGTGACGTGAGGTCAGGACATCGCGGCACCACGGCAATCCGCTTCACGCGCTCCGGCGGCGTGCAGGCGGGCGCGGGCGATGGCGGAGTGCGCGAGGCGGTCCACCGGGTCGTGCGCGACATGCTCGCCGCCGAGCAGGCGGTCGCTCCTGTTCCCGTCCACGGCGGTCTCGGGATGCACAACATCCTCTGGCACGGCGCCGGCACCGACCGGCGGTCGCCGTCGACGGTAGAGGGCGAGCAGGGCGGGGTCGGCGTAGACCTCGGCGCTGTGGCGCCACTGGGTGAGCAGCAGCGCGATGGGGGCGAGGTTGTCCAGGGCCACCGCGCCGCGGGCGGTGGCCACGAGTTCGCCGAGCAGGGTGTCGAGGTCCTCGGCGGGAGGAACGTGCTCCATGGCAGGGCCTCGGGCAGGGCCTGGCGCAGGGCGGCGGTGTTCCCGGTGCGCACCAGCGCCGCCAGCAGGCGTGAGGTGAAGTCCACGACGGAGGCGTCGCGTTCCATCTGGTCGATGCGCATCAGGGCCAGGTCGCCCGCGTCGCGCCGCCGCAGCCGTAGCACGCGGACAGCATCCGGTCGGCGCGTGGTCGCGGCGGGGTGGTGCGGCAGTTCGCTGAGCGGGGTGGGCGACCGCCCGCCCTGCGGTCAGACGGCCGCCGCCAGGGCCGGTTCGGGGACGGCAGCGGCGGGCTGGGGCCGGGGGTGGGTGAGGCAGTCGTCGGTGAAGGCGAGGGCGCGCAGGTGGTAGGGGCGGGCGGCGTGGCCCAGGGAGAGGTTGTGGCCGGCGCGGTGGGCGGTGACGAGGTGGGCCAGGCCCGGGGGGAAGGCGGCGGTGAGGGCGGTGCGGGCGGCCGTGTCCAGGCGCCACCAGGCCTCGTGGTCGGCGAGGGTGAGGCGCACCGGCACGCGCACGTGGGCGGCCAGGGCGCTGTAGCGGGCGGGCCAGGTGGCCAGTTCGCGGGATTCGAGGGCGGGGACGGGGGTGAGCAGGGTGCGGGCGGCGTGGAAGGTGCCGGGCGGGTAGAGGTTGAGGGGGCCCCAGTTGAGGCGGCCGCCGCCGGCGAGGTCGTCGGGTCGGTCCCATGCGCCGGGGGCGTAGTGCTGGGCGAGGCCGGAGATGTCGGCGCCGAGCAGGGGCAGGCGGGGGTCGGCGGGCCAGTGGGCGGCGAGGTGGAGGGCGATCTTGCCGCCGAAGGAGTGGGCGAGGAGTTGGACGCCGGCGCCGACGGGGTGGGCGCGGGCGTAGTCGGTGAGGGCGGCGTGCAGGGTGGCGGCCTGGTCGGCGATGAGTTGTCCGTCGGGCAGGCGGTGGGCGGAGGCGCCGTGGCCGGGGCGGTCCAGGGCCAGGACGGTGTAGCCGAGGTCGGCGGCGAGGGTGAGCAGGCTGGTGTCGGGGTGGGCGGGGCCGGCGAAGTAGGCGGCGCGCATGCCGCGGCCGTGGATGGCGAGGACGACGGCCTTGGGGGTGCGGTCCTGGGGTTCGGCGACGAGGGCGGAGACGGGGATGCCGCCGACGTCCAGGACGAGGGAGCGGGTGGCGAGCCGGGGGTGGGGGCGGGAGCCCGGGCGGGGGTTCATGCGGCGGCTCCGGCCCGGGCGGTGTCTGCGGCGCGGGCTGCGGCTTCGGCGCGGGCGGTGTCGAGGTCGGCGAGCCAGCCGGGCAGGTCGTTCTGGCGCATCAGGGTGGTGCCGATGAGCAGTCCGGCGTAGCCGGCGTCCAGGAGGCGGGCGGCGTCGGCGGGGTCGGTGATGGCGGAGGCGGAGACGGGGGCGCGGGTGCCGGTGGCGTGCAGGGCGGGCAGCAGGCGCAGGCTGCGTCCGAGGTCGCCGCGGTCGCGTTCGCGGGTGCGGATGTCCTTGTTGTTGACGGCGATGACGCAGTGTTCGGGCTGGGGCAGGTGGGCGAGTTCGTGTTCGCCGGTGATCTCGACGAAGGGGGTCAGGCCCAGGGCGAGGGCGGCGGTGACCAGGCGGTGCAGGGAGGTGGCGGGCAGCAGGGCGGCGGTGAGCAGGACGGCGGAGGCGCCGAGAACGGCGGCGGCCTCCAGTTGGGCGGGGCGGGTGAGGAAGTCCTTCTGGAGGACGGGCAGGTCGGTGGCGGCGGTGACCTCGCGCAGCAGGCGGGGGGTGCCGCCGAACCAGCGGCCGGTGACGACGGACAGGCAGGGTGCGCCGGCCTGTTCGTAGCGGGTGACGAGGTCGGTGACGGTGCGCGGGCCCAGCAGGTCGGTGCCGTGCGGGTCGCGGAGTTTGACCTCCATGATCAGGGGGCGGTCTGCGGCCAGCAGGGCGTCGAGGAACCGCGGGGCGCTCATACTCGGGCCTCCTTGGGGCGGGGGTGCCAGGCGTGGGCGAGGGCGGTGACGGCTTCGTGGGTGAAGTCGCCGGCCCGGTTGCGGGCGGCGGTGTCGATGTCGGCGCCGGCGTACAGGGGGTGGTCGGTGACGGTGCGGTAGGTGTCGCGGTTGGCGGCGTTGAGGCCGCCGGCGAGGAGGAAGGGGATGGTGAGGCGGGGCAGCAGGGTGTGGACGTCGGCGGGGGCCAGGGGGTGGCCGGTGGAGCCGACGCGGCCGTCGTCGGTGACGGTGTCCAGCAGGAACAGGTCGCAGCCGGCGCGTTCGAAGGCGCCGATGAAGGGGCGTTCCAGGCAGCGGCCGCGGGAGAGGTGGAGGACTTTGACGAGGACGGCGTAGGGCAGGCGGTGGCGCAGTTCGGTGACGAGGGCGGGGCTCTGGTAGGCGTGGAGCTGGATCCAGCGGATGCCGGTGGCGCGGGCGAGGCGGGCGAGTTGGTCGGCGTCGTCGAGGAAGGTGACCAGGACGGGTTCCAGGCCCAGGCGGATGGCGGTGGCGGCGAGGTGGGCGAGGTGCTGTTCGGAGAGTTCGGCGGGGCCGCCGGGCACGCCGTGCCACAGGCCCACCAGGGTGGGGCCGGCTTCGGCGAGGAGGGTGAGGTCGGCGCGGGTGCGGGCCCCGCACACCTTGAGGTGGCGGGGCCGCGCGGGCGGCAGGGGGCGGGGCGGGGCGGGGGCGGTCATTTGCCGAGTCCGAGCATGGCGGCGATGCGGTTGTACTGGATCTCGTTGCTGCCGGAGTAGATGGTGCCGGCGACGGCGTTGCGCACGTCCTTCTCCAGCCCGTACTCGGACATGTAGCCGTTGCCGCCGAAGACCTGGACGGCGGCCAGCGAGGTGGCGAGGTTGGATTCGCTGGTGAGGAGTTTGGCGATCGCCATGTCGACGGTGACGTTCTCGCCGGCCTCCAGGCGCTGGGCCGTGTCGTAGAGCCACTTGCGGGCGGTCTCCAGGCGGATCTTGGTGTCGACGATCTTGTTGGCGACCGACTGGTAGGAGCCGATGGGCTTGCCGAAGGACATGCGGGTCTTGGCGTAGTCGAGGCAGCGGGCCAGGCGGTGCTGCATCTCGCCGGTGTTGACGATGAAGGAGTAGAGGATCTCGCGTTTCATGACGTGGTCCAGGACGAGGAAGCCGCCGCCGACGCGGCCCAGGACCCGGGAGGCGGGCACCTTGACGTCGTCGAGGTAGACCTCGGACAGCGGCGAGGTGCGCAGGCCCATCTTCTTGATGGGGTTCCCGGTGCTGATGCCGGGGGTGTCGCGGTCCAGGAGGAACGCGGTGACGCCGAGCGCCCCGCCCTGGGGGTGGGTGCGGGCGTAGACGACGATGACGTCGGCGACGGGGCCGTTGCTGACGAAGGTCTTGGCGCCGTTGAGGACGAAGTGGTCGCCGTCGCGGATCGCGCGGGTGCGCATCTGCATGGCGTCCGAGCCGCCCTCGGACTCGGTGATGGCGTGGGCGCCGATGGCCTCGCCGGAGGCGATGCGCGGCAGGTAGGCCTCTTTGAGGGCGGGTGAGCCGAAGGCCTGGAGGGGGACGCCGGTGGAGGCGAGGGAGGTGGTGACGGAGAAGTTGAGGCCGCCGTCGCGGCAGGTCTGCCCCAGGCCCTCCAGGACGTACATGGTGGTGAGCAGGGACTGGCCCAGCCCGCCGTAGCGTTCCTCGAAGGGCAGGGACAGGATGCCGGTCTTCTGGACGAGGCGCCACTTGTCGTGGGAGAAGGCGGCCTGTTCGTCGCCTTCGATGTGGCCGGCGCTCAGGTCGTCGCCGAAGCGGGCCAGGCCCTCGCGCAGGGCGTGCTGGTCGGCGTTCCAGCGGATCATGGACGTGCCGCCTTCCTCCCGGGCCCGCAGGCGGGCCCGGGGTGGCAGGCCGGCGCCCGGGGGCGCCGGCACGTGGCTCGACGAAGGGGGATCTCGGCCTAGTAGGCGGAGGAGGAGGCGGCGTCGAGCTGGTGGACCTCGTCGCCGCGCAGGGCCGGGGAGAACACGCACACCAGGCGCAGGTCCTCCTCGGGGCCGGCGATCAGGTAGTGGGCGTCGTGCTGGTCGAGGGCGTAGAGGCGGCCGGGGGTGATGGGGTGGGAGGTGCCGTCCATGTCGACGACCTCGCCGGAGCCGGCGATGCAGTAGCACGCCTCCAGGTGGTTGCGGTACTCCAGGCGGGACTTGGTGCCGGCGTTGACGATGGTGTCGGTGAGGCTGTAGCCGAGGCCGTCGCCGGCCACGAGGAAGCGGCGGGACAGGCCGTTGCCCCACTCGACGGTCTTCACGTCGTCAAGGTCGCGGATCAGCATGCTGGTTCTGCCTTTCGTCTCAGCGGGCGAGGGTGGTGGTGGTGCGGGTGGCGGTGGCGCCGGTGGTGGTGGTTCCGGTGCCGGTGGTGGTGCCGGTGGTGGTGGTGCGTCCGGCCGTGGCGGGCTGGGGTGGCCCGGGCGGGCGGAGGTCGTGGAGGAGGGCGCGCAGCGCCTGGGTGGCGTCACGGCCCTCGGTGAGGGCGGTCTCGATGCGGGCGACGGCGGCGGAGCCGACGATCGCGGCGTCGGCTCCGGCGGCGGCGACCGCGTCCAGGTCGGCGGCGCTTTTGACGCCGAAGCCGACGGCGACCGGGGTGGCGGGGGCGGCGGCGCGCAGGGCGGCGACGGTGGCGGCCAGGGTGTGGTGGCCCTGCGCGGGGGCGGTGCCGGAGCGGCCGTAGTGGGCGACGAGGTAGACGTAGGCGCCGTGGGCGTCGCGGGCGGCGGCGGTGAGGACCTCGGGGGTGGAGGTGGGGTAGCAGGTGGCGACCTGCGGCAGCGCGGCCTCGCACAGGGCCTGCTGCCAGGCGGGGCGCAGGCGGGGCGGCAGGGCGTGGACGAGCAGGGCGTCGGCGCCGGCGGCGGCGATGGCGTGGGCCGCTTCGGCGGGGTCGCGGTGGCGCAGGCTGTGGCTCCAGTCGGCGAGCAGCGCGATCTTCAGGTTCCTCAACTGTGGCCGCAGGTCGGCGAGTTCGGCCAGGACGGTGTCCAGGGTGGTGCCGGCTGCCAGGGCGCGGTCGGCGGAGCGGCGGATGACGGGGCCGTCGGTGGGCGAGTGGGGGAAGGGGACGGCGAGTTCGAGGACGTCGACGCCTTCCTCGTCCAGCAGGTGCGCGAGGTCGGCCAGGTGTCCGGGCGGGTCGCCGGCGTTGAGGAAGAGCGCCAGGTGCGGGCGGGCGTCGGGGCGGGCGGTGAAGAACGCGGTGTCAGGCATGGGCGGGGGCCTTGTGGTCGGCGTGGTCGGCGCGCAGGCGGGTCGCCAGGGCGAGGGGGGCGCCGTCGGCCAGGGCGTCCAGGGCGGCGGTGTGGGCGGTGTGCCAGTGGGTGTGGCGGCCCGAGGCGAGGGCGAGGGCGGCGGCGTTGAGGGCGATGGTGTGGGTGGCGGTGGGGCCGGCTCGGCCGGCGAGGGCCTTCAGGAAGTGGCCGGTGAGGTCCTCGGGGTGGGGGGCGAGGTCGGCCAGGGTGCCGCCGGTGGGGGCGACGGAGCCGGCGGGCAGGTGGATGGTGGTGTCGGGGGTGTGCAGGGTGTTGTCGGCGAAGGGCAGGAGTTCGTCGGCGCCGGCGGTGTTGGTGGCCAGCCACACGGTGCGTCCGGGGGTGCGGGGGGCGAGGTGGCGCAGGGCGTCCAGGTCGGTGGCGGCGCTGGTGCCGGTGAGCTGGGCGGTGACGGGCACGGTGGCCAGCAGCGGGCCGAGGGTGTTGAGGAGGCGTCCGAAGGGTTTGAGGGTGAGCGGGAACAGGACGCGGGCCAGGCGGGTGAGGGCGGGCGGGTAGACGTGGGGGCCGGCGAAGGCGATGCCGTGGCGGGCCAGGTGGTCGGCGGTGGCGGTGTGGGAGGAGGTGAGGGTGATGCCCAGGCGTTCCAGCAGGTCGATGGAGCCGGCGCTGCTGGTGTAGGCGCGGGAGCCGGTCTTGACGACGGGCACGCCGATGGCGGCGGCGGTCAGGGCGGCGGCGGTGGAGAGGTTGAAGGTGGCCGGGCCGCCGCCGGTGCCGACGATGTTGACGCTGGCGGGGTGGGCGGGGCCGGGGTGGGGGCTGCGTTCGGTCAGGGAGGTGGTGAAGGCGGCGAGGGTGTCGGGGCCGGGCAGGCGGGTGGCGAGGGCGGCCAGCAGGGCTGCGGCCTGGGCCCGGTCGCTGTCGCGGGCCGGGCCCGGGGTGCGCTGCTCCAGCTGGTCCCACCACGAGCGCCAGGTGTCCAGGTCGACGTCGTGCCCGGCGAGCAGGGCGGTGAGGGCCGGGTGCACGGGTCAGCCGCCTGCCACGGCGCTGGCCGGGACGGCGCGGCGCTGGGTGATGAAGGCGTCGATGGCGGCGACGGAGCGGAAGTTGTTGGGGTCGAGGTCGGTGTCGTCGACGGGCAGGGCGAAGTGGTCCTCGACCCAGGCGATGAGCTTGAGGACGCCCAGGCTGTCGATGACGCCGTCGGAGAGCAGGTCGTGGTCGTCGGCGAGTTGCTCGGGGGCGACGTCGGGCAGGAACTCCTCGATGAGGAACCGCTTGATCTGGGCGATGTTGCTCATGGCTCGCAACTCCCTTGGGTGTATTGGGGTTTGGCGGGTGTGGTGGTGTGGGTGTGGTGGTGTGGTCGGGCGGTGGTCAGGCGGTGGGCAGGACGGCCTTGCGGTCGACCTTGCCGGTGGCGGTCTTGGGCAGCGGGGTGTCGTGGATGGCCAGGCGTTCGGGCACGGCGGCGCGCGGCAGGTTGCGGGCCAGGTGCTCGCGCAGGGTGAGGCTGTTGAGGGCGGAGCCGGCGGCGCGCTGGACGGCGGCGTGCAGGCGCTTGCCGGTCAGCGGGTCCGGGGCGGCGGCGACGGCGGCCTCGCGGACCTCGGGGTGGGCGAGCAGGACGCGTTCGACCTCGGCGGTGTTGACGGCGACGCCGCGGACCTTGACCTGGAAGTCGGCGCGTCCGGTCAGGTGCAGGCGGCCGTGTTCGTCGCGGACGGCCAGGTCGCCGGTGCGGAACCAGCGCCGCCCGGGACCGGCCCCGCCGGGCTGGGTGGTGAAGCGGCCGGCGTCGCGGGAGCGGTCCAGGTAGCCGGCGGCCTGGAAGGGTGTGGAGACGTACAGTTCGCCGTGGCCGGGGCCGGTGACGGGGGTGCCGTCGGGGGCGGCGAGCAGGGTGCGCACCCCGGGCAGGGGGGTGCCGATGGGCACCGGCAGGGCGGCGGTGGCGTCCAGGCGGTCCAGGCGGTGCAGGAAGCTGTCGTTGGTCTCGGTGCAGCCGTAGATGTTGTAGAGCGCGGCGTTCGGCAGCAGGGCGGGCAGGGCGGCCAGGGTGCGGGCGTCGATGGCGTCGCCGGTGAACGCGGCGTGCTCGACGCTGTCCAGCTCGGTCGTCGGGCCTGCGGCCTGGGTGGCGGCGGCCTGGGCGAGGAGGGCGTAGGCGAGGGGGACGGCCTGGAGGACGTGCGGGCGGTGGCGGGTGAGCTGGGCGAGCAGGTGGCGGGCGTTGAGCGCGTGGGCGGGGTCGATGAGCAGGACGGTGCCGCCGGCGGCGAGGGTGGCCCACACGTCCAGCAGGCACAGGTCGAAGTTGAGGGGGGCGTAGTTGGCGACGACGCGGCCGGGCCCCAGGTCGAAGGTGTCGTGGGCCCAGGCGGTGAAGCGGTCGACGGCGGCCTGCGCGAGGGGGACGATCTTGGGCAGGTCGGTGGAGCCGGAGGTGGTGAGCAGGAAGGAGGTGCCGGCGGCGAGGGTGGGCACGGGGGCGGGGCGGGCCAGGGTGGGCAGGGCGGGGGCGCCTTGGCCGCGGGGGGTGAGCAGGTGGCGGGCGCCGGCCTGGGCGAAGAGTGCCGCGAGCAGGGCGGGGGCCAGCTGCGGGGAGGGCAGCAGGAAGGGGCGGCGCTCGATCAGGCAGGCCAGGACGAGGGCGATCTGCTCGGGGGACTTGGCGGCGGGCAGGCCCACCGGCTCGCCGGGGGCGAGGTCCAGCGTGTGCAGGCGCAGCCGTTCGCGTTCGGCGGTTTCGGCGAGTTCGCGGTAGGTGACGGCGCGTTCGTGCCACAGGAGGGCGACGGCGTCGGGCCGGGTGCGGGCGTGGGCGGTGAACGCGTCGGGCAGCGACAGCGGCGGCGGGGCCTGCACGGCGGGTGCGGCGGACTCGGTGGGCACGGCGGGCGCGGTGGGCTCGGCGGGCGCGGTGGGCGCGGCGGGCGCGGTGGGCTCGGTGGGTGTGGTCATCGGGGTCTCACTCCCCCGCCGGGGCGAGGGCGGCCCAGCCGGCCTTGACGGCGGTGCCGGCCTGGGTGGCGACGGTGAAGCGCACCACCGTGCCCCGGTCGTAGGGCTGCAGGGTCAGGCGCAGCGGGGTGCCGGGGGTGGTGGGGGCGGCGAAGCGGGCGCCCAGGGCGGTGAGGCGGGTGGGGTCGCCGTCGGCGTGGCGGTCGGTGATCTCCTCGGCGGCGAGGGCGAGCAGGTGCATGCCGTGGGCGATGGCGGCGGGGAATCCGGCGGCGCGGGCGGCGGCGTCGTCGAGGTGGAGGGGGTTGAGGTCGCCGGCGGCGTGGGCGTAGGCGGTGACGTCGGCGGGGGTGAGGGTGTGGGTGAGGGTGTGGGGTTGGGTGTCGTCGGGGGTGGTGCCGGGGTGGGCGGCGGGGGTGAGGGTGCCGAAGGGTTCGATGGTGGTGGCGCCGACCAGCAGGGCGGAGGTGGTCAGGCGGGCCAGGGTGCGGGTGCCGGTGGTGAGGCGGGTGGTGAGGGCCAGGCGGGTGCCGCGGGCTTCGCGGCGGGCGGCGGTGACGGTGACGTCGATGTCGACGTGGGTGCCGGCGGTGAGGGGGTGGTGGGTGTGGATCTCCTGGGCGAGGTGGACCACGCCGGTGAAGCCGGGGTCGTCTGCGGTCAGGGTGGTGACGGTGTGCTGGGCGAGGGTGTGGGCCAGGACGAAGGGGTGGGCCGGTGAGGCGCCGCCGCGGGTGGGGGGCAGGGTGGTGCGGGCGGCGGTGCGGTAGGCGGCCAGGGCGTCGGCGGTCACGGTGGTGCGGGTGCGGTGGGCGGGCGCGGTCGCGGGTGCGGGTGCGGTTACGGGTGTGGTCATAGCGGGGTCACCACCAGGGTCGAGTTGTGGCCGCCGAAGCCGAACGAGTTGGACAGGGCCGCGCCGGCGCGGATGGGGCGGGCGGTGCCGTGGACGACGTCGAGGTCCAGGCCCTGTTCGGTGTGCTCGTGGTTGGCGGTGGGAGGGGCGAGGCGGCTGTTCATGGCCTGGACGGCGGCGATCAGCTCGACGGCGCCGGCGGCGCCGATGAGGTGGCCGATGGAGCCCTTGGTGGAGGTGACGGGCACGCCGTGCGGGCCGAAGACGGTGCGCAGCGCGGCGGCTTCGGCGCGGTCGTTGTGCACGGTGGAGGTGCCGTGGGCGTTGACGTGGGCGATGTCGGCGGGGGTGAGGCCGGCGTCGGTGAGGGCGGCGCGCATGGCGGCGACGGCGCCGGCGCCGTCGGGGCGGGGGTTGGAGAGGTGGTAGGCGTCGGCGCTGGAGCCGTAGCCGGCGAGGAGGGCGTAGGGGGTGCGGTGGCGGGCGCGGGCGTCGGCGAGGCGTTCGAGGACGAGGAAGCCGGCGCCTTCGCCCATGACGAAGCCGTCGCGGTCGGTGTCGAAGGGGCGGCTGGCGCGGGTGGGGTCGTCGTTGCGCTGGGAGTGGGCGCCGAGGTTGCCGAAGGCGGCGAGGGTGACGGGGGTGAGGGTGGCTTCGCAGCCGCCGGCGATGGCGATGTCGGCGCGGCCGGTTTCCAGGAGGAGGGCGGCGTGGCCGATGGCGTCGGCGCTGGAGGCGCAGGTGGTGGCGATGGTCAGGGCGGGGCCGGTCCAGGCCAGGCGCATGGCGATCTGGGCGGCGGCGGCGTTGGGCATGGTGACCAGGGGCATCAGGGGGCTGACGCGCAGGGGTCCGGCGGTGGTGAAGAGGGCGGATTCGCGGTCGCTGGTGGTGCGGCCGCCGACGGCGTTGCCGACGACGATGGCGCTGCGGCCGGGGTCGGGTTCGGGGGCGCCGGCGTCCTGGTGGGCGGCGAGGGCGGCGAGGGTGCCGTAGTGGGCGAAGGGGTCGAGGCGGCGGGCGTCCTTGGCGGGGACGGGGCCGTTGTCGGGCAGGTCGGTGACGCGGCAGCCCAGGCGGACGCGGTGGCGGGCCAGGGCGGGGTCGGTGAGGGCGGTGGCGGTGGGGGTGCCGGTGCTGACGGTGTGCCAGAACGCGGCCGGGGTGTGGCCGGCGGGGCTGATGACGCCCAGGCCGGTGATGGCGATGGGGGGCCTGGTGGGGCGGGCTGCCATGGTCTTGTCCTTTCCGGGCGTTGGGGGCCGGGCCTTCCTTGGTGGCGCCGTCCTGGTCAGATGAGGCCGGTCTGGGCGGCGGCGGTCAGGAAGGCGTCGGCGGCGAAGTCGATGTCGGCGGCGGTGTGGCGGGCGGTGACGGCGATCCGCAGCCGGGCCAGGTCGTTGGGCACGGCGGGGGTGACGACGGGCAGGCCGATGACGCCGGCCTTGCGGCAGGCGGTGGCGTAGTCGTAGGCGGCGTCGTCGGAGCCGGCGATGACGGGCAGGACGGCGGTGGCGGAGTCCATGGTGGAGATGCCGGCGTCGTTGAGGCGCCGGCGCAGGCGCTGGGCCTGGACCTGGATGTGGGTGACGCGTTCGGGTTCGCGGCGCAGGATCCGCAGGGACTCCAGGGCGGCGCCGGTCTGGGCGGGGCCCAGGGCGGCGGAGAACAGGAACGGGCGGGCGGCGTAGCGCAGGTGGCCGATCAGTTCGTGGCTGCCGGCGACCCAGCCGCCCATGGAGGGGATGGCCTTGGAGAGGGTGCCGAGTTTGATGTCGACGCGGTGGCGGTGGCCGAAGTGCTCCTCGATGCCGCCGCCGGTTTCTCCGATGACGCCCAGGGCGTGGGCCTCGTCGACCATCAGGAGGGCGTCGTGGGCGTCGCAGACCGCGCGCAGTTCGGGCAGCGGGGCGATGTCGCCGTCCATGGAGTAGACGCTGTCGACGATGACCAGGCGCACGCCGGTCGGGGAGGCGGCCTTGAGGCGGCGTTCCAGGTGGTCGACGTCGTTGTGGCGGAAGCGGGTGACGGTGGCGCCGGAGAGGCGGCAGCCGTCGACGATGCTGGCGTGGTCGTACTTGTCGATCAGGACGGTGTCGCCCTGGCCGACCAGGGCGCCGACGGTGCCGACGTTGGCGGCGTAGCCGGAGCCGAAGACCTGGGCGCGTTCGCGGCGGGCGAAGCGGGCGACCTCGGCTTCCAGTTCCTCGTGCAGCGGGATGGTGCCGGCCAGGGCGCGCACGCCGTGGTTGCCGGTGCCGTAGACGTCGACGGCGGCCTTGGCGGCGGCCACCACGCGTTCGTCGCCGGCCAGGCCCAGGTAGCTGTAGCCGGACATCATGAGCAGGCGCTCGCCGTCCAGGTCGCAGTAGGCGCTGTCGCGTTCCATGGTGTAGGCGACGAAGCTGTTGCGGCGTGAGGGGTCGGACTCCAGCGCGGCCACGCGGTCCAGGGTGGCGGCGAGCTTCGGCTCCAGGCGGTCCCATGCTCCGGTGGCGTTCACGTGCGGGTCTCCTTCTCGGCGGGCGCGGCGGGCGCGCGGCGGTTTTTGCCGTGCGGTTCGCCGTCGGTTTGCCGCCGGTTGTCCGTCGGCTGTTCGGCGGTTCGTCGTCGGCTTGTTCCGGATTGTTTTCGGTATTTCCCGGCGCGGGGGCGGGTGGTGGTGCTGGGGTTTCCTCCCGGGATGGGCCCGGGCTTTTTACGGGTGCTTTCCGGCGCTGGGGGTGGGGTGGTGTTTCTCGAAGCCTTCACGCGGGGTCCTCAAGGATGGCTACATTTCTACGGCAGGATGCGCAAGGCGTCCGCAATAGCCGTGTTCCCGGCCTGCGGTAACGCTCTGACGTGCAGAAACCCTGCGTCCACGACGTATGGACCGGCCGGTGGGTATGTTTCGTCGACCAGTGTTGACACCGTGTGATGCGCCGAATGTATGGTCGAAATCCGCCGAAACCGAACGGCTGGTCGGCGGTATTTCCGGTCCAGGTTTCCCACGCCGTCGGCCCGGCGTCACGGGCCGTCGGCTCCGCTTTGGCTCAAGGGGGTTGGAGCACGTTGAACGGCTTCCGGGAAGACAGTCCGTCCGGCAGATCGGGGACATTCTCATGCTGATCCGCCTGACAGGACTCGTGACGATCGAGCACGACCACGGCGCCCCGCAGCACCTGTCCAGCGCCCAGGCCCAGGTGGCGTTCGCCCGCCTGGTCCTGGAGCGCTCCGCCGGCACCAGCCGCGACCAGCTGGCCGACACCATCTGGCCCGACGGGCTGCCCGACACCTGGGCCTCCGCGCTGCGCAGCGTGGTCTCGCGGGTGCGGGCCTTCGTCGCCGCCCCCGGCCAGGGCCCGGGCGCCACCCCGCTGATCGCCCAGGGCGGGCGCTACGTCCTGCGCCTGCCCGCGGACGCGGCGGTGGACCTGGAGGCCGCCGCCAGCGCGGTCGGGGAGGCCGGGGAGGCGTACGCGGCCCGCTCCTACGCGGTGGCGCAGCAGCTGGCCGCCGGTGCGATCGCCAACCTGCGCGGGGCGTTCCTGCCCGACCACGAGGGCGAGTGGGCGGGCGGGGTGCGCGAGCACGTGGAGGAGCTGCGGATGTCCGCGCTGGAGACGGCGAGCCTGTCGGCGTCGGCGCTGGGCGAGGAGCACCACGCGCTGCGCTGGGCCGACGAGGCGGTGCGCCGCGCCCCGTTCCGCGAGAGCGCCTACCGCTGCCGGATGGAGGCGCTGGCCGCGGCCGGCAACCGGGCCGAGGCGCTGCGCTGTTACCAGCAGCTGCGCCGGGTGCTGGCGGAGGAGCTGGGCATCGACCCGGCCGCCGAGACCCAGGAGCTCTACCTGGCGCTGCTGCGCTCCCCCGCTCCCGTCGCGCCCGCTGCGGCGGCGGTGCGGCCGGTGGACCCGGTGCTGATGGGGATCTTCGAGCCGCTGGCCCTGGCCCGGCTGGCGCGCCCGGCCGGGCCGCCGGTGCGCGCGGCCTGACGGGACTGTCGGTGCGCGCGGCCTGGCGGCTTGTCGGTGCGCGCGGCCTGGCGGTCTGTCGGTGGGCGCGCGGCTTGACGGCCTGTCGTCGTGGCGGGCGGCCCCCGGCGTCGGGGGCCGCCCGCCCGCGTGCGCGCACGGGGGCGGGCGGGGGCGCGGGGGTCGCGGGCGCGCCGGGGCGGGCGCGCGCGTGTTGCGGAGGTGTTGCGGTGGGCGTGGCGCACGGCGCGCTCGTAGTAGCGTCGAGGCGCGAAGTCGCGCACGCCGCGCGGCTTTTACCGAACCGGGACGGGGGTCGAGCGTTGGGAAGGGGTGGTGGGTGTGGGACGGGCACGCGTGGCGGCGCGGGTAATCGTGCACCCTGGTGTGGAGGACCTCAGCGTCCAGCAGGTGTTGGAGGCACTCGCGGACCCTGCCCGCAGATCGGTGGTGCGCCGGCTGGCCCACGCGGGCGCCGCGCTGAGCTGCGGCTCCTTTGACCTTCCGGTCTCCCGCTCCACCTCGACGCACCACTTCAACGTGCTGCGCCAGGCCGGACTGCTGCACCAGTACTACGTCGGCACCACCAAGATGAACTCGCTGCGCGCCGAGGAGTTGGAGGGCCGTTTCCCGGGCCTGCTGTCGGCGGTGGTCGCCGCCGCCGACGCCGAGGCCCGCGCGGCGCCCTGACGGCCGGCCCGCTCGCGGCCGGCGGCCGCGGGGCGGGCCGGTTCCGGAAGGCTCGGCCCCGGCGGGGTCAGTTCTGGGGTCTGGCTCAGGTTGTGTGACCGGTGACTCTCGGTGACACATTCTGGGCGTTGACGGGGTCCGGAGATCGTCTGAAACTGGTCGGCCGGGTTGCCTGGGCGGCTGACATTCGGCAGCTGTGTCGCAATCGTGGTCGTGGCTCGGTGAGTTGCTGTTCCCGTCGCTGCCGCAGGTGGAGGTCGTCGGTGTCGAAGCGTCCGGTCCGGCAGTGCGGATCGAGGCCCGTGTGGCCGTCCTGGGTGCGGCCTGCCCGGGCTGCGGGGTGTGGTCGGAGCGAGTACACGGCTCCTATCTGCGCTATCCGTCGGACCTGCCCAGCTGCGGGCGGCCCGTGACCGTCGCCTTGCGGGTGCGCCGGTTCGCTTGCCGGAGCCCAGGGTGCCGGCGGCGGACGTTCGTCGAGCAGGTCGAGGGGCTGACGCGCCGGCACGGGCAGGTCACCGAGCGGCAGCGTGCGTCGGTGTCCGGGCTGGGTCTGGCGCTGGCCGGGCGGGCCGGTGCGCGGATGGCCGCACTGCTGGGCATCCGGGCCAGTCGCAGCACGCTGCTGCGGCGAGTGATGGAGCTTCCCGACCCCGCCGTCGGTGCCCCGGTGGCGGTCGGGGTTGACGATTTCACGCTCCGCAAGGGTCATACGTACGGGACGGTGATCACGAACGCGGTCACCCACGAGGTTCTGGACGTGCTGCCCGAGCGCGACGCGGGCACGCTCGCTCCGTGGCTCTCCAGGCACCCGCAGATCGAGGTGATCGCTCGGGACCGCGCCAGCGCCTACGCGGAGGCGGCGGACCGGGCGGCGCCGCAGGCCCAGCAGGTGGCTGACCGGTACCACTTGTGGGCGAACCTGGTCCGTGCGGTGGAGCGCGTTGTCACTGACCACCGTGCCTGCCTGCGCGCTCCCGAGCCGGAGCCCGAACCTCAGTGGGAGATTCCTTTGCCCGCCGAGGCCGGCGAACTGGAGGACCCGGCCGGGCGCGTGGCCGAACGGCGGCGCACCAACCACGCCGTCGCTCACGAGCTTCTGGGCGGGGGCATGAGCCAGCGCGCTGTCGCGAAGCACCTGGGCTGGAGTCGCAACACCGTGCGCCGCTACGCGGGGGCCGAGCGGTGGCAGGATCTGATGAAGGGCCCGCAGGCGCCGCGCACCGTCAAACTCGACCCCTACAAGCCCTACATGCTGCGGCGCTGGGAAGAGACCGGCGGCCAGATCAGCGGCATGGCACTGCTCGGCGAGATCACAGCCCGCGGCTACCGGGGCGGATACACCCAGCTCGCCGCATGGAAGCAGCGAGAACTGCTCCCGGACGGCCCACCGCCACCGCGGCCGCCTACGGTACGCGAGGCCACCGACTGGCTCACCCGCCACCCCGACGGCCTCACCGCAGACGACGCCCTCCGACGCAAGGCCCTCCTCTCCCACTGCCCCGAACTGGACACCACCGCTCACCTGGTCACCACGTTCGCCCAGATGCTCACCCTGCTCGACGGGGACCGTCTGCCCGAGTGGATCGCCGAGGCCAAAGCCGCCGCCCCACCCCTTCCGGGAGCCGCTCATGCTGTGTTTCTGAGAGGCGGAGCCCGGAGGACCAGGCGTCGGTTCCGATGCCGAGGCCGACTTCGAGGGCTATTCGATCGTGAACCGGTAGACCTTCGAATCCCGGGCTTGGAAACCAGCACGCTCATAGAGACGATTCGCAGCCTCGCGGGATGGGCGGGACGTCAGGTCGACCGTTCGAGCGCCTGCGTCCTTCGCCAGTCGGAGTGCCTCATTGGTCAAGGCCCCGCCGACTCCATGGCCACGCGCGGCGGCATCGACAACGACATCCTCGATACGCGCCCGCAGGCCCGATGGCAGCGGGGACAGGACCAACGTCAGCGCGCCTACAATCGCTCCGTTGAGCCGGGCGATCAGCAGCGTGTTCGAGTCGCACGCCACCATCCGGGTGACCGCGTCCCGGTCCAGCGGATTGGCCGTCGTCGACAACTGCGGCAGGAGGCTGGCGAATGCGTCCACCAACTCGTGGTTCGTCTCGCGAACGACCTCAACGTCAAGGCTCATGCACCGAGACACTACCTCGAAGTTCAGTGGCCTCAACGGTGGTCGGCTTCGGCGATCCGCCGACTGGTTCGGTTCCGGTCTCGATCAGCGTGAAGCCGAGTGTCAATCAAACGGCGGTAGCTTCGCAGAGCCGAGGTGATCACGGCTCCAGGACCATCACAGGCTGTGACGGATCACAGAACTTGGCCAGACCCAAGTTCTGGACGGTGAGGACGATCTTGCCGACCTGGGTGCCGGCCTCCAGGTAGCGGTGGGCCTCGGCGATCCGGTCGAGGCCCTCGAAGACCCGGTCGACGGCGGGGGTGAAGGAGCCGTCCGCGAGCCCGGCGGTGACGAAGGCCTGTGCGCGGCGCAGCCGTTCGTCGTCGCGGGTCACCTCGTGCATGGAGTAGAAGCGGCTGGTGACGGGGGCGAAGGTGTCCTGGCCGGGCAGGGGGGTGTCGCGGGGGTCGAGGCGGCCGTAGACGATCAGGCGTCCGCCGGGGGCGATGGTGCGGGCGAGGGTGAGGACGCCGGGGCCGGCGACGGGGTCGAAGACGGTGCGCACGCCGGTGCCGGCGGTGATGGCGTCCACGCGGGCCACCAGGTCCTCCTCTCCGGTGATGACGACGTCGGCGGCGCCGGCGTCCAGGAGTTGCTGCTTCTTGGCGCGGGTGCGGGTGGTGGCGATGGGGACGGCGCCCAGGCGGCGGGCGGTGCGGATGGCGGCCAGGCCGGTGCCGGAGGCGGCGGCGGTGAGCAGGACGTGGTCGCCGGGGCGCAGGTGGCCGTCCTCGGCGAGGGCGCCGTAGGCGGTCAGGTAGGGCATCCACACGGCCGCGCCCTGGACGTCGGTGAGGCCGGCCGGGTGGTGGACGACGGCGCGGGCGGGCACGAGGGCGTGGGTGCGGTAGACGCCGTAGTCGTTCTGGGAGAAGGCCGGGACGGTGTCGACCCGGTCGCCGGTGGCGAAGCCGGTGACGCCCTCGCCGAGGGCTTCCACGGTGCCGGCGGCCTCGTAGCCGGGGGTGGCGGGCAGCCTGGGCTCGTCGAGGTAGGTGCCGGCGCGGAAGAGGGCCTCGGCGCGGTTGAGGCCGATCGCGGTGACGCGGATGAGCAGTTCGCCGGGGCCGGGCACGGGTACGGCGGCGGCTCGCACGGTCAGGACCTCCGGCCCTCCGGTGCGGTCGAAGACGACGGTCCTGGACATGGCGTAACTCCCCTGCTGCGGCGGGCCGGTGGCGGTGCGGCGTGCGGTGCGGCCACTTACGTAACCCGGTGCGCGGGAAACTGTCAAACTTCGACCAGTCTCGGAATAGGGGGCGGTCGGCGGGCGTTGCCGGTGAGTTGACCCCGCGTCAGACCCGGGGCCGCGCGTGCTGCGGCTGCTCGCGGACGGCGGCGTGCCGGCGGCGCGGCTGCACGCCCTGGACGCGGCGGGCGAGTTCTGCGACCACCCGTCGCTGGTGATGTCGCTGCTGCCGGGTGGCGTGCGGGTGGCGCAGGACGGCGACGTGGAGCGCCGCGCGGACCTGCTGGCCGGTCAGCTGGCCGCCGTGCACGCGCTCGCGGTGGCGCCGGGCGAGCGCCCCCGCGCCTTCGAGGCGTGGACGGCCCCGGAGCGGGTGCGGGTGCCCGGGGCCACGGCGCGTCCCGGGGTGTGGCGGCGGGCGGTGGACGTGATCCGCCGCGAGGTGCCCGCGTACCGGCCGTGCTTCCTGCACCGCGACTTCCACCCCGGCAACGTGCTGTTCACCGGGGAGGGCGCCGAGCTTGCCGTCAGCGGGGTCGTGGACTGGGTGGAGACCTCCTGGGGCCCGGCCGACCTGGACGTGGCCCACTGCTCCACCGCGCTGGCCCTGTTGCACGGCGTGGACACCGGCCTGGACTTCGCCGCCCGCTACCTGGCGGCCGGCGGCACGCTGGAGGCGGACCGGGGCGCGCACCTGTACTGGCGGCTGCTGGACGCGCTGGCGTTCGCCCCGGACGCGGAGAAGGTCGCCGTGCCGTGGCGGGAGCTGGGGCGCGGCGACCTGCCGCCGGCCCTGCTGGGCCGGCGCCTGGAGGACTACCTGGAGGCGCTGCTCGACCGGTACGCCTGAGCGCCGCCGGCTCCCCGGTTCCCCGGCTTCCGGCCGTCACCGCGCCCGCGTCGGATCGTCATGAGAATCATCGAGAATCGCCCCTTCCGGAGCGCCGGTTGAGGCCGATCACGGGAGGACCTTCCTGTCTGCCGTCGAGAGGAACAGCTATGGCAAGGCGGCTGCGTGTCATCGGTAGCACCTCGGGTGTCGGCGACTGCCCGACGCTGTACGAGGACGTGGACACCGGCGAGGTGGTCGTGCAGGGGTACGCCGTGACGGACCCCGAGGACGTGGCGCAACTCATGCACGTGAAGGACGATGAGGGCTTCGTCGTCGTGCCCCGCGAACTGCTGGCGCGGTTCGCTCCGAAGGAGTCGACGCCGGTGCCGGAGTTCGTACCGCAGCAGCGGATCACCGAGTTCATCAACGACGGGTTCGAGCACACCGCGTGGCGGTTGGAGACAAGGGCGGGATACCTCTCCGACAAGCAGACGCCCTCCTACGCCGAGTTCCTTCGGGCGGGGGACAGCGCCGGGGAGGTCGGGCACCCCTGGTTCGAGAACGTGCGCCGCATGGTCGGCAAGGGCAAGAGGTTCGAGCGGGTGCGTCTGGTGGACGATCCGCCGACCGAGGGGCAGCGGTACCTGCTGGCGTGCGCCCGGACCAACGTGGCGGCCGGTGAGGACATCCGGTGCATGTGGCGCTCGGAGGCCGAGGCGGCCGGGCTAGCCGGGCTGACGGACTTCTGGCTCTTCGACTCCCGCACGGTCGCGCGCTTCCACTTCGAGGGGGAGCGCACCGTGGGAATGGAGTTGGTCACCGACCCGCTGGAAGTCCTCCGTGCCTGCCAGGTGCGTGATGCCGCCTGGCACCACGCGAGGCCCTACGCGCGGTTCCGGGCTCAGGTACCTTCCGGCATGTGAGCACCGACTATCAGCAGGCACGGTCTGCTCTTGGTGCCCGGATGCGTGAACTGCGCACCGAGTGCGGGTTGTCCGGACGCGCCTTGGCCGTGCGGCTGGGCTGGCCCCAGTCCAAGGTCAGCAAGCTGGAGAACGGCAGGCAGTCGCCCACCAGGGCCGATGTGGTCGCCTGGGCCGAGGCCGTCGGCCGGCCCGACGCCGCCGCCGAACTGGTGGGCCGGCTGCGGACGGTGGAGACCCAGTACCGGTCGTGGCGGCGCCAACTCGCCGGCGGTGTCCGGCCGGTGCAGGAGGCGCACGCCGCGCAGGGGAAGAAGACCGGCGACCGTCGGTCATTCGACCCGACCCTGGTTCCCGGCCTGCTCCAGACCGCCGAGTACGCGCGAGCGGTCCTCACCCGGTACACCAGGGTCCATCCGTCGATCCGCGACGTCGAGGCCGCGGCGGTGACCCGCATGGAACGCCAGAGGATTCTCAACGACCGGTCGCGGTCGTTCCACTTCCTGGTGTGGGAAGGCGCCCTCGTCTCCCGGCTCTGCCCGCCGGCCGTACTGGCGGACCAGCTGGAGTGCCTGGCCCCCTGGCTGGCACGTGGGAACGTCCGGCTCGGGATCGTGCCGTTCGATGCCGATCTCAGAGTGCCCGCGGGAGTCGGATTCTCCATCCACGACGGCGCGTTGGTCATCACCGAGTCCTGGCACGCGGAGATGTGGTTGGACGATCCGGCAGACGTCGCGCTTCACGTCCGGGCGTGGGAGGCCCTGGCGGAGAGCGCCGTCTACGGCCCGTCAGCCCATCGGGTGATTTCCCGGGCCCGCCGGTCGCTGCTGTGAGAATCACCGGGAATCACCTCCGCCCGGTTCCTGCCGCCGCCCCTACCTTCGTGGTGACGCAACCCCATCGGTCAAGGGAGTGGCACATGTCGGGTCTTGAGCCGACTGGACAGTCGGAACGGGTGAGCGCCGAGGAGTCGGCGGCGAACGATCTGCGGGAAGCGCTGCGCGCTGCCGGGATCTCCGCCCTCGTCCGTGGTGGCCCGGACGTGTTCGCGGGATCCAGCTTCTCCTGGGTGGCCCTGGGACACCTCAAGGAGGCCGAGGCCGCCGTGCTCGCCACCCTGATCCGCAAAGCCCTGGACACGTGAGCGCGGCACCGCAAGGGGCCCCCGGCCGCCGGGAGGCGGGGCGGCCCCGCCGGACCCGACGAGCGGTCCGGCCGACCGAGCTGTCCCCGGAGGAACGCGAGCGGCGTCGGGCGTGCCCGACTTCGCCGAGCTGCTCGGGCGGTGCCGGCGCTCCGCCGTCCATCTGGAGCTGCGGGACTCCTACGCCCCGACGGAGCGGTTCGAGGCGTGGCGGCGCGGCGAGCGGATCGACTGGGAGGACCGCGGGTCCTGGTGGCATCCCTACGACCAGTTGATCACGGACACCGTGGCCCGGGGTGTGGCCGTGCGCCGGGCCCGGGTCGTCTCCGAGCCCGTGTCCGCGTACATCCGGTGGGAGCACTACGTCACCCACGCCAACGTCACGGCGGGTGAGGAGGTCCGCTGGCTGCCCCGGCGACGGGCCACGGGCATCCCCCTGCCGGGCAACGACTTCTGGCTGTTCGACGGCGCGCTGCTCCGGGTGCACCACTTCTCCGGCGACGGCGCGGTGGTCGAGGACGAGATCACGGCGGACCCGCAGACCGTGAAGCTGTGTGCCACCGCGTTCGAAGCAGTCTGGGAGCGAGCGGTCCCGCACCACCTGTACGGAATCTGACGAAGGCCGCCTCCACCCTCACCCCTCGCCCAGCCAGGCCAGGCCAGGCCAGACCAGGCCAGGTCGATCTGTACGCCCGGGCCTTCGGCCGCCTCTCGCGGGGGCGGTGCGGGGCGCGGCAGCGCGCTCACTGGTGGCGGGTGCCTTGGCCTGCCTGGATTGATACGGGCGCCGTCAGCCGGTGGCGGCCCGGGCGGGGGCGGGCGCGCCCTGCACCGCAGGGGCGGCGGGGGTCGCCGGGGCGGCGGGGCCCAGGCGGCGGCGCAGCAGGACGGCGGCCAGGGCGGCGAGGGCGAAGCCGGCTCCGGCCCAGGGCAGGTGGCGGGCGCCGGCGGTGGAGACGACGAGGCCGCCGACCGCGCTGCCGGCGGTGATGCCCAGGTTGGAGAAGGAGATGAACAGGCTGTTGCCGAACTCGGGTGCGTCCTGGGCGTCGCGGGCCAGCCAGTTCTGGCTGACGACGAGTCCGCCGGAGTGCACCGCGCCCCAGAGCAGGACGCCGGCGGTCATCGGCGCGGGCCAGGGGCCGATCGCGTAGAGCAGGGCGTAGAGGAGGACGTAGAGGGCGGGGAAGGCGGTGGCGGTGCGGACGGGGTCGCGTTCCAGGAGGCGGCCGAAGAGGAGGTTGCCGAGGACCATGACGATCCCGAAGGCCATCAGCGCGGCGCCCACCAGGGAGGCGCTCAGGCCGGTGACGCGTTCCAGGTATTCGGCGAAGTAGCCGTAGACGGAGAACATCGCGGCGAACACGCACACGACGGCCAGGACCGACAGCCACAGCCGGCCGCGGCGCAGGATGGCCAGCTGGCCCCGGTAGGAGGGGCGCCGGCCGGCGGGCGCGGTAGGCGTGGTGGGCGTGGCGGGGGCGGTGGGCAGGAGGAGCAGGACGCCCAGGCAGGCGAGCAGGTTGACGCCGGCGCCGAACCAGAACGCGGCGGCCAGGCCCGCGTGTTCGGCGAGGTAGGAGGTGAGCGGCACGCCGAAGGCGAAGCCGACGGTGACGCCGGCGAAGACGGTGGTGGCCGCCCGGGTGGCGCGGTGTTCGGGGACCAGGTTGGCGGCGGTGGTGAGGGCGACGGCGAAGAAGACGGGGTGGAAGAGGGCGGGCAGGATCCGGAAGGCGAACATCACGGCGAAGTCGTCGGTGAGCGCGTACACGGCGTTGGAGAGCGCGAAGACGGCCAGTGCGCTCGCCAGGACGGCCTTGCGGCGCAGGCCGGAGGCCAGCAGCGTGCCGAACGGCCCGGTGGCGGCGACCACGAGGGCGAAGACGCCCACCAGCCAGCCGGCCGCCGAGGGCGTGACGCCGAGGTCCTCGGAGATGCGGGGCAGGACGCCGACGACGCCCATCTCGGTGGTGATGATCCCGAACACTCCCAGGGAGAGGGTCAGGACGGCGGGGCCGGTCTTTCGCATGTACTGCCTCCGTCCGCCCGGCGCGCGGGGTGTGCGGGCGCACGGCACCCACCCCCCGCGCACGGGGCTACAAATCTAGATAGTTAGATGGAATGGGGCGAAAAGGAAGGGCGCAGCCCGGGCCGCCCCGGCGGGGGCGGTGGGGTGCGCCCCTGAGGGGGCGGAGCGTCAGAGTTCGTCGCGGGCGTAGTCGGCGAACGCGGCGATCGTCTCCTCGTCGCGGCGGTAGAAGGTCCATTTGCCGACGCGTTCGGACACCAGCAGTCCGGCGTCGCGCAGGATCTGCAGGTAGCCGGAGACCACGGACTGGGCGAGCCCGGACTTCTCCCGGATG
Source organism: Kitasatospora sp. NPDC086801 (assembly GCF_044745805.1). Lineage (NCBI taxonomy): Bacteria > Bacillati > Actinomycetota > Actinomycetes > Kitasatosporales > Streptomycetaceae > Kitasatospora > Kitasatospora sp. NPDC086801. Next base: position 22,996 of record NZ_JBIVAX010000059.1, read on the forward strand.
TCCGTCACGCACACGCCGACGTGGAAGCCCACGCCGCGCTCGCGGTAGTAGTCCTCGTCGAAGTAGCGCTCGGGCGTCTTGAGCCAGCGCAGGAAGTCCGCCCGCGCCGGGTTGGCGAGCGCCTTGTGGACGGCCAGCGGATCCACCGCGCGCTCCCTTCGCCCGACCCTCGACCAGATGACGTATCCAATATTCTAGATGTGAAGAAGCGTGTCAACCCGGGCCGCCGGCCGCCGGGTTCCCGTGCCCCGGCGGCCTGCGGGTCTGCGGGCATGCGGGCCGCCCCGGCGGCCTGCGGGCCTACGGGCCGGCGTGGGCCAGGGGCGGGGCGATCGCCTGGGCGTCCACGCCCTCGCCCACCCACAGGCCGATCAGGAACGCGGCGGTCGCCTCCAGCAGCCCGGCCCGCTCCAGTCCCCCGCCGCCCACCGGCTCGCAGCCCACGTCCCGCACCAGGCGCCGCACCGTCTCCAGCGCGCCCGGCTCGTCCCCGCACAGCGGGACGGCCAGCGGACGCCCGTCGAACACCGGCGGGCTCAGGCGCCACACGCTCTCGTGGCACAGGTTGAACGCCTTGACCACGTGCGCCCCGGGCGCGCCCGCCGCGATGCGCTCGGCCGCCGAGGGCCCGGCGCCGGTGGCCAGGACGAAACCCGGGGCCACCGGGTTGGTGCAGTCCACCAGCGTGCGCCCGCGCAGGACGCCGGCCAGGGCGGCGGCCACACCGGCCGCCGCCGCGTGGGGCACGGCGAGCAGGACGGCGTCCGCCCCGTGCCCGGCCGCCTCCCGCACGCCCCCGGCCCGGGCACCGATCCGCCCGGCCCGGGCCGCGGCCCGGGCGCCGTCGCGCCCGCCCACCAGCACGTCGTGGCCCGCGCGCACCCACTGCCCGCCCAGCGCACCGGCCATGGCGCCGGTGCCGATGATCCCGATCCTCACGATCCCCGCTCCCCTTCTCCCGAACACGCCGACGACATCGACATCGACGGCATCGACGACGTCGACGGCATCGACTGCGCTGACGACACTAGGCACCGGCTCGGGCACCATTCGGTACGTGACCACCGATCAGGACCTCCTCGCCGACTGCCCCGCCCGCCTCGCCTTCGACCTGCTCGCCAACACCTGGAACCCGGTCGTCCTGTGGGCGCTGCGCCACCACCCCCAGCGCCCCGGGCAGTTGCGCGCGCGGATCGGGGGCATCAGCCCCAAGGTGCTGACCGAGACCCTGCGCCGCCTGCAGGCCAGCGGCCTGGTGGAACGCACCGCCCACCCCGGGTCGCCGCCCCGCGTCGAGTACGCGCTCACCGGCCTGGGGGCGAGCCTGCTCACCCCGGTGGGCGCCCTCGGCGCGTGGGCGTTCGAGCACGGCGACGACGTCATGGCGGCCCAGGACCGCGCCGAAGGCCCGGGGCCCGCCGGGGCCGAGAGCGCGGGACCCGCCGGGGCCTAGGATTCCGGTGCACCGGAGGAATCTGACAGCGGCGGCCGACGGCGGATCCTGGGGCGGCCTGGGCCTGGAGCTCCCCCCTGCCACCGAGCCGGGGCTGCGGCCGCGGACGGCCAACGGGAACCTGATCGTCCTGTCACAGGGTCCGCGGGTGGTGCTCACCGCCAGAATCGACGACGACCGCTGCGGCGTCGAGTACTCCCGCACGGACCACTACCGCTCCCCCCTCGCCCCGCTGCGGGCCGCCCGGGCGCGCGCGGTCGCCGGGCCGGGAGGGCCGTCCTGGTACGCCCGCTGGGCGCACCGCTTCGCCGGCGCCCTGCACGCCCGCGCCGACGGCCCGCTCCACGAGGGGCGGTGGGTGCTCTCCCCGCGGCTCGCCCGCCAGGGGACGGCACCGGCCGCAGGCGGGCCGGGCGGCCAGTGGCGCTCCCTGCTGCTCGACGGCCACCCCGACGGCTACGTCGACTGGTTCGACGGCTCCCGGCGGGTCATGCCGCTGCGCCGGATGCCGCCGCCCGACGACCCCCGGGTGAAGGCCTGCCGCAAGCAGGCCCGGGAGGGGATCCTGGCGCCCGTCCTGCTCTGGTGGTTCAGCGGGCTCAACTGCCATGCGGTCCTGGACGGCCACGCCCGCCTCGGCGCCGCCATCGCCGAGAACCGCGAGCCGGCGGTCCTGGTCCTGTCCCGCGCCCCGTCCGAGGAACGGACCAGGGCCCGGACGGACAAGGCCCTGTCGACCTACCGCCTCACCATGTCCCTGCTGGACGGCCCGCGTCCGGTGGCGGACCGCCAGGGCCTGGCCTCGGCGGCGGGCCGCCTGCTCGCCGCCCAGCCGCACGGCCCCGAGGCCGACCACGCGCCCACCCGCGCATGGCCGATGCCATGAGGCCCACCCGCCCGGCTCCGCCCGGCACCGGCCGTTCCCGCCAGGGGCCTTGGCGGGTTCGCGGCCCAGGCGCGGCGCTAGGGTGGGGCGGTGACCTCGCTGCCGGAAGACCTCTCGCCCCTGGCCGGCGACGACGACCGCGACACGGCCGTGCAACGCCTGCAAGAGGCGTACAGCCAAGGACGCATCTCCCACGAGGAGATGGACGAACGCCTCCACCAGGCGCTCACCGCCAGGACGCAGGACGCACTCGGGCGGTCCCTGGCCTCGCTCCCCGAGCCGGGCGCGGGCACCGGGGCGACGATCGGCGCCGCCACGGGACGCATCCGGCGCAGCGGTGCCTGGAAGGTGCCCCGGACCCTCAAGGTCTTCTCCGCGCTCGGCAGGGTGCGCCTGGACCTGTCCCGGGCGGTCATCGAGTACCCGGTCGTCGACATCGAACTGCAACTCGGCACCGGCGGCGCCAGGATCACGGTGCCCCACGACGCGGTCGTCGACATCGAGGGCATGCACTCCGGCTGGAAGGAGGCCCGCTACAAGCCCCCGCGGCGCCCCACCCCCGGCGGCCCCACGATCCGGATCTCCGGGACCACCGGGTTCGGACGGCTGAAGATCCGCCACGCGCGACACTGAGACCCCCCGGGTCGGCCGGCTGCCGTAACTCTCTTCGCTTGACGTGTTATTGACGATGCGTCATGCCAGGTGACAGCGGTGATTCCCCGCGCCGTTCGGTGCGGGGCCTCGCCGGTTCACCCCTGGACGAGCGGCACGCCGGGTGGCAGCGGTGGCCTCACCGGGAGCCGGAACCCGTGCCGCCGACGTGCCCTGCGCGGCGCCCGTGTCCTCCCGCTCCGATCAGGCCACGGCGTGTTCCGCGTCGAGGACCGCGTCGAGGACCGCGTCGATCTCGGCCAGTTCCTCGGAGGTCGGCACCCATTGCCCGGCGGTGGCGTTGGCGCGCACCTGCTCGGCACTGCTCGCCCCGGCGATGACCGAGCCGCAGCCGGGCCGTGCGGCGAGCGCGCCCACGCCGATCTCCAGGACGCTCCGGCCGCGCGCCTCGCCCCAGGCGGCGAGGCGTTCGACCGCGTCGAGGCCGGCCTCGGTCACCCGCTCGGGCCGCGACGCCAGGCGCGAGCCTGTGGGCACGCCCGTGGCACGGCGCACCTTCCCGGTCAGCAGGCCGTTGGCGAGCGGGTAGAACGGCAGCACACCGAGGCCGTAGTGCAGCGCCGCGGGCACCACCTCCCGCTCCACGCCGCGTTCGAGCAGCGACCATTCGTTCTGGGCCGAGACGAACGGGACGGCCCCGATCTCCCGGGCGACGTGCGCGGCCTCGGCGATCTGCCAGCCGGCGAAGTTGGAGTGCCCGATGTAGCGCACCTTGCCTTCGCGTACCAGCTCGCTGAGCGCGGCGAGCGTCTCGGCGATCGGCGTGCGCGGGTCGGGGGTGTGCAGCTGGTAGAGGTCGATGTGGTCGGTCTGCAGGCGTCGCAGCGACTCCTCGACCGCGCGCCGGATGTAGGCCCGGCCGCCCTTCGCCCCGGCCGCGGGCCCGTACCCCAGGTCCGCCCGCTGATAGCCGAACTTGGTGGCCAGCACGACCTCGTCGCGCCGCCCTTTCAACGCCTGGCCGAGCAGCGTCTCGGAGCCGCCTCCGGCCCCGTACATGTCGGCGGTGTCGAAGAGCGTCACCCCGGCGTCGAGTGCCGCGTCGACCACCGCGCGTGTCTGCGCCGCGTCGAGACGTCCGCCGAAGTTGTTGCAGCCGAGTCCGACCACGGAGACGAGGAGTCCGCTGTTGCCGAGCGTTCGATATTCCATGGGGTCACCCTAGTTCTGGCACGACGACAAGACCGGCCGCCCGTCACCCGGTCACCGACGACCGCTGACCGCTGACCGCTGACCGGCTTCGGAACCACTCGTCCAGCGCGAGGGCGCCCGGCGGGCGCGGTCGGCGGGCGCGGTCGGCGGGCGCGGTCGGCGGGCGCGGTCGGCGGGCGCGGTCGGCGACGGCCCGCAGCAGGGCCTCGGTGCTGCCGGGGGCGGCCGCCCGGCGCCGCACCTCGGCGTGGGCGGCGCGGCGCCCGGGGCTCAACGCCCGCACGGGCAGGGAGAACCGGCCGCGCAGGCACCGCCACCTCGCGACCCTGACGCAAAGGCGCCTCACACCGGCTCCGGGAGCTCGTCGGCGCCTGCGGTGCCGTCGGGGCCCTCAGGGCTTTCGGGGCTTTCGGCGGGGCGCAGGTGGATGGGGTGGGCGTGGATGCCGACGAAGGCGATCGTGCGCAGCGCGCCGACGTCGGCCAGCCGGCGGGCGACGCGGGCGGTGGATTCGGGGGCGAACAGGTCGGTGAGGTAGGCGGCGTGGTCGTCGTCGAGGGGCAGGCGGGCCAGGGCGGTGCGCACGGCGGCCAGGGCGTCGGCGAGCCGGGCGAAGGTGGCGGTCCGGGTGACGCCGCCGATCTCGACGGTGACCGGGTGCGGGTAGTCGTGCGGCGGGGTCGTGGTCACGACGCGTCCCCGCTCTGGGGTCCGAGGACCGCCCACACCGCTTTGCCGACCCCGCCCGCGTGGGAGCGGCAGCCCCACCGGAGGGCGAGTTCGGACACCAGCCACAGCCCCCGCCCGCATTCTTCGTCCCCGCCCACGCGGCGCAGCACGGGCTGTCGGGAGTCGGCGTCGTGGACCTCGATCCGCAGGTCGTCGGCCGAGAGGGCGAAGCGCACGAACAGCAGCCGGTCGGACGGGGTGCGGGCGTGCTGGACGGCGTTGGTGACGAGTTCGCCGAGCACCAGCCCGGAGTGGTCGCAGAACAGTTCGCCCCCCTGGTGGTCGGAGAGGAAGCCGCGCAGCAGCCCGCGTGCGGTGGGCACGGACTTCTGGTGGCGCGACAGCCAGCAGGAGTACTCCCCCACTGTTTCCGGCTGTTCCTTCAATACTTCGGGCATGGCCTCACTCGCCTCGGAGTTGTCCCGGATGCGGGAGTTTCGCCACGTCGGCCCGGGCCGCCGGGCCGCTGGTTGATCGTTCGTCATGATGAGCTCTCTGTGGCCTTGATCGCTGCGCACCATTCTCACTGTGCGTGCATTAAGCGTCGCTCTGAGCGGCTAACCTGGGAAGGGTGACCCTGTGTCACTCTGCGATTGGGCACATGGAGGCTGAGCATGGGGTTCCAACCAAACGAGCTGGATCCTGGGCGGTCGGCGCGAGACCAGTTCGGCTGGGAGATGCGTGCCCATCGTGAGCGAGCGGGTATGTCGCTCGACCAACTCGCCAAGATCGTCAATATCTCGAAGGGGCATCTCGGGCGGGTCGAACGCGCCGAATCAATGCCACCGCCGGACCTGCCCGGCATGCTGGACGCGGCGTTCGGCACCGACGGCCGGTTCGACCGCATCTACCAGTTGGCCAAGAACGAGAAGTTCCCTGGCAAGTACCGGCAGGCGATCCATCTGGAGGGTCAGGCCGCCGTCATCGAGGAGTTCGCCTCTGCGACCATCCCCGGCCTGTTGCAAATTCCTTCTTTCGCCCGACACTCGCTACGTGCAGGCCAACAGCACGCTACCGAGCAAGAGATCGACGCATTGCTCGCCGCACGACTCGAACGTCAGAAGCGGCTGGATTCCACGACGCCGCCGCGATGTTGGTTCATCCTGGACGAGGCGACGCTCCGGCGACCAGTCGGCGGACTCCATGTGATGTGCGAGCAACTCACCGCCCTAGCAGACGAAAAGCGCTCCTTCATCACGATCCAGGTCCTGCCCTTCGCCGCCGGCGAACACCCTGAGATGGGCGGTTCCCTCATGCTGTACACCCTCCCGGCGGGCGGTGTGATCGCTTGGGCGGAAGGTGCAAAGAACGGTGAGGTCATCGACGAAATGCCCAAGGTCGCCGAGCGGCGTGAGTCCTACGATCTACTGAGGGCCCAGGCCCTGTCGCCCCGGGACTCCCGGGCGATGATCAGACGCATTCTGAAGGAGTACGGCCGTGCGAGCAGAGACGCAGGAAGAATGGCGAAAGAGTAGCCACAGCAACAATGACGGCGGTGTCTGCGTCGAGGTCGACGACGCACACCCGGGCCGCGTCCGGGACTCCAAGGACCCCGACGGCCCCCGGCTGGCCTTCTCCGCTGATGCCTGGCAGTCCTTCGTGACGGCCGTACGCGGCGGCGAGTTCGGCCAGATCTGACGGTTTGGCAGGCCCGGGCCCTGCCGCTGCGGCAGGGCCCGGGCCTTTCACGGACTCCCCGAGGACGGCGGCATGACCGGCATCGAACTGCGCCACCACCGCGAACTCACCGACGCGGTCCGCCATGAACTGGCCGCCCTGTACGCCGAGGTGCGCGCCCCGCTGCTGCACCTGCCCAACTACGCCCTGCCCGCCTTCGGCGAACGCCTGCAACGCCACGGCGGTGAGCCCTGCTTCGAGGCCGTCATCGGCTACGCCTACGGCAACACCGTCGAGGCGGCCGACCGCTGGTGGACCCGCATGGCCCGCCCGATGCCCCACCACCTCACCGCCGCACCGGTGTTCGCCCTCAAGGAGCTGGGCGTACGCACCCCGTGGCGCGGCACCGGCGCCGCCCGCCGCATCCACGACGCGCTCCTCGCCGCCCGGCCCGAGGAGCGGGCCATGCTGATGGTCAACCCCGCCGCCGGGGACGGCAAGGTACACGCGCTGTACAGGGCGTGGGACTACGTGGACGTCAACGAGGTCCGCCCCCACCAGGACGCGCCGGCGCTGGTCGCGATGCTGTACCGGAAGCCAACCCCCGTGGGGTAGCGTCTCGTTCACAACGCCCTGCGGCCAAGGGAGACAGCCGTGCACGCGAACGACCAGACAAAGTGGCGCAAGAGCAAGTACAGCGGCAACCAGGGGAACTGCATCGAGGTCGCCGACGGATTCCGCCACCTCGTCCCCGTCCGCGACTCCAAGGCCCCCGACGGCCCCCGGCTGGCCTTCTCCTCCGACGCCTGGGCCGCCTTCGTCACCGGAGTCAAGGCCAGCGACTTCCCCACCGCCTGACCCTTCAACCACCTCCGCCACCGCCGGGGCTGCGACGTACCGTGAGCGCCAAGGACCCGCCCCGGCGGATCCACCGGGCCTCGGAGCGGGAGCCGAACAGAACCCGGTAGGACGAGGGGCTCCGACAAACCAGTGGTTCCGCACAGGAAGTCGGATCGGCCGACTTCCCGCGCGTCGGTCCGCCCTCGTCGCCTTCGCCGCCCTGCGGTCCTTGGGGACTCGGGGGCGGCTGCGGCCGGCCGCAGCCGGCAGCCCTCCCGCCTCCTGCGGGTGCGGGGCGCGGGGCACCGCTGCCCCGCCGTGCTCGCCGATGGCGGCGGTCAGGCTCCGGCGACAGTCCTCCGTCTGCGCCCCGGGCTTGAAACCGGGCAGAAGACTGCGCGGCTGCGGCCCGCCGGCCTCGACACTCAGCTGGCAGCAGGGCGCCCCACGCACCCACCACACCGCCTCGACCAGCAGGATCACCAGGCCGAACAGAACGGCGAGCACGAGAAGGCCCGGAAAGCCGTCGGAACAGGCCGCACCGCCGTCCGGCGGAAGGCCGTGAACAGGTCCGTACAGCCGCAGTGTCTGCAGCAGGTTCCGCTGGTACCACCGCGGCAGCTTGAAGTGGCTCCACTGAGGAGCAAGTTGACCTGGCTCCAGTTGTCCCGTCCCGGATGATCTGGTCGTCATCACGGCTGGATGGTCGGCCATGTCTGGTAGTTCTTGGGGATCAACGAGCGGCGCCGATCCGGACCTGCGCAACAGCGGTCTCGGCACGTACCGCTCCCGAACAGCACGACGAAGGATTCTGTGAACAAGACCAACCTGATCGCGACGGCACCCTCGATCGCGGCCGCCATGGCCGCCGCCGACGTGAGCCCCGACATCCAGCTGACCCAGACCCGCTACCGGGCCGCACTCGTCTCCAGCTGGGGCATCCCGGCCGGAGCGTCGGTCCTGGAGGTCGGCTGCGGACAGGGTGACATGACGGCCGTCCTCGCCGAGGCCGTCGGCCCACAGGGCCGGGTGGTCGCGGTCGACATCGCGGATCCGTCGTACGGCGCCCCGGTCACCCTGGGGCAGTCGGCGGAACACCTCAAGGCGACGCCTCTGGGCTCTCGCATCGACTTCCGCTTCGGCCTGGACGTCCTCGACGAGGCGGTCACCTTCCCCGACAGCGGATTCGACTACGCCGTCCTGGCACACTGCTCCTGGTACTTCGCCTCCCTGGACCAGCTGCGGGAGACCCTCGCCCGGGTCCGCCGCTGGGCACGAAGCCTTTGCTTCGCCGAGTGGGACCTCGCACCCTGCTCGGCTGACCAACTGCCCCACCTGTTGGCGGTCCTGATCCAGGGGCAGATCATGGCGAGCGGGTCGCGGGGCGAAGGCAATGTGCGCACTCCGTTCTCCCACGCAGGCCTGCTCCGGGTCCTCGCAGCGACAGGCTGGGATCCCGTCCCGGGGCAGTCCGTGGACACAACCGCCCTACAGGACGGCGACTGGGAGGTGGACGCCTGCACGGCACTGCTCGACAACGTCGACCGGATGGCCGAGCTGCCGCAGACGGTCCTGGACCTGGTGCTGAGCCAGGCGGACGTGCTCCGGTCCCTGGCGAAGGACCACGGCAACACGCCGCTGCCGGCCTACTCGCTGACCGCCCGCTGACCGCCCGCTGACCGCCCGCTGACCGCCCGCTGAGCGGACCGGGACGCCGGTCCGGGGCCGCGACCGCCCGACGGGCGCGAACCCGAGATCGGGCCCGGACCAGGCCGCGCGTCCGGTCGACATGCCAGCGGCCGGCGAGCCCGTACGACTTCCGCGACGCGCCCTACGACACGGTGCGCGACTACATCGACAAGCGCCGCCCGGAGACCGCGGACGAGGAGCGCGAGGGCCACCGGCACGCCGACGGGATGGTCCCGCGGATCCACCTGCCCGGCGAGGAGGCCGAGGTGGGGCCTTCGGTCACCGGCAGCAGTCATACCCGCCAGCCCGGAAACCCAGTACCGGCCCGGCGATTGCCCGCTCCCGTCCAGCCACCGCGGCACTGGGCGACCAGCAGCCCGATTCGAGTCGGGTCGGCTGACACCACGCACCTGTCGGGGAACGCGGCCCGTCGGCCGAGACCACGGCGGCCACGACCTCCCCCGCGCAGGTGTCGGAGACGCCAGGGACGGCCAACTCTGTTGTACCGGCGCCCCCTTGCGGGGAGCAGCGGGGCCGCGGGAACGCTTCGCCCCGGGTCGCACCCGCCCCCGGCAGCGGACGCGGGGGCGGGGGGGGGGGGGCCCGCCCGCACGCCACCTCATCGCCTACCGGCGTCGCCCACGAACCGGCAGGCGTCGCGACTCTCCCCACCAGCTCACCCTGCGTCAGCGTCCGGCTCACGCAGGGGCCCGTTCTTCCTCGCGGTCGGCGGCGGTCAGCTGGGCGCGCTGGGCGATCAGGCGCTCGCGCAGGTCGGTCTCCTCGGGGGTGAGCGGGTCGCCGGACTGGAGGATCCGTGCGGGCTTGGGCCGCAGCGGCAGGCCGTCGTCCACCGCGGCGAACGCGGCAGCCTCCTCGGCGTCGGCGAGCGCCCGGTACACCGAGGCCACCGAGGGGTGCTCGCCGGCGTTCTTGCCGGTCTTGATGACGAGCTTCTTGGCGATCTCCGGGACCGGGGTGCCCTTGTCCTTGAGCGCGACGGCGAAGGTCAGCATGTCGTCGTCGATGACCTTGGGCCGGCCGCCGTGGTTGCCCTTGCGGGCGGCGGCCTGCTGGCCTTCCAGGGTCTTCTCCCGGATGTAGTTGCGGTCGAGCTGGGCGGCGACCGCGAGCACGGCGAAGAGCATCGAGCCCATGCCGTTGGGGTCGTAGATGCCGGTGAGCGGGCCGGTGAGGAGTTCGAGCAGGATGCCGGTGGACTCCAGGTCGGCGGAGAGCTGCATCAGCTCGGCGGCGTTGCGGGCCAGGCGCTTCATCTCGTGGACGGTGAGGATGACCACCTGGTCCGGTGCGGCCTCCTTGAAGTCGCGGGCGAGCTTGAGGGCTGCCGCCATCTCGGGGCGGTGCTTCACCCGGGTGCTGATCTTCTCCTGGAAGATCTTGTGGCAGTGCGCCGCCTCCAGCGCCTCGATCTGGCTCGCCAGCTCCTGGCGGACCATGGACGTCCTCGCGTACCCGATCCGGATCGGCCGGGCGGCGGCCTCGGTCTGCGGGACCACCGCGAGGGCCGGCCCCTGGCGCCAGGTCCTGCCCGGGTTCCGGTCGGCGGGCACGAGCACTTCGAGGTCCTCGCGCAACGCTGGTACACGGATGAAGCGTGGCGTGTGATATTTCGAGGTGACCTTGCCGCCGAGGGTCCGGCACGGACTCCCGGCCGGAGCCTCGCACTTCGGGCATTCATGATGTTCTACCGCAGATGCTGCCTGATCGGGCGTCAGATCCATGGCGAAAGTCTCTCAGAAGTGCTTCGCAGAACGCCGGACTTTTGAGGGGCGTTCTGCGAGACCCAACCCGGATAAACCGCACCCGATCTCGGCCTCTCGCAGAACTCGCACATCTGATCATTTCTGCGAATCACCCACCGTTACGACCGCTACTTTCCGCTACCTGCCCCCTGCTCGTAGCTTCGCGAGCGCCGCACGGACGTTCAGGTGCGCAAGTACATCGATGCCGCCCGCGAGGGGTGCCCGGGCTCATGCCACTGCAGGGTGGTTCGCCGAAACGGATTCGGGACCTCGACGTGACCGGTGTACTGGATCGTTGCGCCCTGGCGGGGAGTCAGGAAGGGTGCCTGCGGACAGCCGTGCGGTTGCGAGATGATCCCGTGGTGTGGTGGATCCGCCGCTGGCACGTAGGGAAACGGGGAGAAGTGGCGTCTTCCACGGTCGGGCGCATCCTGCCGACGGTGACGGCAGAGCGGTTCCAGCGGGCTGCCGAGCACGCTCTTGGCTATGTGCGTCGATCGGTGGGGGCGGGCGGAGCACCGTCGGTGAGGCTGTCCCTCGATCCCGGGTTCGAGCGGAGTTTCACCGGGGCCCAGGCGCGTGGGCTGCTCAGTGAGCACTTCGGCATGGATCCGGGATTCGACCTGAGTGGGGAGGGGTTCTCGGCGATGGTGTCGCTGATGCTCCTCGCCTCGCCCGCGCGCGGTGGAGACGACGATGGGCTGGTCACGCGGCTGGCCGTGCAGGTGGAGACATGTCGGTGGCTGGGCCGGTACCGGTTCTTCCCCGGCGCGGGCGGTCTGCCGGCGGACACCGACTGCACGGCGATGGCGACCGGTGCCCTGTACGAGCACGGCCTGCTCCCGGGCGCGAACCTGGAACGAGGAGCGCGGGAACTCCTGCGGGCGGCAGCCCCGAGCGCCGCAGATCCCCGGCTGCCCGGCCCCGGGGACCAGGATGGCCTGCACCATCGGGTCCTCATGGTCTATTGGGAGGATGATGAGGAGCCCGCGACACTGCGCCGCGGGCACAAGCGCGACGCTGTCGCCTGCGCCAACGCCCTCTTCACCCTCCACCTGGCCAACCGTCCGGCCACCGGGCACACCCGGGAGGTCATGGATGCCACGACGCGCTACCTCACCGACCACCTGACCTCCGGGCGCTACCTGGCCGGCACCCGCTACTACCCCTCCCCGGACGCGTTCCTGTACGCGGTCTCCCGTCTGTGCGCACGGTTTCCGCGGAGCCTGCAGGCCCTGACCGCCTGCGTGCGCGAAGCCGTTGGGGAACGGGCGGCCGACGCCGCCCCTCCAGTGCCCGGCCGGACGCCCGGCGGCGCGCTGGACACCGCCCTGCGGACGCTGGCCGCCGACAACCTCGCCATCACCACCGGCCAGGACCAACGCCGGACGCTCCTGGCCCAAACCCAGCGCCCGGACGGCTCCTGGCCCGCCAGTGCCTACTACCGGATGGGCCGCTTCCCCGTGTACTTCGGCTCGTCCTACCTGACCACCGTGTTCGCGATGACCGCACTACGACCGCCCCACACCGGCGAGCCCCGCCACCGCCCGCACCCTCCCACCAGCGAGGCGACCCGATGACCCAGCCCCCCGCAACTCCCGACGTGCACGACTTCGGCATCCCCATCCCCGACCGAATCCACCCACAGGCCGGCCCCATCGGCGACCGACTCCTCACCTGGGCCGCCCGTCTCGGCCTGACCACCGATGCCCGTGACGAAGCCCGGCTGCGCGGTGCCGGCTTCCACCTGGTGGCCGCCCGCATCCTGCCCGACGCCCTGGAAGAGGACGTCGAGCTCTTCGCCCAGTGGGTGACCTGGCTCCTGCACCTCGACGACGAGCAGGACGAAGGCGCCATGGGCCGCTCGCCCGAGACCGTGCACGCCACCTACGCCGCCATCACCGCCGTCATCGAGGACCAGCCCGTCCCCCATGCCAACGGCGTGCCGGCGGTGACCGCACTGGCCGACTTCTGGCCCCGCACCGCCGAGGGCATGTCCAACGCCTGGCGCCGACGCATCCTGGCGCACATCCACCGCCACCGCGACGCCTTCCTCACCCAGACCGCCCACCGCCGCAACGCCACCGTGCCAACCCCCCAGGCCTACCCGGCCCTGCGACGGGACGCCAACGGCATGTTCATGTTCGACCTGGTGGAGGTCGCCTACCGCACCGAGATCCCCCCGCCCCTGGCCGCCACCACCAGCTGGATCAAGCTGTGCGTGGCCTCCAGCGACATCACCGCCTGGTGCAACGACGTCTTCTCGCTACGCCGCGAGACGGCCAACAACGAGCCCACCAACTACGTCACCGTCCTGCGCCACGCCCGGGCCTGCAGCGAGCAGACCGCCGTGGAGCAGGTTGGTGCACGCATCGCACGCCGACTGCGCGACCTCGACGAAGCCGAGGACGCCTTCCTCGCCGAGGCGCACCGACTGGAGCCCGGGGCGCCCCTGGACCTGGACCGCCTCCACCAGGTCGTCCGCGGCATCCGCGACATGCCCGGCACAAACCTGGGCTGGATGCTTGCCTCCGGGCGCTACCAGTAGCAGCCCGTCGGGTATCGGCCCCGAAGAGCTCCACCTGGCGACGACCGCCGAGCTGAGGAGACGAGGCTTCCGTGAAAGCCAGGCGGTGGGAGAACACCAGCTCCCGGCAGCCAAGGATCTCGTCTGATTGGATCCATGCATCCGCCCTCGGATGCCGAGCGCAAAACCATGCACATGACAGGTGCGTGGCGCTGCCTTTCCGCGAATCTGCTGACCTCGGTGGGGGCAGCCTGGAAAGATCCAAGGGACCGCCAACCCCCTGGAAGGAAGTACCCCCATGACATTGGACAAGGACGCCATCCTCGATGCTGTCGGCAAGCTCACCGTTCTGGACCTGAACGACTTGGTCAAGTCGTTCGAGGAGAAGTCGACACTCCCATCACGGAGGTGACTTCGGACGACCCTTCTCAGGCGGTCGCCGAACTCGCCGAGGAGTAGCCACCGGGCCCGCCCCGTGCTTAGTGGTCACCGCTGGAAGTCCTTCGGGGGTTGATCACGCTGCCAGGGCGATGGAGGATTCTTCTTGGCGGTCGGCGAATGTGTGTCGGTCGAGCCTGGCCAGCAGATCGTCCAGGTCGGAGGTGGTGAACTTCCACTGGAACGGCTGTGCCGTGGCGTTGTAGCGGTCTTCGAACCTTCGGAGCCGGTCCCTGACCTCAGCCAGGTCCGTGAAGTCGTTGGGTTGGACGACCTTGCGCTGGACGATCGAGAAGAAGATCTCGATCTGGTTCGTCCAGGACGCGTGTACGGGGGTGTGGACCATGACCGCGTTCGGAAACGCCTTGGTCAGGCGATCGATGGCTCTCTTCCCCCTGTGCGAGGAGCCGTTGTCCACGACCCAGAAGACGCGTCTCGCGCTGGCGTAGGGCTCGGTGGTCATGACCTGGGCGACCAGGTTCATGAAGGGCTCGATGCCGGTGGCGGGCTCGCAGCGGCCGAAGACTTTCGCCTGGTGGACGTCGTAGGCGGCGAGGTATGCGAGCGCACCGCCGCGGCTGTACTCGTGGTTGACCCGCATCGCCCTGGCCACGCCTGGGGCCAGGGTCGGGTGGCAGCGGCAGCGGGCCTGGATCGAGGTCTTCTCGTCGTTGGAGACCACGTACTCGTCCGCGCCGAGGGCTTCGCCGTCGCATGTTCGGTGGTACAGGTCAAGGACGCGCTGGGCTTTGGCGCGGAAGTCCGGGTCCCGGATGAAGATCCACGACCGGTACTGCCAGGGCTTGAGTGCGTCTTGTCGCAACCAGCGGCGCACGGTGGATGTGGAGACGCTGTCGGTGATGCCGCGCGCGGTCAACTCCTTGGCCAGCTCCGGGCACGACCATCGTGACAGCGGGACCCCGGTCTCGGCCGGGAGCTGGCAGGCCAGGGCCTTGGCCTCGGCGACCTGCACGGGGGTGAAACGGGCCGGTCGCCCGGAGCGCTTGCGGTCGGCCAGAGCCGGCAGCCCGCCGGCGGCGAAGCGGCCCCGCCAAGTGCGCACCGTGTCCAGGTGCAGCCGGGTTTCGTGGGCGATGCGGGCATTGGAGCGGCCCCGGGCCGCGTGCAGCACGACCTGCGCGCGCATCCGGGTCTGGTGGGCGGTCTTGTGGCCATAAGCCGCCTTCTTCAGCTGGTGGCGCTCAGCGGCGGTCAGCACGATCGGGCAAGCGGCGGCAACGAGCATCGAGGGCAGGCCGATCACGAGAAATGGATCATGTCGGTCCGCAGCCTGCCGTAGTCGGGCCGACCCCGTGGACAACATCCATCCGGCGGGCCGGAGGGCTCAGATCTGATTGTTCGGGTGCCGTGCGTTCCAGGCGGCCATGAGGGCTTCCCGTTGGTTGCTGAGGGTCACCACTTCGTTCGGGAGGGCTGGCGCGAAGATGTCGACGGTCTGGGAAGTGGCGCTGCCGGGGTCCAGCGGGCGAATGTACGCCATCCGCCCGTTGGTGAACTGCCTCAGCTGCCCGGATGGGTGCACGTTGGGTCGGGCTCCCTGGCAGCACAGACGGCGGTCCTGACGTTCCAGTAGCATCCGGGCCTGCATGAGGCAGTCCAGGTAGTCCGAGCCGCTGATCTCGGTGCGCGAGTCACTGTCGAGGAGAGCGATGACGGCCTTCGAGGGTTGACCGAGGTAGACGGTGACCTGGCGGGCAACGCCGTTCGGTTCCACGGTTTGAAGCGTGATCTCTTCGCTCCACCTCGTCTGCGGCTCCCCGTCCTGTGCGGCGATCTCGTGCTCCTGTCCATGAGTCATAGCGCCATGATCGTCGCTTTCGGGAACGGGCGGCAAGGCTTCACTGGGCTAGCAGTCCTGCGACCCTCACCCCCGCAGGCCCAGGCCCCGAGTCAACCCCCGAAGGACTTACGGGCGCGACCACTTAGCCGAATGCAACACACCTCGCACCTATCTACACGGGAGACCATGTCATGGCCATGAACAGCAACGACACACCGGGCATGCAAGCACTCGCCATTACCGCCACCGTCCCCCGCGAAATCCTCGACAATGTCCTGGCCACGCTCAACTTCATCCTCCCCGGCGCAAACGTCGAGGTGGGGTAGCCCGATTGATGTCGAGCCCTCGGCGCGGCTGTCAGGGTGGGAAGCACCCGCCCGCCACGCCGAGTAGGCCAGCGGCCGGCCCTGGTCGCGCAGGGTGCCAGAGGCGCAGCCCCGCCGAGCGCGGTTAAGTAACAAGCTCACCCCACCAGACCCCCTTGACACCGGGCCCCTCCGCCGGAGGGGCTCAGTCGGGCCCGGTTGTCAAAGAGCCTGCATCCGCACGCCAATACAGCGAGCAAGTACATGCGCTTGCATGGATCGGGGCGAGATGTCGCCGATCTTCGAGAACAACAACATGGTGACGCAACGTCATGCCATGATCCACCAAGGTGGGCAACAGGCCGACTGGACGGAGGGCATACAGATGTCAGATGAGACGCCACCCAACACGGTTGTCTACTTCGAACCCACGAGCTCCCTGGTTTCCTCGGGCAGCTACGTCGAGATCGCGAATAGCACGGGTTTCATGAACGCCTTCCCTCAACGGCACGCCATCATCGAAGGGCACACCGACTCAGTCGGCACCGACGAGGAGAACCAGAGGCTCAGCAAGCGGCGCGCGGACGCTGTGAAGGCACTCATGGTCAAGGGTGGCATCGCCCCGGACCGGCTGCAGGCTGTCGGTTACGGGGAGGCAAAGCCTGTCAGCTCCGATCCCGCCAAGAACAGGCGAGTCGAGATCGTCTTCTAGGCCGTGTCCTGCCGATCACTTGAGTCGTTGATACGACTATGGGGAGTAGGGGTGATCTGACTGACGGCCAGTGGGAGCGGCTTCGGCCGC
>NZ_JBIVAX010000060.1:0-39570 GCF_044745805.1 Kitasatospora sp. NPDC086801
CGGAACCGGCCACACGGCAGCTGCGGCAAGCGCCGCAAACCGCGGAAAGCGTAGGCACCAGCAGCCCAAAGAGCGATCTACAGCTGGAGTACTAGGAGGTTTCGTAGCTCGTAACGTCCGTTGCCGAACAGGGGCGTGTCAGGCCACACTGCTGCCGTCGTCCGTTTCGGCTGCGGAAATGCGGATCTCCGTGGCGAGTTCCAGGAGTGTGCCCTCGCCCGGCAGGAGCCACCGGCTCGCTCCCTGCACGGAGATGGGCCGCTCTGCCCATTCGGAGGCCTCCCAGATCCGTGAAACGAGTCCGGAGGGCGAGTAGCGGGCCTTGTCGAAGGCCCAGATGAGCGGCCTGCGCGGGTCGTTGACCCAGGTGGCGAGAAACCGCTTAGGGTCTTCGTTCAGCCACTGTTCCACCGCGTGCTCCTCGGCGACACTGGTCGGGACGTAGACGAGCTGGGACCCGTCCTCGATACGTTGGTGATCGATCAGCAGCGGAACTGAGTTGGGGCGACGTGGCCGGTATGAGGGCGGAGCCTGCTCCTCGAAGGGAGTGAGGAGATCGGCATTGTCCTTCAGTCTCCGGAGTAGCTCTGCCGCCAGCCCACGACACCTTTCCTCATTGCTCAAGGTGACCGAGATCAGTGCATGATCGCCGTACGTCGCGTCCGTGAGGCGCAAGAGGGTGGACAGGAGCCGTGGAATCAGTGTGAGGACGGATTCCAGTTGGGCTTCCCATTCGTCTCCCGGCTCGTCGATGCCGTCATTGCCGACGATCTGGAACACGATGTGTGAGATCAGTAGCGTCCCCGAACGGGCCAGAGAACGACCGCGTGGGGATACCGACGGGGCGAGATCCTCCAACGATCGGCTGACGGTGCGAAGCAGCCGCACCGATCGCCAGATCTGTAGGGCGCTGGGGCGTTGGCCGAACAGCGAGGTGTAGGCCCCGTCCGGGGCCTTTCGCCACAGGTAGTCGTGGTCGCGTCGGAGACGGGCGACGAGTGCCGCGTCGGAGTGGGTGCAGGCGAGGGCGGTCGCGGCCTCCACCACCGAGCATCCAGCCGCGGGCGAGGGTTCGAAGTCGCCCCGCCGGTAGATGTACGACTTGCCGAGGGAGAGTGCGAAGTCCTCGCGGATGAGCTCCTGTTGGGGGTCGAGCGCAATGAAGTCCCTTGCTTCCATGCGGTTCTGCGTGTTGGTCGATTTGGTGATCTGTAGTGAAAGGGCCTCGGGTGCCCCCTTGAGGTTGATCATCCGAACCATGACGTTGGCCTGTGCGACCTTTTCAGGCTCCTGGACGAAGGCGCGGTACAGCGAGGCGATGGTCTGAGCGCCGTTCACGACACGGGCGTTGACCAGCTCCAATCGCACGGGTTGCCCCTCGGCCTGGCGGGCGAAGTAGGAGGCCGTGATGTCGTCGCACAGGACCGTGATGCCGTTGTTGTAGAGCGAGAAATGCTCTGGTGTGTCGAGGGCGGTGGTCATGATGGCCTGGTTGACCTCCGTCACCCCTAGGTATCCACGAAGGTTGCGTTCGAAGAGTCGGTCGCCGTGCGTCTCGTACCAGCGAGCCAAGTCGTCGGCCGCCAGGAGACCCGTGAACGTCTGGTGGGGCATGGACACCAGATGCCAGCTGCTGGCGAAGGTGGCAGTGAGGGAGATCGGCGGGGCGATGGTGTGTCGCGCCGCAGCGTGGAAGTCGGCGAGGTTCAGAACGCGAACATCCAGGAGGTCCTGCATGACGCCGAACTCCTCCACCGCGGAGGAGAGTAGGGCCTCGATCTCTGGCACGAGACGTTCGTCTCCCATGACCGCGAGGACCAGGTTGATCCGGACGTAGGGTGAGGCCAAGGTCTCGTCGATACGGTCGGCCAGCGGCTGCAGTCTTGAGTTGAACTGTTCGTACCGGCGGTTGACGATCCTGTTCAGACCTCCGAGCAGGGCCATCACGGTGTCGGCCGATGGCCGAGCTGCCCCCCGGTCGCTCCACTTCGCCTGGATCAGCCAGAGTTCGGGCCGGGTTGGGGAGAAGGCGATTGCGTCGATCCCGCTATCGTGGGCACCGTCGATGACGGTCCTGGCGGCATCTTCGGCCGCATAGCCGGTCAGTAGGGCGGCGGCTTTCGCTGAGAGGGCCCGGGTGAGGAAGACCTGTTCCCGTTCCTCTGGTGAGGCGCCCGCGCGGACGTCACCCAGGTCGATGTGCTCCGCGAACTCCGTCGACAAGGCATGCCGGATCTGTCTGACCTGTAGGGGCATGGCATGTCCCGGGGTCCTCTTGCCGCTCATTGCGGCCTCCTGTTCGGTGCTGGAGCCCAACGGCGGTGGTGTGACCCGAACCGCTCGCCGGACCTCACGGCCTATGTCGGGCAGCTCAAGCCGCGTACTCGACGATGAGAGGCGTAGCCACAAGGCAGCGTGGGCCGTTGCTGGTAGCCGGCAGGTTCACGGTGACACGAGCGAACCCGGTCATCGGTACGGACAGGTCCAGCCCGCTACTGCCGGAGTCAAGGGCGCCGAGTAGCCGGCGGACACCCGCGGCTGGAAGGTTCGTGGGCTCGTTCGGCGGAGGTGCGAGAGGATCATGATCGGTGGCGAGCGCGGCGACGACCTCCCCCGCCTTGGTGAGGAAGGTCGAGCCGATGCTGTTGCCGCCGTCAAAGCCGGACAGTTCCGGGCCGTTGACGATCTCCGGTTCACGGCCGAGCAGATGGCGGACGGACCCGTGCATCAGGAGTCGACCGCCCGGTGCCCGCTCGTGATCCGGGTTCTCCCTGGGGGCCGGATCTGCGAACAGCACCAGGTCCCGGTACTCGTCTCGAAGGGTCACGCAATTCAGCGAGATCTCGAACCGGATCCACTGTCCAGCGTGCAGGTCCGGGGCGGGGAAGGGCCTGGCCGTTTTCCTCAACTGCTTCAACACCTGCTCGAGATGCCGCCGCCTGCCCGGATCGCCGGTCGCGGCGGGCGCGTCGAGGTTGACCCCACCGAACGGTGTGGTCACCTGGAACGCGCCGGTTCTCGCGAGCCGGCGCGGCCCCGGCAGGAACTGCTCCAGTTTGCCGGCCGACAGGTAAACGGCCTCTCGCATGGTTGCCCCCCGGCAGAGTCCGAACTCATTGGTTCAAGTGTTTCGTGTGTTGCTCATGCTGCCATTAAACAAGAGCCACCTCGGCCGCCTGGGGTTGGGAAACGTCTCCCGCCGTAGTCGCCTGACACCTCGCGGACACCCCGCGTTCGGCGGGCGGACGCCGGGTGGTACGGCGGGCGGTGAAGCATGGCGCGGTCGGCGGTGCCCTCGGCGGGTGCGGCCGGGTGTGCACGACCGAAAGGAACCCCCGCCATGTCCGCTGCCCAGTGGCCCCGCCCCCGGGTGCTCGTCGTCGGGATCGACGGCGTCCGCCACGACTACCTGGCGCACGTGCCGATGCCGCGCCTCCAGGAGGTCGCCGAGGCCGGGTTCCTGGTGCCGGTGACCGTGGCGGACACCACGCCCACCATGTCCGGGCCGTGCTGGGCCACCATCGTCACCGGCGTGGAGCCCGCCAAGCACGGCGTCTGGGGCAACCACCTCGGCGGCAACCGGCTCGACGTGTTCCCCGACTTCGCCACCCGGCTCGCCCGCGGCGACCGCCGCCGCACCTTCGTCGCGGCCGGCTGGGACCCACTGATGATCAACGAGTCCGGTGGCCCGCTGTTCCGCGCCCCCGGCCGGCTCTCGTACATCGCCGCGGCCGAGGACACCCCCGAAGCCTGGGAGACCGTCGACGAGGAGGTCACCCGCGAGGCCGTCCACGTCCTGGGCACCGCCGACCCGGAGGCCTCCTTCGTCTACCTCGGCGCCGTCGACGAGACCGCCCACTTCCTCGGCTGCGGCGACGAGTACCGGGCGGCCATGCGCACCGCCGACGAACGCCTCGGCCGACTGCTCGACGCCGTCCGCGGCCGCGCCGGCTACGCCGACGAGCAGTGGACCGTCATCGTCGTCACCGACCACGGCCACGTCGACGCCGGTGGGCACGGCGGCCGCACCGTCGAGGAGCGCACCGCCTGGGTCGCCTGCGCAGGGCACGGCATCCCGGCCGGCCCGCCCACGGGGGAGATCCGCCACCCCGACGTCGCCGCCCAGGTGTACGCCTCGCTGCTGCGCCCCATCGACCCGCACTGGACCCTCGACGGCCGGCCCTTCCCGGTCGCCCGACCGGTGCCTGCGGCGGTGCCAGCGGCGGTGGCGACAGCAGTGTCGGCGGCGGCGGCGGTGGCGGCGAACCGACCGGTGCGCTGACCGGCGGTCTGACCAGCGCTCTGACCGGCGCTCCGAAGGGTGCTCTGACCGATGCTCTGACCGGTGCTCTGACCGGCGGCCGGCACCGCGCCGCGAAGGGCCCGACGAAACCTCAGGAGCGCGCCGATGCATCCGGGTGCAGCAGGCCGGGCTGCGCCGGAGCCCGGCCTGAGTGACGCTCGATCGGGGCCCGGACGGCGCTTGACGACGGTGTGCCAGCCTGGGCGCCCCACCGTGTAACCCCGAGACCGGGTCGCTGGACATACCTCTGAAGGTGGAGACGCTACCCCGTGGGATGGAGACAAGATCGCGACCTCGTGGTGACGCTCCGGCGGGAAGGTACGGGCCACGATGGATACACCCGGACGGCAGACCTCGCCGACCGGACCGGACCGGACCGGAACCGGAGACGGAGAGGACAGGCGGGCATGAAGGGCATCGTGAGCAAGGTCGCGCTGGGAGTCGCGGGCACCGGCATGGCCGTCGCCGTGGCCGCCGTGGTAATCGGCCCGAGGGTGTCCGAGTGGTACGACGGACGCCACCAGGAGCAGGCCGCCTACGACACCGGCAGCCAGGCCAAGGCCGAGCGCCGTTCGATGCCGGCCTGGCTCCCCGACAACGCCTCCTCGGTCAAGTACCTGATGTCCACCACCGGCGACGACCGCCTGCTGCGTGCCACCCTTCCGGAAGGCCGGTTGCCCGTCGGCTGCAGCACCGGCCTGCCCGGAAAGTCCGCGCACTCGGTGCCGCTGTCGCTCAAGGCCGGCTGGTTCCCCGAGGGCGTCGCGGCCAAGGTCAGCGGCACCTGCGGGCACTACAACGTGACGCTCACCGGCAACCAGCTCTACGCCTGGCAGGACGGCGCGGCGGTGCAGGCGGCCCTGCGCGCGGAGCGGCCCACCAAGCACTGAGCCGGCGTCGTGCGCCGAGCCGGGCGCCATGCGCCGAGCATGCCGTCAGGCTCCGAGGGCTCCGTCAGGCTCCGACCGGCCCGCCGGGCACCGAAAGGTGCGGGCGGGCCGTCGTCGTGCGCGGGTGCTGCCGGGGTGGCCGACGGTGGACCAGCGGGAGGGCCTCCGCTGTCGGAAACGGCCGGGGCTGCGATAGGACAGGGCGTGGACAAACCCGTCCGTCCCCGTCCCCGTCCCCCGTTCCGTGAGGAGCCCCATGCCCGGCCCGACCGTCGGCCCTGCCGGCGACACGTCGACCGCCCCCTCCGCCGCCCCCACCACCGGCCGGTCCCGCCCCGGCCGGGCCACCATCGCCGTTCTCGGCGGCCTGGTGGCGCTCGGCCCGCTCACCACCGACCTCTACCTGCCCGGGCTGCCCGAGATCGCCGACGACCTGGTCGCCGAACCGGCCGCCGTCCAGCTCACCCTCACCTTCTCCATGTTCGGGGTCGCGGCCGGGCAGTTGCTCTTCGGACCGCTCAGCGACCGCTACGGGCGCCGCCCGCCGCTGCTCGCGGGGCTCGTCCTCTACACCCTGGCCAGCGTGGTGTGCGTGATCGCGCCGAGCCTGACGGTGCTGATCGTCGCCCGCTTCATCCAGGGCGCGGCCGGATCCGCCGGGCTGGTCATCGGCCGAGCCGTCGCCCGGGACCGCTTCCAGGGCGTCGCGATGCTGCGGTTCCTGGCCTCGATCGCGCTGATATCAGGGCTGGCGCCGATCCTCGCCCCGATCCTCGGCGCGCAACTGATGCGGTTCACCTCCTGGCGCGGCACCTTCGGCGCGCTGACCGCGCTCGGACTGCTCCTCACCCTGGCCGCCTTCGGGGTGCTGCGGGAGACGCTGCCGACGCAGGCCCGGGGCACCGGTGGGGTGGGCGCGGCGCTGCGCACGATGGGGCGGCTGCTGCGCAACCTGCCGTTCCTCGGGCTGGCGCTGACCAGCGCATTCGCCTTCGGGGCGCTGTTCGGCTACATCAGCGGGTCGTCCACGGTGCTGCAGCACGTGTACCAGGTCTCGCCTCAGACCTACAGCCTGCTGTTCGGGGCGAACTCGCTGGCCATCGTCGTCATGACGCAGGTGAACGGACGGGTCCTCGCGCGCCGCTTCGCCCCGCGGGGGCTGATGCTGGCCGGGCTGGGGACGGCGGTGGTCGCCGGGGTGGCGCTGGTGCTGTTGACGGCGGTCTGGGACTTCGGGCTGGTCGGGTTCTGCCCGCCGCTGTTCGTGATGATGGGCAGCATGGGCGTGGTCCTGCCGAACACGGCCGCGCAAGCGCTCAGCCTGGTCGAGCCGCGGGCGGCCGGGACGGCGTCGGCGCTGCTCGGTACCGGCAACTTCCTGTGCGGGGCGGTCGTCGCGCCGCTGAGCAGCCTTGGCGGGCGGCCGTCCGCGGTGCTGCTGGCGGTGGTCGTCCTGGCGAGCGGGGTGCTGGCGATAGTGGCGTACGTGACGCTGTGTCGGCCCGGGCGGATGAGGGCGGTGGAGGCGGAGGTGTCCGAGGTGATGGCGGGGAGCTGACGCCTGCCAGCCGCCAGCCGCCAGCCGCTGGTCGGCAGCTGGCGGCGGACAGCGGACAACGAACAACGAACAGCGAACAGATGACAGCTGACAGATTTTGAAATCTGTCAGCTGTCATCTGTTATCCGTTCCCCGTCATGCGCCAGCCGTCAGGTGCCGCTCAGGCGATCGAGAAGTCGTCGCCGTAGACGTTGCCCTGGCCGTACCAGCCGTGCAGGTACACGGTCACGGTGCCGGAGGCGCCGGTGGTGAAGGGGACGGTCAGCTTGGTCCAGCCGGAGGCGTTGGTCCAGGAGCTGGCGGTGGCGTCACCGCTGACACCGAGGTACGCGTAGTTGCCCTGCACCCAACCACTCAGCGTGTAACTGGTATTGGGCTTCAGCGTGACGGACTGCGAGCACTCGCCGGTCTGACCGGCGGTCGCCGCTGCCTGGAGTGCGTAGGACCCGGAGTGGGCCGGGGTGGAGACCACGGCGCCGCCGCTCTGGCAGGTCCACGGGGCGAGGCTGCCGGTCTCCAGGCCGCCGTTGACCAGGCCGGTCGGCGGCGGGGTCGTCCCGGTGACGGTCAGCGCGTACGTGGCGGTGTGGGTG
The DNA here is from genome assembly GCF_044745805.1 of Kitasatospora sp. NPDC086801. NCBI lineage: Bacteria > Bacillati > Actinomycetota > Actinomycetes > Kitasatosporales > Streptomycetaceae > Kitasatospora > Kitasatospora sp. NPDC086801. The sequence goes on from NZ_JBIVAX010000060.1 coordinate 7,345, forward strand.
CCGGACGGCCCGGTGGCGGTCACGGTGAGCGGGTAGCTGCCCGCCGCGGCGGCCGAGGTGGTGGTGATGTTGAGGGTGGCGCCGGTGCCGGTGGTGACGCTGCCGGGGGTGACGGTGGCGGTGACGCCGGCCGGGGCGCCGCTGACCGACAGGTTGAGGCTCTGTGTCGAACCTGCGGTCACTGCCGTCGCGATGGCTGCCGAGGTGGACGAACCAGCCGCGACGGTACCGGAATTCGGGTTCACCGCGACCGAGAAGTCGTTGCCGGGCTGGGTGCCCGTGACATTCAGGGTGAAGGTACCGGTGTGGCTGCCGGAGGCCGCGCTGCCGGTGACCGTCAGTGGGTAACTCCCGGGTGCTGCCGCCGAGGTGGTGGTGATGTTGAGGGTGGCGCCGGTGCCGGTGGTGACGCTGCCGGGGGTGACGGTGGCGGTGACGCCGGCCGGGGCGCCGCTGACCGACAGGTTGAGGCTCTGTGCCGAACCCGCCGTCACCGCCGTCGCGATGGCCGCCGAGGTGGACGAACCGGCGGTGACCGTGGCGGAGTTGGGGTTGACGGCCACGGAGAAGTCGTTGGTCACCGTCGAGCCGCTGGTGAACGGCGCGAAGATGTGGGTGAAGTCCCAGGTGTTCTGGCTGATGCCGGAGCAGGAGTCGTCCCCCGCCTTGCCCGGGCAGCCGCCGTTGTCGCGCTGGAGCGCCCAGAAGGACAGCGTGTTGATGCCCTTCGACACCGCCCAGTTGTAGACGGTGGTGGCGTTGGCCACGGTGAAGGTCTCGGCTGCGCCGTAGTCGTCGATGCCGGCCATCTCGGTGATCCCGATCGAACCCCACAGCTGGGCGGGGGTCTTGGACGGGTAGAGCTTGGCGAGCTGGTTGTAGAGGCCCTGCGCGGAGGTCTGGGTGTCGGCCGCCATGTCGTGGGTGGCGCCGTCGTAGTAGTCGAAGGTCATCATGTTGACGACGTCGATCCGGGCGTTGTTGCTGACCGCGTTCTTCAGCACGGCGAGGCCGCTGGAGGCCAGTCCGGTGGTGGTGGTCGGCAGCGTGTAGGAGAACTGGACGTTCCGCCCGTTGCTGGCGGCCCAGTCCTGCACGATCTTGATCGCCTTGTTGCGGCGGTCGATTCCGGCCGTGTTGGTCAGCGAGTTGTCCTCGATGTCGAGGTCGATCCGGCTGACGTCGTAGGTGGTGATGAGGTTCTCGAAGGCCGCAGCGATCTGGTTGACGTCGGTGCAACTGTCGGCCAGTTCGGTGCCGGTGTTGTCGGCGGTGTAGCCACCGAAGGAGGGGATCACGTCCCCGCCGTTGGCCCGGATGGTGGCGATGTCGGCGCCGAAGGTCGAGGAGGAGACCGGCTTGGAGGTGTCGCCGTTCCAGTACGGGGTGCAGGAGCCCTTGGTGGCGGCCTGCAGGAACGCCATCGTCAGGTGCTTGGCCCCGGACTGGGCGGCCAGGGCGGCAGGGCTCTGCCCGGTCCAGGACTCGAAGTAGGGGGCGAAGACCCGGCTGGGGAGCGGGGTCGCGGCCTGGGCGGAGCCCGTCCCGGCGGCGACCAGGCCGGCCGAGGCGGCCAGCGTGGCACAGGCCGTCAGGGCCGCCTGGATGGTTCTGCGTAGACGCATGGATTCTCCAACATACGTGGTGGGGCGGGACGTTGGGGATACGTGAATGATCGGGGCGCGACGGTCGTGTGGGGTCGGCCGCGCGGGCCCGGACGTTCGGGTGTGCAGACGTGCAGACGTGCAGACGTGCGGGATTGCTGGGTGCCCGGACGTGCGGGCGCGCGGAAGCCCACCGACTCGCGCGGAGGCGGGCGGCGGGTGCGTGTGTGCGCACGCCGTACGGAGCGGGGGTGGAGCGGGACAGGGCAGGGCAGGGCGGTGCCTCAGCCGCCGGTGGTCACACCCCCACAGTGCATCCCGGTCGGATCGACATGCTTATGGTTGGACTAGACCACTGGTCTGTCAAGAGACCTAACAGTTCGTCAACACACCACCCCCGCAGTCGAAGGGTCGCCCGATCGGACGGGTGCGCGCGGTGCGGCCGGGGCTGTGGGGGCGGTCGGCGCGGCGGAGGTGGCCGGTGTGGCGGAGGGTGCCGGGCGAGCGGGCCCCGCGTTCGTCAGGCGGTGGGGTGGAGATCGGCCAGCAGGGCGTCGACGGCCTTTCCGGCAGCGCTGTCCAGGAAGAAGCGCTCGGGTGCGCACCAGCGGGCCGAGTCGGTCGAGGGTCGTGTGGTCGGCCGGGGCAGCGATGGCGGGCTGGTCGGCGTTCACGGTGATCCCTCGGGCTCTACGGGCAGGCGGCAGCACGTGCCGACCAGACTTCCCGGCTCACCTCCAGCCGACCTTACGCCGTGGTATCCGTTGCCCGTATGGGAGTTCGTATGGGAGTTCAGCCGGAGATGTCGGGTGGCCGAGCTGTCGACCTGCCGAGACACCGACAGGCGGGGCCGCCGAAGGGCGAAGGTGCCGTGGCCGCGCGCCCGGGGGCGGGGCGCGGCCACGGCGGCCCGGCGCTCAGGACGCCGGGCGGTTCGGGTCGCCGCCTCGGTTCACGCCGGCGGCGGGCAGAGGGTGGTCCGCAGCGCGTCGTTGATCTTCGCGGCGGTGTCCGGCCCGAAGCCCTGCGGGTGGTCGGGCGAGGTGAAGCGCTGGTTGGCCAGGTCGGCCAGCTTCGACTTGTCCTTGGGGAACTGGTACAGCGCCTGGCATTGGTTGCGGGCGCGGTCCACGGCCTGGTCCGGCTTGCCGCCGACGATCGCCGGGTCGATCGCGTCCAGCGCGGCGACCAGCTTGCCGGTCAGGTCGGCGCCCGGCTTGCCGGGCAGGCCGGCGTCGCCGGGCGGTGCGGGCTTGGCCGGGGCGGGTGCTCCGGGGGAGCCGGCGTCCGGAGCGGGGGCCGAGGGGCTGTCGGGAGCGGGCGCTGAGGGGGAGGTGGCCGCGCCGGGCGCGGAGGCCGAGGGGGCCTCGGGCGCCGGTGGCGTCGTGGCGGTGCCGGGGGCGGGGGTCGAGGCGGCGGCCGGGGTGGTGGGGGAGCCGGCCGCGGCGGTGGCCGGGTGGGAGCCGGAGTCGGAGCCGGAGCAGGCAGCGAGGCTCACCGCGGCGAATGCCGAGAGGGTGGCGGCGAGGAGACGAGTGCGCATGGCGTCACACTGTCATGTCCGCGGCGTCGAAGGGAAGATCCTCCTGCGAGGGTGGGCGGCCCGGGAGGGGGACCTCCCGGGCCGCTGGCCCGCCGTGTTCGCAGGGCGTCGGCCGAGGCGTGTTCAGCCAGGGCGTCGGCCGAGGCGTGGTCAGCCGAGGCCGTTGGCCTTCAGCCAGTCCTTGGCCACCGCCGACGGGTCGTCCTTGTCGATCGCGACGCGCTTCATCAGCGCCGTCAGCCCCGCGGTGTCGAGCTTGGCCGACACCGCGTTGAGGGCCGCCGTCGCGGTGGGGTTCACGCCCGCCTTGTTGACCAGCGGGGTGACGTTCTGCGCGCCGAAGAGGTTCTTCGGGTCGGTCAGCGGGACGAGCTTCAGCTGGACGATCTTCGGATCGGTGGTGAACACGTTGCCGACCTGGATGGCGCCGTCCTTGAGCGCGTTCGCGGTGGTGTCGCCGGTGGGCTTCCACTCCTTGAAGTTCAGCCCGTAGACGTCCTTGAGCTGCTGCTCGCGGCGGGACTTGAACTCCGGCGGACCGCCTATGGTGAGCTCGCCCGCCTTGGCGGCCAGGTCGGCGATGCTCTTGAGGCCGTACTTGTCGGCGGTCTCCTGAGTGACGCTGAGCGAGTCCTTGTCCTCGGCGGGGGAGGAGTCGAGGATTCCCAGCGCGGCGGGCAGCGTCTTGGCCAGCGCCGCGTTCACGTCCTCCGTGGTGGCGGCGGTGGACTTGGCGTCCAGGTAGGCGAGCAGCGAGCCGTTGTACTCGGGCAGGACGGTCAGGCTGCCGCCCTGGAGCTGCCCGTAGAGCACCTCGCGGCTGCCGATGTTGAACTTCTCCTCGACCTTGACGCCCTTGGCCTTGAGCGCCTGCGAGTAGATCGAGCCGAGCAGCACGTTCTCCGGGAAGTTCGCCGAGCCGACGACCACCGTCGAGCCGGCGCCGGCGCCGGCGCCCGAGGCGGCGGGGGAGCCCGTCGCGGAACCGCCGAGCGGGTCGCCGCCGCCGGAGGAGCCGCAGGCGGTGGCGCCGAGGGCGAGCGCGGCGAGCGTGCCGAGGACGACGGCGCGCCTGCTTCTGTGGATTGTCGACATGGTGACAGATGTCCTTCCGGAGAGGATGGAGAGGATGGGGAACGAGGTTCAGCGGGCCCGGCGCTGGGCGCGCATCCCGGGCGGGAGCGCGTACCGGGCGAGCAGGGCGAAGAACAACTGGGCGCCGACCGCGAGCAGCACGACCAGCAGCGCGCCGCCGACGGTGACCGCGTACTTCCGGGTGGCCAGCCCGTCGATGACGTAGCGGCCGAGGCCGCCCAGCCCGACGTACGCGGCCACGGTGGCGGTCGCGATCACCTGGACGGTCGCGGTGCGAAAGCCCGCCAGCAGGGTCGGTGCCGCCGACGGCAGGCAGACCTGCCGCAGCACCTGCGGGTGGGTCAGCCCGATGCCGCGCGCCGCGTCCCGGACGTCCGGGTCGGTGCCGCGCACCCCCTCGACGGCGGCCACCAGCAGCGGCGGCGCGGCGAGTGCGACCAGCGGGATCAGCACGGCCGTGTCGCCGACCCCGGCGAGCAGCACCGCCAGCGTCACCAGGCCGAGCGTCGGCAGGGCGCGGGTGGCACCGGCGAAGGCCGTCACGACCGTGACGCCGCGCCCGGTGTAACCGATCAGCAGCCCGAGCGGCACGGCGAGCAGCGCCGCGAACAGCAGGGCCTCGCCGGAGAGCACCAGGTGCTCGGTGACCCGGTGCACGATCGAGTCCGGGCCGCTGCGGTGGTCGGGGGCGGAGAAGAAGTCGCCCAGCCAGTTCAGCCAGTTCACGAACCGGCTCCCTTCTCCCGGACGGCCCAGGGCGCGAGCAGCCGTCGGGCGCCCACCAGCAGTAGGTCGACGACCAGCGCGAGGGCGGCGATCAGCGCGATGCCGGCCACGATCGGGGTCGGGAAGGTGCGCTGGAAGCCGTCGATGAACAGGTAGCCGAGCCCGCCGCGCCCGACCAGCGCGCCGACACTGGCCAGCGAGATGCTGGACACCGCCGCGACCCGCAGCCCGGCGATCAGGTACGGCACGGCGGCGGGCAGCTCGACGGAGGTCAGCCGGTGCCACGGCCCGTACCCCATCGCGGTGGCGGCCTGCCGGACCGGGTCCGGGACGGCGCGCAGTCCGTCCACGGTGGTCGGCAGCAGCACGGCGAGCGCGTAGAAGGTGAGCGGGATCATCACCGTGGCCTGGGTGGCGAGGCCGGTGTAGGGGATGAGCACCACGAACACGGCCAGTGAGGGCAGCGCGTAGACGATGTTGAAGACGGCGGACAGCGGTTGGTACAGCCGGGGGAAGCGGGCGCAGGCCAGGCCCAGCGGGACGGCCAGCAGGAGGCCGATGAGCACCGGGAGCAGGGCGATCACGGCGTGGTCGGCGAGCAGGTCGCCGAGGTAGCCGAGGTGGTCGCCGATCCAGTACCAGCGGACGATCGGTTCACCGTCCACCGGCCGCCCCGTCCGTAAGGTCACCGGCTGCGGGGGCGCCAGCCGTGCCGGCCGCCGCACCGCCCGCTGCGCTGGCTGCCGCGCCGCCTGCCGTACCGCCCGCACCGCCCGCCACCGGGATGGCCGCCGGGGTGGACAGCGCGGCGAGGACGGCCTCGCGGCTCGCGGTGCCGGTGGCCCGGCCGTCTGCGTCCAGTGCGACGGCGACCCCGGCGGGGGAGAGGACGGCGGCGTCCAGAGCGGTGCGCAGGGTGTCGGTGTCCGGCCGGTAGCCGGAGGCCGGGTGCAGCTCGGCGGTGGCGGCGTCGCGGTCGATCCAGCCGATCGGACGGCGCTCGTCGTCCAGCGCCAGCTCCCAGCCGCCGTAGCGCAGCCCGTCGCCCACCGGGCGGACGGCGACGGTGCTCGCGGGGCGCAGGGCGAGGCCGCGCAGGCCCCGGTCGCGGCCGAGGAAGGCCGCCACGCCGTCGTCGGCGGGGGTGGTGAGCAGGGTGTGCGGGTCGGCGAGCTGGGCGATCCGGCCGTGCTCGCGCAGGACCACCACCTGGTCGCCGAGCCGGACGGCCTCCTCGATGTCGTGGGTGACGAACAGCACCGTCTTGTGCAGCTCGGACTGGAGCCGCAGCAGTTCTTCCTGGAGCCCGGCGCGCACCACCGGGTCGACGGCGCTGAACGGCTCGTCCATCAGCAGCACCGGCGGGTCGGCCGCCAGGGCGCGGGCCACGCCCACCCGCTGCTGCTGGCCACCGGACAGCTGGAACGGGTACCGCTTGCCGGTCTCGGGAGCGAGCCCGACCAGTTCGAGCAGCTCGGCGGCCCGGGCACGGGCCTTCTTGCGGTCCCAGCCGAGCAGGTAGGGCACGGTGGCGACGTTGTCGATCACCTTGCGGTGCGGGAACAGGCCGGCCTGCTGGATCACGTAGCCGATGCCGCGGCGCAGCTTGGCGGGCTCCAGTTCGGCGACGTCCGTGTCGTCCAGCAGCACCCGGCCCGAGGTCGGCTCGACCATCCGGTTGACCATGCGCAGCAGGGTGGTCTTGCCGCACCCGGACGGTCCGACCAGGACGGTTATCCGACCGGTCGGGACGTCCAGGTCCAGGCCCTCGACGGCGATGGTGCCGTCGGGGTGGCGCTTGCCGGCGCCCTCGAATCTGATCACGGGGAGTTTCCTCGTCAGGGCGCCCCGGGGAGGCGGCGCTTGTTTCGGTCGTTCGGTTGATGGCGGTTTGTCGACGAGCGGCGACGGCGTGGGCCGTACCGGCCGCTGCCGTGACGGCGTCTGTCGGATCGACCGCCCGGGCGTTCTTCCGCCCGCGTGGCTGCCCAGCTTCGGACCGGCGGAAACTCTGATCAGACTATGACCTGCATCATCTCCTGTCTCTCACTTACCACCCGGCACGGGGCCCAGACCCCGCCGCCGGACGGCCGGGGCCGACCAGGTACCCGACGTTTCGGCAGGTCAGAGGGGTGGGGCGCGGACGCCCTGACGGCGGGTCGAGGGCTCGGGCCCCTGGGTGATCAGTCCGTCAGCCGCCGAGCACTTCAGTCCTCCAAGGTCTCAGCCGCCCGGGCGCGTCGGCAGCCCGGAGGCCGCCCAGCCGACGAAGCCGCCGTCCAGATCGGTCGCCCGGTGCAGCCCCAGCTCGCGCAGCGAGGCCGCCGCCAGGCTGGAGGCGTATCCCTCCGAGCAGACCACGATCAGCTCGACGTCGTAACCCGACGCCTCGGGGATCCGGTGACTGCCCGTCGGGTCCAGCCGCCACTCCAGCACGTTGCGCTCGATGATCAGCGAGCCGGGGATCTCCCCCTCCGTCGCCCGCTGCGCCGCCGGACGGATGTCCACCAGCAGCGCGCCGTCCAGCTGCGACTGGTAGGCCTCCCGGGCGCGCGGACGGTGGACGCCCTCGCGGGCCCGCTCCACCAGGTCGTCGATCGTGGTCACCATTGCTCCGGTCCTTCCTCCGAGGTACGGACGAGCCCGCCGGCCCGCAGGTCGTAGTGCGCCATCGAGCCCAGCGGGGGCGAGTAGGCGTGCAGGGTCACGGCCGGGCCGGACGCGGTGTTGCGCACGTCGTGCACGTACTCCGGGCCGAAGGCGCGGGCGGTGCCGGCCGGGACCCTGCGGATCAGCAGGCCCTGCTCCGGCCCGCCGAGGGACAGCTCCTCCAGCTCGCCGAGGGCGACGGCGAACGCGCCGCGCGAGCCGCCGTGGTCGTGGAAGCCGGTGGACTGGCCGGGCAGCCAGCTGATCAGCCATACCTCGTGGTCGTCGTCGGCCACCAGCCGCCGGTACCAGCGCTCCTCGGTGGAGAGGCGGACGAGGTGGATCCACTGGTCGGGCTGTTCGGCCAGTTCGCGGACGATGGTGCGCAGGGCACTCGGGGTGAGCGGTGCGCGGGTCTCCTCGGTGGTGGTGGCGGTGGTCCTGGCTGTTCTGGCCGGAGCCGGAGCCGGGGTCGGAGCCAGGGCTCGGGCTGGGGCTTGGGCTGGGGCGGCAGTGGGCTCGTCGGGAGCGAGGTTCAGGCTCATGGGGGCGTCCTCGGGTGCGGCGGGAACGTCAGCGGGGTGTGCCCTGGTCCGGCGGCGGGGCGCGGGCACGGGCCGACGGAGCGGCGCGGCACGCGCGGATGCGCTGGGCGGGGCGGGGGATCAGAACTGCGGGTACGGGTGCGCGGCGCGGGCCCTGGAAGAGGTCACAGGGCGGGGGCAGCGGGGAGAGTCAAGGTCAACAGGCACAGATGGAACTCGCCTGGCGTCGCAGATCGACGTGCAGGCGGCAGACCAGAGTGGTGCCGGTGTCCATGCGCCGGATCCTCCCCGAGCCAACCGGACGAAGTCAAGCCGGATGGGGCCGGGGCGCCCGGCTCCGTCGGCAGTCGGCTCGCCGCCGACCGCCGCCGACCGCCTCCGGTCACCGCCGGTCACCCCGCTACTCCTCGGCCGGGCGGCGCGGTGCCGGCGGAGTCGTGGCCGATGACGTGGTGGCCGATCGCGTCGTCGGTCCGGCGTCCGGAGGCTGTGCGGGGGCCGACCCGCTGCCGCTGCCGGTCGCGGCCCTCGGCGCGCTCCCCTCCGCGCTCCCCGCCGCGCCCCCGGCGGCGGCCAGCGCCGCCTCGATCACGGGTGCCGCCTGGCCGCCCAGGTAGCGGCCCAGCGTCTGGTAGGCGTCGAACTGCCGGTGGTCGAACCACTGGTCGCTGGTGCCGTCGTTCGGAAAGGCCGGATTGGCCACCGCGTAGGAGTGCAGCTCGTACGGCATACCGGTGGTGAGGACCGCCTGGAGGACGATCAGCGTGCCGTGCCGGTCGTCCACGGCCCGGTCGTCGGGCTTGGTCAGCGCTCCACCCCCGGTCGACCGGGCGTCGAGCCGCTCCGGACCGGGACCGTCGAACGGTTCCGGATAGCGGATGTCCCCGGTGATCACGGCCCGGGCCGACAGCCGTGCGGACAACTGCGCCGCCAGCCCGCGCAGCCGGGGCCGGCGGCCGCCGTCGCCCCTGGAAGGGTCCTTGCCGGACGGCTCGCCGCAGGACGGTTCCTCGTCAGCCGGCTCGTCGGCGGCGCTGCCCGGGATCAGCAGCTCCGGTTCGTGCAGGGTGATGACGATGCCGAGTTCCTCGCGGGCCAGGGTGATCGCGTCGGCGAGGTTGGCGGCGGTGCCGGAGTCGCCGCTGGCGTCGATGCAGACCGCCGTCCGCACCCGGTGCCGCAGCAGCTCGACCAGCCCGAGGTTCTCGTAGTGGCCGCCGTCGGTGGTGAGCAGGAAGCGGTCGTCCGCCGGGAAGCGTCCGGTCAGCTCCCGCAGTTGGTAGGGGAGACGGCGGACGGCGGGCTGCGCCGGGCGGCGCCAGTCCGGGGCGCCGGACCACGCCGGGCCGAGCACCGCCGGGTTGGGCAGCCAGGTGCCGAGCCGAGCGTTGGTGGCGGCGAACAACCCCTGATATACACGGGACTGACGCCCCATCGCCGAGGAGAATGCCGCGCCGGAGACCGCCATCGCCGACTGCACCGTGAGATCCCGCGCGATGTGCCGCCGGGTGCGCTGCTCCAGCAGGTCCGTCCGCGCGTACCCGACGTCCGGACCGCCCACATAGTCGTACGAAAGCGAGAAGGACACCGCCCGACGCCCCGGTGGCGTGCGGGAGTTGCCGGACAGGTTGGCCGCGGCGGCGAAGATCACCTGCGGGAAGTCGGGGTGCCTGGCGGCGTAGTGGCTGAGCCAGGTCTGCTCCCGGAAGAAGTCGTACGGGCGGGCCAGCGCCCGGCCGCCCTCGCTCACCCGGCGGACCGCGAACGCCGAGGCCAGTCGCAGCCGGTAGAACGGGTGCAGGCTCATCCACGTCTGGTCGAGGTTGAACCCGACCGCGCCCAGGACGAGTGGCAGCACCACCTGGACGGCCGTCGGCCAGGCGCACCCGGTGGCCACCGCCCAGCCCAGCGCCAGCAGCGCACCGGCCGACAGCGCGGCCAGGGCGGCCCACGCCACGATGTACTGGGGGAGGTTGGCGGCGAGGCCGCCGCCGATCCGGCCGGCGCCGCGCAGCGCCCCGCCGAGCGCGGCCGCGCCCCGGCGGATCGTCCTGCGGTCGCGCCAGAGTATGCCGAGCAGCAGCGCCAGGTAGCTGAGCACCACGGTCAGGCTGAGCCCGGCGCCGGTCAGCCGCGGGCCGGCCGCCAGCGCCTGCTGGAGGCGTACCACGCCCCAGGCCAGCCCCGGCACCGCCAGCACCCCGACGGCCAGCAGGCCGGCCAGTGCCAGCGCGGCGAGGAAGAGTCGGCGCAGCACGCGCGGCAGCAGCGCGTGCCAGCCGAGCGGTGGGAAGACCAGCAGCCAGAGCAGCCAGCACCCGGCCGCCGTCGCCAGCAGCGCGCCCAGCACGGCGAGCGCCGGTGCCCGGAACTCCAGCGGGCCCGGTACGGCGCCGGCGTGGCGCAGACCGGCCGCCGCCAGGGCGTCCAGGTCGGTGATCGGGACGAGGTGGTAGAACCGGCTGAGCCCGAGGCCGAGCACCAGCACGGCGGCCAGCAGCAGGGCGAAGGCGGAGAGCACCCCGCGCAGCAGCGTCCCCAGCGCGACCAGCCACTCACCGGCGCCGTCGGCGATGAACTTGCCGTGGCGGCGCAGGTGGTCCTCCTCCGGGGAGCCGGGCTCCAGCACCGTGTCGGCCGTCAGGCCCGAGACGGCGTGCACCGGGCTGCCGGGCGCGGAGTCGCTGAGCGCGAGTTGCAGCGCGCCGACGGCGTAGCCGCCGCCGGAGACCGAGACCAGATAGCGGGCCCGTTTCAGCCACGGCCGCAGCGACTGGAGCGCGCCGAGCGTGACGCAGGCCGAGCGGATGCCGCCGCCCGAGACGCAGAAGCCGAGTGCGGCGGGCTCGCGGCCCGGCGGCACCCGGGTACTGCCGCGCCAGTGGGCGTGCGGGCCGGGCGCGTTGGGGCCAGCGGGGCGAGCGGGCTGGCCTGCGGGTGAGGCGGGCGAGGCGGGCGCGGATGGCCGCGGGACGCCGTGCGGGCCGGCCGCCCCGGACGCCGCCGGCCAGGGCGGGATCAGCGCGGGTCGGTCGGCGGCGCCGTCGCCCGTACGGCCCGCGTCGCTTGCGTCGTTGCCCGCGCCCGTGGCCGCTTCTGCGCCGCCGCCCGCACCGGCGTCCGCAGGCGGCCCGGTCTCCTGCGCCCGCCGCGGCCGGAGTCCGCGTGCCGCCCGGGCCGCCGCGACCGCGAGGACGGCCGCAGCGACGGCTCCGGCGGGCAGGAGCAGCAGCCACTTGACGGTGGCGAGCGCGGTGGCGGCGGCGAAGGGGAGGTCGGAGCCCGCCCCGCCGCCGTTCAGGCCGATGGTGAGCAGCACGACCTCGCCGAGGTCGCAGCAGGCCGCGAGCAGCCCGGCGCCACCGGCCGCGAGCGCGGTCAGCCGCCAGCGCGGCCGCCCGAACACGTACCCGCCGAGCAGGCCGGCGGCGGCCAGCGTCAGGCCGTAGCCGCCGATCAGCCAGGCGTCGGCGCGCAGCGCGGCCAAGTGGTCGCCGGTGCGGCCGCCGACCACGGCCTCGGCGGCCGCACGGGATCCGGCCAACTGGAGGGCGACGCCCCGCACTCGGGGCGCCCAGTGGTGGAACAGCACCCCGCCCGCGGCGAGCGGCAACGGAGCGCCGAGGGCGAGCAGCAGGCCCGCCCAGGCGGGCAGCGCGGGTGGCCGCCCCGGTCGGGCCTGGCACCGGGCCTGGCTCCGGGCCCATCCGAGCAGCCGGACGAGGGCGCGCCCGGGCGCCGCGTCGGCCACCGCGGTGCGGTCCTTCACCGCCGCCATCTCCACCTCCCCGTGCGCGATTCCCGTGTGCATCCGCTGTCTTCAGCCCCAGCGTCCAGCCCTGTGCTCAGCCCCCTGTCCGATCTCCGAAGTCGCGCTGCGCCACCGCCTGCTGACGATCCGCAGTGGCATCCAGGCGCGTTTTACCCTGCCGTGGCCGATTCCGCACCCGGAGTGCCCGCTTTCACTCGAATGAGTAAGGAGCCCGCTCGCGGGGTAAATGATCGTTTCATCCCATCCAGGACCATCCGCGTGTCCGCGCAACAAGATCGCCCCGGACGCGTTACCGCCAACGTATTGTCAGGCCACCGAGGCCCGGCCTACGGTCTACAGATCGCTTTCTACGCACGTAGACCCCTGCGGATCCCCGGCGGTCCGCAGCCGAGACCCGCCCGCCCCGTCAACCCTCAGACCGCAGGCCCGACCCCACGGCCGGGCAGCGGAGTTGCGGAGGTATCCATGTCGCAGATCGTCCGTGCCGCGCTCGTCCAGACCCGCTGGACCGGCGACCAGGAGAGCATGATCGCCCTTCACGAGCGGTACGCCCGCGAGGCCGCCGCCCAAGGTGCGAAGATCATCGGCTTCCAGGAGGTCTTCAACGCCCCGTACTTCTGTCAGGTGCAGGAAGCCGAGCACTACCGCTGGGCCGAGGCCGTCCCCGACGGCCCCACCGTCCGCCGGATGCAGGGCCTCGCCCGTGAACTCGGCCTGGTGATCGTCGTCCCGGTCTACGAGGAGGAACAGGCCGGGGTCTACTACAACACCGCCGCCGTCATCGACGCCGACGGCAGCTACCTCGGCAAGTACCGCAAGCACCACATCCCGCAGGTCAAGGGCTTCTGGGAGAAGTACTACTTCAAGCCCGGCAACCTCGGCTGGCCCGTCTTCGACACCGCCGTCGGCAAGGTCGGCGTCTACATCTGCTACGACCGCCACTTCCCCGAGGGCTGGCGCGCCCTGGGCCTGGCCGGAGCGCAGATCGTCTACAACCCCTCCGCCACCAGCCGCGGCCTCTCCGCCTACCTCTGGCAGTTGGAGCAGCCCGCCGCCGCCGTCGCCAACGAGTACTTCGTCGCCGCCATCAACCGCGTCGGCACCGAGGAGTACGGCGACAACGACTTCTACGGCACCTCCTACTTCGTCGACCCGCGCGGCCAGTTCGTCGGCGACGTCGCGTCCGACAAGGAGGAGGAGCTCGTCGTCCGGGACCTCGACCTCGACCTGATCGAACAGGTCCGCCAGCAGTGGGCGTTCTACCGAGACCGCCGCCCCGACGCCTACGGACCGCTCGCCGAGGCCTGAGGAGCAGCGCGATGACCACCCGCGACCCGCACCAGCGCACCATCGTCCGCGGCGGCCTCGTCATCACGGCCGCCGACGAACTCCACGCCGACGTCCTGATCGAGGGCGAACGCGTCGCCGCCCTCGCCACCACCGGCAGCTCCGCCGCCGAGGCCTGGAGCGCCGACACCGTCATCGACGCCACCGGCCACTACGTCATCCCGGGCGGCGTCGACGCCCACACCCACATGGAACTGCCCTTCGGCGGCACCTCGGCCTCCGACACCTTCGAGACCGGCACCCGGGCCGCCGCCTGGGGCGGCACCACCACCATCGTCGACTTCGCCGTGCAGTCCGTCGGCGGCTCGCTGCGCGAGGGCCTGGACACCTGGCACGCCAAGGCCGACGGCAACTGCGCCGTCGACTACGCCTTCCACACCATCGTCTCCGACGTCAACGAGGGCGTCCTCAAGGAGATGGACGCCCTCGTCGACTCCGGCGAGTCCACCTCCTTCAAGCTCTTCATGGCCTACCCGGGCGTCTTCTACAGCGACGACGGCCGCATCCTGCGCGCCATGCAGCGCGGTGCGGTCAACGGCGGGCTGATCATGATGCACGCCGAGAACGGCATCGCCATCGACGTGCTGGTCGAACAGGCCCTCGCCGCCGGGCACACCGCCCCCCGCTACCACGGCGAGGTCCGCCGCGAACTGCTGGAGGCCGAGGCCACCCACCGGGCCATCAAGCTCGCCCAGGTCGCCGGCAGCCCGCTCTACGTCGTCCACGTCTCCGCGGCCGCGGCCCTGTCCGAACTCGTCCAGGCCCGCGACGCCGGGCTCAACGTCTTCGGCGAGACCTGCCCGCAGTACCTGTTCCTCTCCACCGACAACCTCGCCGAGACCGGTGCCGACGGCTTCGAGGGCGCCAAGTACGTGTGCAGCACGCCGCTTCGGCCGCGCGAGCACCAGGAGGCGCTCTGGCGCGGACTGCGCGCCAACGACCTCCAGGTGGTCTCCACCGACCACTGCCCGTTCTGCTTCACCGGGCAGAAGGAACTCGGCCGCGGCGACTTCTCGAAGATCCCCAACGGCCTTCCCGGCGTGGAGAACCGGATGGACCTGCTCCACCAGGCCGTCGTGGACGGGCACATCACCCGTCGGCGCTGGATCGAGATCGCCTGCACCACGCCAGCCCGGATGTTCGGGCTGCACCCGCGCAAGGGCACCATCGCACCCGGCGCCGACGCCGACCTCGTCGTCTACGACCCCACCGCCGTGCAGACCGTCTCCGCCGCCACGCACCACATGAACGTCGACTACTCGGTGTACGAGGGACGTCAACTCACCGGCCGCGCCCGCACCGTGCTCTCGCGCGGCACCGTCGTGCTGGACCGCGGGGCCTGGCTCGGCCGGGCCGGCCACGGCACGTTCCTGCGCCGCGACACCTGTCAGTACCTGACCTGACCACTCTCCCGCGCCGCCGCCCGGGCCTGTGCGCACGGATTCCCCGGGCGGCGGAACCACCCTCCCCGGAGCCACCCATGGACATCGGCCTCGTCCTGCAGACCGACCCGCCCGCCCGCCTGCTCATCGACCGGATGATCCGCGCCGAACAGGCCGGGTTCAGCCACGGCTGGACCTTCGACTCCTGCGTCCTGTGGCAGGAGCCCTTCGTCATCTACAGCCGGATCCTCGCCGAGACACGGCAGTTGACCGTCGGCTCGATGGTCACCAACCCCTCCACCCGCACCTGGGAGGTCACCGCCTCCCTGTTCGCCACGCTCAACGACATGTACGGCAACCGCACCGTCTGCGGCATCGGGCGCGGCGACTCCGCCATGCGGGTCGCCGGACGCCACCCCGCCACCCTCGCCCGGCTCTCCCAGGCCATGCACGCCATCAAGGAGTTGGCGGAGGGGCGAACAGCCGAGGTGGACGGCACCGAGATGCACCTGCCGTGGGTCGGCCCCGGCGCCGAACTCCCCGTCTGGATGGGCGCGTACGGGCCGAAGGCGCTGTCCCTGACCGGACGTCAAGCTGATGGATTCATCCTCCAGTTGGCCGACCCGTACCTCACCGAGTACATGGTCAAGGCGGTGCGGTCCGCCGCGGCCGAGGCCGGCCGGGACCCGGGCGCCGTCACCATCTGCGTCGCCGCCCCCGCCTACGTGACCGCCGACGAATCGCCCGCCGCGCTCGCCCACGCCCGGGAGCAGTGCCGCTGGTTCGGCGGGATGGTCGGCAACCACGTGGCCGACCTGGTCAGCCACTACGGCGCGCACTCCGATGTCGTCCCGGAGGCCCTCACCGACTACATCAAAGGCCGCCAGGGCTACGACTACAGCCACCACGGCCGGGCCGGGAACCCCGACACCGCCTTCGTGCCGGACGAGATCGTCGACCGCTTCTGCCTCATCGGGCCGCCGCGGGCCCAGCTCGCTCGCCTGGAGCACCTCCGATCCCTCGGCGTCGACCAGTTCGCCGTCTACGCCATGCACGACGCCGTCGAGGCCACCATCGACGCCTACGGGACCGACGTCATCCCCCACCTCTCCCGCCAACCCCAGCCGTAACGTCTTTCACGCAGACGGGAGTTGCCCATGGCCGACACCGCGACCAGCGGCGGCGGACAGTGGCAGAACTCCTGCGGCCGGGTCGAACTCGACTCGACCGCAGGAGAGTTGCCTTCCAACGGGTTCACCAACGACGACCTGCGGCCGGTTCCGGTGGCGCGGCGCACCTGGACCACCTACAACTTCCTGGCGCTCTGGGTCGGCATGGCGCACAACATCCCGTCCTGGACGCTGGCCTCGGGGCTCGTCGCGCTCGGCATGGACTGGAAGCAGGCCGTGCTGACCATCGCGCTCGCCAACCTCGTGGTGCTCGCGCCGATGCTGCTCACCGGGCACGCCGGGACGAAGTACGGCATCCCGTTCCCGGTGTTCGCCCGGGCCGCGTTCGGACTGCGCGGAGCCAACCTGCCCGCGCTCATCCGGGCGGCGGTGGCCTGTGCCTGGTTCGGCATCCAGACCTGGATCGGCGGCGAGGGGATCTTCCTGCTGGCCGGCAAGCTGCTGGGCGAATCCTGGTGTACGGCAGGGGAGTTCGGCGGCTACCCGTGGACGCAGTGGGTGTCGTTCCTGCTGTTCTGGCTGATCGAGACGGCCATCATCGCCCGCGGGATGGAGACCCTCCGGCGGTTCGAGAACTGGGCCGCGCCGTTCGTGATCGTCGGCGCGCTGGCGCTGCTGGCGTGGATCACCGTCAAGGCGGGCGGGTTCGGGCCGCTGCTCGACCAGCCGTCCGAACTGGGCTGGGGCGGCGGGTTCTGGAAGGTCTTCTTCCCGGCGTTGATGGGCATGATCGGATTCTGGTCGACCCTGTCGCTCAACATCCCCGACTTCACCCGCTTCGGCGGCAGCCAGCGCGCCCAGATCCGCGGGCAGGCGCTCGGTCTGCCGACCACGATGACGTTCTTCGCGCTGCTGTCCGTCCTCGTCACCTCCGGCTCGCAGGCCGTCTACGGCGCACCGGTGTGGGATCCGATCGAACTCGCCGCGAAGATGGAGAACCCGGTCGGCATCCTGTTCGCATTGCTGACCGTCCTGGTCGCGACGCTGTCGGTGAACATCGCCGCCAACGTCGTCTCGCCGGCCTACGACCTCGCCAATCTGCTGCCCCGGCTGGTCAACTTCCGTACCGGGGCGCTGATCACGGGCGTCGTCGGGATCGCGATCTTCCCGTGGAGGCTGATCTCCGACCCGCACGTGTACATCTTCACCTGGCTGGGCGTGGTCGGCGGGTTGCTCGGGCCGGTGGCCGGGGTCCTGATCGCCGACTACTGGGTGCTGCGCGGCACCCGGCTGCAACTCGCCGAGCTGTACCGGCCGGGCGGGGTGTACTGGTACGCGGGCGGATGGAACTGGCGGGCGGTGACGGCGCTGCTCGTCGGGGGCCTCCTGGCGGTCGGCGGTTCGTACGGCGGGCCGTTCCCGGCGGACGGCCTGCTGCCCGCGCTCAAGCCGCTGGCCGACTACGGCTGGGCGGTCGGCTTCGGGGCGGCCTCGGTGCTGTACCTCGTGCTGGGCGCGGTCTCGGGTGCCCGGCGGGGCGGGGCGGGGCGGGCGGCTGACGGCCGACGGCGGACAAGTAACGGCGAACAGATAACAGATAACAGATTTCGAAATCTGTTATCTGTTATCTGTTCGCCGTCTTCTGTTTACTGTCACCTGTCCGCCGTCATCGGCC
This sequence comes from Kitasatospora sp. NPDC086801, assembly GCF_044745805.1. NCBI lineage: Bacteria > Bacillati > Actinomycetota > Actinomycetes > Kitasatosporales > Streptomycetaceae > Kitasatospora > Kitasatospora sp. NPDC086801. The sequence continues at coordinate 24,813 of NZ_JBIVAX010000060.1, forward strand.
AGCCGCTGCTCGGTCGACGGCAGCCAGTACCTTCGTCGCGCCGTCCTCGGCCGCGAGGGTGGCGGCCACCGCCCGGGCCCGGTCGCGGTAGCGGGGGTCGTCGAGGGTCTGGCGGATGGCGGAGGCGAGGCGTGTGGCGGTGAGGGCGCGCAGTGGTACCGGCCCGGGGGAGACGCCGAGGCGGGTGAGCCGATCGGAACGGCGGGTGCGAACTCCCGGGTGGGCGAAAGGGGTTGGAGGTGCAGGCCGATGCTGGGAATGCCCGCGGCTTCGGCGGCGACCTGGCCGAGCGGGCCGGTGGTGCTGGTGGTGAGCAGGAGGTCGGTGCCGAGTGCCGTGGCGTCGGCGATGCCGTCGGCGAGCTCCGGCATGAACTTCCGTCCCAGTTGCAACAGTTGCAGGACGGCGCGCGGACCGGTCCCGGCCTGGAGCAGGCGCCGCCCCTCGGCGGAGGCGAGTTCGGCGCGCGGGTCGACCGGCAGCGGGCGGAAGTCCAGCCCTGCGGTCCGCACCGAGGCGGCGAAGGTGGCGTGGGTCGCGACGGCCACCTGATGGCCGGCCGCCTGGAGTCGGGCGCCGAGCCCGGTGAACGGGGCCACGTCGCCCCGGGATCCGGCGGTGGCGATCAGGATGCGCATGGCCGCAGTATCCCGGTGTGGGCGCCCCGCCGGGAGGGTGCCGCGCTCGGAGCGGCCCGGTCCGGGATGGCTGGTTCGGGCCGGTGGTCCCGCGGCGCCGGAACCAGGCGGTGGCGGGCGGCGTCCTCCCAGGCAGAGCGGCGGGACGGGGCCGTCGCGCCGCGGACGGGAGGGACAGATGAGCATCGTCGCATGGATCGTGCTTGGCCTGGTGGCGGGGGCCCTGGCCAAGCTGTTGCTGCCGGGGAAGGACCCGGGCGGCCTGATCGTGACAACCCTGATCGGTATCGCCGGCTCCTTCGTCGGCGGTTGGATCGCCTCGCACTTCCTGCACAGGTCGGTGACGGCGCACTTCTTCGACATGGCGACCTGGGTGTCGGCGATCGGCGGCGCCCTGGCGCTGCTGATCGTCTACCGGCTGGTGTTCGGCAACTCCCGACGCTAGCCCGGGCGCCGGGAACCGACCCTGCGACGCCGATCCGGACATGGTGTCGCGCAGCCGAGCCGGCCGAGCCCACGGGCCGGCCGGCTCGGCTCAGCGCGTCGGCGTCGACACCTCCGCGACCCACTCCGGTAGGTTCTCGCGGGCGGCCAGCCAGGTGGCCGGCACCTCGGCGAGGCCGGTGCGGGCGGCGACCACCCCGGCGGCGATCGCGCAGGTGGTGTCCATGTCGCCCCAGCCCTCCAGCGTGTGCCAAATGGCCTCGGGCAGAGAGTCCAGGTGCCCGGCGGCGGACCAGAGGGCGAACGGGACGGTGTCCGGGGCGGAGATCATGAACCCGGAGCCGAGCACGTTGGCGGCCTGCCGAACGCTCGTGTGCCCGGGCAGCCGGGCGGCGATCCGCAGACCGGAGCGCACCCCGCCGTCCGACAGGCGCCCGGCCACCTCGGCCAGCAACTCGGCGTGGCCGGGCGGGGTTTCGCCTCGGCTGCGGACCGCGAGCGCCGTGGCGAGGGCGACCGCCACCGCGCCCGCGACCGCCTCCGGGTGGAAGTGCGTGGTGAGCGCCTGGAGTTCGGCCTGCTGGGCGACCGCGTCCAGGTCGTCCGCGAACCAGGCGCCCAGCGGGGCGACCCGCATCGCGGCGCCGTTCCCGTACGAGCCCTGACCCTCGAACTGGACCGAGGTGATGGTGCGCCAGTCCCCGCCGGCGCCGATCTCACGCAGTACCCGGTGCATCGACGGACCGTACTTGCGCCCGTACTCACGGGCGTACTCCTCGGCGAACTCCCCGGCCAGCGCGTCCTGCCGGACCTCGCCCCAGGCGGTCAGGTGGCGGACGAGGACCAGCGCCATCGCGGTGTCGTCGGTCCAGTGCCAGGGCGCCCGGCGGAGCTGGCGGGTGGCCAGCGCGGCGGGCGCCTCGTCGAGCGGGACCGAGAACCAGCGGTCGCCGAAGGCGTCGCCGAGGGCCAGCCCCTGCAGACTGTCCAGGGCCGGACGGGGCAGGCGGGGTGGACGGGGCGGAGGGGCCTGACGGGCCGCACGCATGTCATCCTCCAGGTGAGATCAACCGTGCGCGGCAGTCTGCCGGACGGCCGGGCCTGCCGGCGACCGGATTTCGGTCCGGTGTCGGCGGGCCCGGCCGCCGGTGCCCGGTTCAGGGGCGTCCGGGCTGTCGGAGGGATGCTGTCACTTGGCGAGCAGGCCGCCGAGGATGAGCTTCCAGAGGGCCTCGAAACGGTCGTCCACGGTCGGCTCGGACCACGAGGACGCGTGCGCGGGGTCGTGGAAGGGGCTGGTGGCGTCGAACACGGCGCGGGCCGTGGAGAGGATGTGGGCGAGCTTGAACTCCTTGCCCTCCATGCCGTCCTGGACGATCTGGGCGATCTGGGTGACCAGGGTGTCGATGTGCGCCTCGACGATGCCGCTGTTCTCCTCGACCAGCACCATGTAGGTGGCGAACAGCTCCGGGTCGTCCAGTGCCTTCTTCCGCTTGGCGGCGAACAGCGTCACCAGCCAGTCGTGCAGCCGCTCGACGGCCGGGCCGGCCTCGGTCGAGATGAAGGCGAGCTGGTGGTGCGCCTGGTCGAGCCAGCGCTGGGTGACCGCCTCGCGCAGCGCGGCCTTGCTCGGGAAGTGGCGGTAGACGCTGCTGTGGCTGACGCCGAGGATCCGGGCGACGTCCACGACGGTGGCCTTGGCCGGGCCGAACCGCCGGAGGACGTCCTCCGCCGCGATCAGGATCTGCTCGGCGGTGAGTGTGGTGTCCGTGGTCACGGGGAGGTACGTCCTTAGGGTCGTGCGGTCAAGGGTGGTGCTGCCGTCCCCGGCCGTCGGGCCGGTTCCGGTTGGTCAGTGCTCGCTGTCCAGGTGCGCCATCTGGGCGGCAGCGTAGCGGTCGCCCGCCGCGGAGCCGGCGGGGACGGCCGCCTCGATGGCCGCGAGGTCGGCCGCGGTGAGCCTGACGTCCAGCGCGCCCAGTGCCTCGGTGAGGCGGTCGCGGCGGCGGGCGCCGACCAGCGGGACGACGTCCTCCCCGCGCGAGGCGACCCAGGCGATGGCGACCTGGGCGACGCTCGCCCCCTTCGCGGAGGCCACCTCGCGCAGCGCGTCGACGAGCGCGAGGTTGTGGGCCAGGTTGTCGCCCTGGAAGCGCGGGCTGTGGCCGCGGAAGTCGGTGCCGGCCAGGGCGCGGCCCTGGTCCCAGTGGCCGCTGAGCAGGCCGCGCGAGAGCACGCCGTAGGCGGTGACGCCGATGCCGAGCTCGCGGGCGGTGGGGAGGATGGCGTTCTCGATCGAGCGGGAGATCAGCGAGTACTCGATCTGCAGGTCGCTGATCGGGTGGACGGCGGCGGCGCGGCGCAGGGTGTCGGCGCCGACCTCCGAGAGGCCGATGTGGCGGACGTAGCCGGCCTTCACCAGGTCCGCGATGGCGCCGACGGTCTCCTCGACCGGGACGTTCGGGTCCAGGCGGGCGGGGCGGTAGATGTCGATGTGGTCGGTGCGCAGGCGGCGCAGGGTGTAGGCGAGGGCGGTCTTGGTGGCGGCGGGGCTCGCGTTGTAGCCGAGCCACTGGCCGTCCGGGCCGCGCTGGGCGCCGAACTTCACGCTGATCTGGACGCTCTCGCGGTCGCGGCCGCGCAGGGCCTCGTGGATCAGTAGCTCGTTGTGACCCATGCCGTAGAAGTCGCCGGTGTCGAGCAGGGTGACCCCGGTGTCGATCGCGGCGTGGATGGTGGCGATGCTCTCGGCCTCGTCGGCCGGGCCGTACAGGTCGGACATGCCCATGCAGCCGAGGCCGAGGGCGGAGGTGACGGGCCCGGAGGTGCCGAGGGTGCGTTGCGCGGGGCGGGAGGTCGTGGACACGGGGACTCCAGGGGTGGGTGCGGCGATGGGTGGGGTGACCCGGGGTCCATTATGACACGACAGCGAACAGATTTCAAAATCTGTTCGCTGTTATCTGTTATCTGAAAGTTGTCACCTGTTATCTGTTACCTGCCGACTCAGTCGGCCACCCGGCTGCGGTTCTCGTACGCGAGGTCGGTGTACTCGGGGTGGCGGAGCATCCAGCCCTTGATGAAGGGGCAGGTCGCCAGCACGGCCAGCCCCCGGGCGCGGGCGTCGTCCAGCGCGGCCCTGGCCAGCGCGCTGCCGACGCCCTGCCCCTCGAAAGCGGGCTCGACCACCGTGTGCGGGTAGACCACCAACTGCTCGCTGCGCATGTACTCGGCGAAGCCGGCCAGCCGGTCGTCCGCCCAGGCCGCGAAACGGTTCTGGGCTTCCGCGTCACGTACCGAGAGGGTCATCGCAGGTTCCTCGCTGCTGGGGAATCGGGACCGGGCTCGGCCCCGGTCCATCATCGGGCGGCCGAGGGCGCCCCGCCCGCCGGTTCGGCGGTAGCCCCGCCGACGGCCACCCCGCCGGCCGGAGGCCCCGGCAGCGGGGCCAGCCCCCGGTCCTCCCGCCCGCCCGGTGACCGCAGCAGGTAGGCGCGGGCCGGCGGCAGGTTGCGCCACACCGTGCGCTCGCCCAGCCCGTATGTCGCCTCGAACCGCCGCAGCAGTCGCACCACCGCCCGGTGGCGGGCGCCCTGCCGGGGCCCCGAGGACAGGGTGCGGGCCGCCGTCGTGCCGAGGTAGCCGAAGTACGTCAGCTCGCCCCCGGGTAGCAGTAGTCGCAGGTAGAGGTCGAGGAGGTGGCGTACCTGGGCCGGCTCGAAGTTGGTGAACGGCAGGCCCGACACGATCACGTCGTACCGCCAGTCCGCCTTGCCCGCCTCACCCTCCTCACCCTCCTCACCCGTCTCGTCCGGCTCGTCCCGGGGCAGATCCTCCACCCGGCATGCCGACAGCCGTAGGGCGATGCCCGGGCGTCGCGCGGCCAGCACCGGGTCCTCCCGAAGCCGGTCGGCGAAGCGCGGGTTCGCCTCGACGACGTGCAACCGGTCGCCCGGGCGGAGCACTTGGGTCAGCCGACGGGTCACCACGCCCGTCCCGGCGCCGACTTCCAGCACCGAGATCGGCCGATTCGGGCGGCTGGTGGCCGGAACCACCAGGGCGTTCACCAGTTCCTCGCCGCTCGGTGCCAGCGCGCCGGTGTCGTGGAAGGTGCGCAGGGCCTCGGCGAGGAACAGCAGGCGGTCCCCGGTGGACGGTGAACTGCGCGTCGGGGCAGGGGAGTCGGGGTGGGGGCGGAGCTGTTCGGCGGTCATGCCATCGACGCTAGGCAGCCCCGCCGCGCCCGGAATCGGCCGAGGAGCGATGCCTACCCCCGACGAAAGTCGAGGGTGCGGCTACCCGGGAGAAGGGGGCGCCCGCCCGTGGCCCGCCCGTAGCATCGAGCCGGACGGACGGACGGGCGGAGGGAACCGGGAAGGAGCCCGATGTGCACAGGTCTGCTGGGCTGGTACGGCCCGGACCGACGGCCGTGGAGTGACACCCTGCTGCTGCTCGGCATCCTCGCGCTCACCGTCGAGGAGGGCCTCTCCCAGTGGATCCACACCGATGAGCCGCTGCGCCTGCCCCGGACCGTCGTGGCCGTCCTCGCCCCGCTCTCCCTGCTGTTCGCCCGCCGCTACCCGGTGGCCTCCGCCGTCCTGCCGGTGCTCACCGGCGGCCTGTTCAACCGCGCCTTCCCGGGACTGTTCAGCGTCTACTACCTCGCCTCCCTCGGCCGGACCGGCCCGGCGGCGGCCGGCGGCGCCGTCATCGCGGTGGTGAGCGCGACCCGGGCCGACTCGTTGGTCGGTTGGGCGGGCACCACCGGATCCCAACTCCTCGTCCAGGCGGCGACCTTGTCCGTCGGCTTGTGGCTGCACGGCCGCCGGGTGCTGATCCGTACTCTGCACGATCAGGTGGACGCGCTACGCCGGGAGCGCGAACTGCGCGCCGAACAGGCCCGGGCCGCCGAACGGGCCCGGATCGCCCGGGAGATGCACGACGTGCTCGCCCACCGTCTCAGCCTGCTGGTGCTGCACACCGGGGTGCTGCGCGACCAGGCCCTCGCCGGCACCGTCGCCGCCGACCCGGACCGGCTCACCCACCGCCTCGAACTGCTGCGCACCACCGCCGCCCGCTCGCTCGACGACCTGCGCGACGTCCTCGGCGCCCTGCGCGCCGACCCGCCGACACCACCGGCCGCCGAGGACGTCCCGGCCGCGCCACCCCGGGCGGCGCGCGTTCCGGCGCCCGCGCTGCGCGACCTCACCGAACTCGTCGGCGAGGCCACTTCGGCCGGGCAACAGGTCGAACTGGCTCTCTCCGGCGACCCGGAGACCGTGCCCACCACCCACCGGCTGGCCGTGCACCGCCTGGTCCAGGAAGCGCTGACCAACGCCCGCAAGTACGCGCACGCCGCGCCCGTCACCGTTCGGGTCCGCTACGGTGCCCCGGCCACCACCGTCGAAGTCCGCAACGGTCCGGGGGAGGCGTCGCCGAACGGGCCGGGCACCGGCGGCGGGTACGGTCTGGTGGGGCTCACCGAACGGGTCGACGCGCTCGGCGGCCACCTCGACGCGGGACCGGACGGCGGTGGCGGCTTCCGGCTCGCGGCCCGCCTGCCCGCACCGGAGCGCCCGCCGCAGACCGTGCCAGGACCAGGGCCCGGCCCTGGCCCTGCTCCTGCTCTCGGTCCCTCTCCGACCCCGCAGCCGAAGGACGCCGCATGATCCGCACGATGGTGGTCGACGACGACGCGCTCGTACGGCTCGGCCTCGTCGACCTGCTCGCCCAGGACCCGGACCTCACCGTCGTCGCCGAGGCCGCCGACGGACTGCAGGCCGTCGAACTCGCCCGCAGCCAGCGGATCGACGTGGCACTCATGGACATCCGGATGCCCCGGCTCGACGGCATCGCCGCCACCAGGCGCCTGCGCGAACTGCCCGACGCCCCGCGCGTGATCGCGCTCACCACCTTCGACCTCGACGAGTACGTGTACCAGGCGCTCGCCGCCGGGGCCGACGGCTTCCTGCTCAAGGACACCCCGCCCGCCGAGATCACCCGGGCCGTCCACGTCGTCGCCAGCGGCCAGGGGATGCTGCACCCGGCGGCCGCGCGGCGACTGATCGACCGCTACCACCGCACCGGTGCGCCCCGGTCGATCGCCGCCCGCAACCGGGTCGCCGGGCTGACCCCGCGCGAGACCGACGTGCTGCGCGAACTCGCCGACGGGCTCTCCAACGCGGAGATCGCGGGCGTCCTCGGGATGCGCGAGAGCACCGTCAAGGCGCACGTCAGCCGGATCCTGACCGGGCTGGGCGTCGGCAACCGGGTCCAGGCCGCGCTGCTCGCGCGTGACGCCGGGCTGGTCGAGGACGGTGTCTGAGAGGGGGAGCCCGGCATCGGTGCCTTGTGACGGCGCGCCCTGAGACGGTGCCGGGCGAAGCGCCGTGGCCTGTGCGACCGCTGGTTCGGCCGGTGTCCGACGCCCGGTGGTGCGCACGGTGGTGGGTGGGGCGTCATGTCATCCGGTGTTCACGCGAGTGTTCCCGGGGCGTCGGACCGGGCTCCCCCTGAGCCGGTCGCGTGCTCCCGGTTCGTACCGCGCGCTGAGCCGTTGTCACCCATCCGGCGTGGAAATCCCGCGCCTTGGCGGTTTGCGCTGCCGAACCCGGGCGGCGGGTCCATGGTGGAGATGGGCGCGATCCGGCGACCGCGCCCGCGCGCCGATCCAGGCCCGCGCGCCGCGCGCCCGCCGCTGCTCTCCGACGGGTGCCCGAGGCTGAGGGCCCGGTCCCGGCACGCTGGGAGCAGGGCCACCTCGCAGGAAACCGAACGGTTCTTCTAGGCTCACATCTCGGCTTCCCTGCGGCGGTCCGGCCACTGCGCCCGCCGTCAGGAAGCCGCCGTCCACGGGGCCCCGGGCGGACCGGGGCCACCGGATCGAGCGAGGAGGACGCAATGCCAAGCATGCCGCCCAGCCGTTCCACCGCACTTGGGCCAGACGGTCCGTTCCGAAGGGCCGGGCACCATCCCGGTCGGTCGGAGCGGTCCGGCCGGGCCTGGCAGCCGGGTTGGGGTGGTCGGCCGGTCCGGCCGCTGAATACCGGCAGCGGCCGCGGAGGCGAACGTTGAGTCCCCAGATCGTCGGGTCGCCCGCCGCACCGAGTGCCGCCGCCACCCCCGACGGTGCCTCCGCCCCCGCGCCCGCCCCTGCCTCCGACCGCGCCCCCGTCGCCGTCCCGGCCGCTGCTGACGGTGATGCCCTGACCGCCACCACCACCGTTACTGCCACCGCTACTGCCCCCGTCACCGCTCATGCCACGGCCACGGCCACCGTCACAGCCACGGCTGCCGCCACCGCGCTCCCCGGCCTGCCGCGGGCCCTCAGTACCCGCGCCCGTACGCTGGCCGGCGCCGTCCGGCGCCGCTGCACGGACCTGGCCCGGATCGAGTCGCCCAGCGGAGACGCCCCCAGACTCGACGCCCTCGCCGAGGAGTTGAGCGCCGGCTTCCGTGCCACCGGCGCCACCGCCCGACGCGAACCCGGCCCGGCAGGCGACCACCTTGTCCTGGAGTGGGAGGGCCAGGACGAGACCCTGCCGCACCTGCTGATCGTCGGTCACCACGACACCGTCTGGCCGGTCGGCACCCTCGCCGACTGGCCGGTCACCGAGCAGGACGGTCTGCTCAGCGGCCCCGGCGTCGTCGACATGAAGGGCGGACTCGCCATCCTGGAAGGCGCGTTCGCCCTGCTCGCCGACCTTGGGCAGCGGCCGCACCGCGCCGTCCGGCTGGTCGTCGTCTCCGACGAGGAGGTCGGCAGTCCGGACGGGCGGCGCCTGGTCGAGCGCCAGCTGCGCGGCGCGGCCGCGGTCCTCGGGCTCGAACCTCCGCACCCCGACGGCCGGTTGAAGACGGCCCGGCGCGGCAGCACCCGGGTCCGGCTCACCGTCACCGGGCGCGAGGCCCACGCGGGCAACGACGCCCAGGACGGGGTGTCGGCGGTCGACGAACTCGTCGACCAGCTCGTCGTCGTCCGCGGCCTCGCGGGGCAGCCGGGGACCGAGCTCAACGCCGGTCGGATCAGCGGGGGTTCGCGGGCCAACGTGATCGCGGGCCGGGCCGAGGCCGAGCTCGGCCTGCGGTTCTCCACCGTCGAGGCGCAGCGCCGTACGCTCGACAACCTGGCCCGGCTCACCGCGCTGCGCCCGGGGGCGAGGGTCCGGACCGAGGTGCTGTCCAGCCGCCCGGCGTGGCCCGAGCGCACCGGCAACCCGCTGCTGCGGCACGTTCGTTCACTCGCCGCGGTACTCGGGCAGCAGTTGGACGGCGGTCCAGCGGGTGGTGCGGGGGACACCAACCTGCCGGGCTCGCGCGGGCTGCCGACGCTGGACGGTTTCGGCGCGGTCGGTGCCGGGGCCCACGCCCGGCACGAGCACATCCGGCTCGACCAGCTGGCACCCCGGATCGCCCTGCTGGCCGCGCTCCTCGCCGTACCGCTGCCGAGGCTGCGCGACCGCACGGAGGGTTGAGTGGGCCGCTGATGGCCGGCGGCTGACGGCTGACGGCTGACGGCGAACAGAAGGCGAATGACAGGTAACAGATAACAGCTAACAGATGATGAAATCTGTCAGCTGTTATCTGTTTGCCGTCGCCCGTCGCCCGTCGCCCGTCGCCCGTCGCCCGTCGCCCGTCGCCCGTCGCCAGCCGCCCGTCGCCGACCGGCCACCCGCCGCCGAAACCCCGTCCCTTGTCCACGTCCCTTGCCATCCCTCCGCCTCGCCGCGCAGAATGGTACCGACCGAACGGTCAGTCGGTTGGCGCCGCAGGCGCCGGCGCGGGACACGAGAGGTGATCGTGGTGACAGCAGAGGTGGCCGAGACGGTCCCCGCGCAGGCACAGGAGGACCGGTTCGAGGCGGTCGTCGCCGCCGAGCAGCGGATCGAGCCCAGGGACTGGATGCCCGATGCCTACCGGGCCACGCTCATCCGCCAGATCGCCCAGCACGCCCACTCCGAGATCATCGGCATGCAGCCCGAGGGCAACTGGCTCACCCGCGCCCCCTCGCTGCGCCGCAAGGCGATCCTGCTCGCCAAGGCCCAGGACGAGGCCGGCCACGGCCTCTACCTCTACGCCGCCGCCGAGACCCTGGGTGTCGACCGCGCCGAACTCACCGAGAAGCTGATCTCCGGCCGGCAGAAGTACTCCTCGATCTTCAACTACCCGACCCTCACCTTCGCCGACGTCGGCGTCATCGGCTGGCTGGTCGACGGCGCCGCGATCTGCAACCAGGTCCCGCTCTGCCGCTGCAGCTACGGCCCGTACGCCCGCGCGATGGTGCGGATCTGCAAGGAGGAGTCGTTCCACCAGCGTCAGGGCTACGAACTGCTGATGACGCTGATGCGCGGCACCGACGCCCAGCGCCGGATGGTCCAGGACGCGGTGGACCGCTGGTGGTGGCCGTCGCTGATGATGTTCGGGCCTCCGGACGCCGACTCGCCGAACACCGCCCGCTCGATGGCCTGGCGGATCAAGCGGCACACCAATGACGAGCTGCGCCAACGCTTCGTCGACATGACCGTCCCGCAGGCCGAGCACCTGGGCGTTACGCTCCCGGACCCCGAGCTGCGCAGGAACGAGGAACGCGGCGGCTGGGACTTCGGCGAGCCGGACTGGTCAGAGCTGACCAGGGTCATCCACGGCCAGGGCCCGTGCAACGCCGAGCGGGTCGATCGCCGCCGGGCCGCGCACGAGGACGGCGCCTGGGTCCGCGAGGCGGCCGTCGCCTACGCGGCCAAGCGCCGCACCGAACAGCTCGCCGATCCCGGACGGGCCGTACAGCTCGCCGATCCCGGACGGGCCGTACAGCTCGCCGATCCCGGACAGGCCGTACAGCCCGCCGATCCCGGACGGGCCGGAAAGGCCGAGCGCACGGGCGAGCACACGGAACAGGAGAACGGAAAGTGACCGAGTCCAAGGCCGGCTGGCCGCTGTACGAGGTGTTCGTGCGCCCCCGGCGCGGGCTGAACCACGTCCACGTCGGTTCGCTGCACGCGTCCGACGACCGGATGGCCCTGCTCGCCGCCCGCGACCTCTACACCCGCCGCAACGAGGGCGTCAGCCTCTGGGTGGTCCGCTCGGACGCGATCACCGCCTCCACCCCGGACGAGCGCGACCCGTTCTTCGAGCCCAGCGGGGACAAGGTCTACCGCCACCCGACCTTCTACGACATCCCCGAGGATGTCCCGCACATCTGACGGGGGAACCGCCATGCAGGACCACAGCACGCAGGCCGGCGCTGGCACAGACGCGGACGACCACGTCTACCTCGGCCTCGCCGAGGCCGCGCCCGGCCCCGAGGGCGAGGGCCGCTGGGCGTACGGGACGGGCTTCGCCGACCCGCTGCTCGGCGTGGACACCGCCCTGCCCGCCGGTGTGGACGGCGCGGACCTCGCCGCCTACTGCCTGATGCTCGGCGACGACGCGCTGATCCTCTCCCAGCGCCTGATCGAGTGGTGCACCCGGGCGCCCGAGCTGGAGGAGGAGGTCGCGCTCGCCAATCTGGGCCTCGACCTGCTCGGCCAGGCCCGCCTGCTGCTCACCCGGGCCGGCCAGGCGGACGGCTCCGGCCGCACCGAGGACGACCTGGCGTACTGGCGGGAGGACCACGAGTTCCGCAACGTCCGGCTGGTCGAGGTCCCGAACGGCGACTTCGCCCACGCGATCGCCCGGCTGCTGCTGTTCGCCACCGCGCGCGGCGCACTGTACGAGGCGCTGAGCGCGCACCCGGACCCGGTACTGGCGGCGGTCGCCGCCCGGGGCGTCAAGGAGCTGGCGTACCACCGCGAGTACGCCACCGCCTGGACGCTTCGGCTCGGTGACGGCACGCCGTACTCCTCGGAGCGGATGCAGGCCGGGCTGGACGCGCTCTGGCCGCTGCTGGAGGAACTGTTCACGGCCCACCCGGTGGAGCTGCGGGCGGGCACCGATCCGGCGGCGCTGCGCGAACCGGTGCTGCGCTCGCTCGACGCCGTCCTCGCCGAGGCGGGGTTGACCGCACCGGACGTGCCGCCGCTGGCCACCGTGCTCGGCCGGGCCGGCCGGGACGGCGTGCACACCGAGGCGCTCGGCCCGCTGCTCGCCGAACTCCAGGTGCTGGCCCGCGCGCACCCGGGGGCGACGTGGTGAGCGCGGCGGTGACGGAGCGCGGGGCGGCCTGGGAGGTCGCGGCATCCGTGCCGGACCCGGAGCTGCCCATGCTGACCCTGGCCGACCTGGGCGTGCTGGCCGAGGTGGAGGTGGACGACGGCGCGGTGACCGCCTGGCTGACCCCGACCTACTCGGGCTGCCCCGCCGTCGCCGAGATGGCCGCCGACGTGGACCGTCGGCTGCGCGCGGCCGGGTACCGGGACGTCCGGGTCCGGCTGCGGCTGGATCCGCCGTGGTCCACCGATCTGATCACCGCCGAGGGCCGCCGCAAGCTCGCCGAGGCGGGCATCGCTCCGCCGCGCCCGACCTCCGCCGTCGCCGCGGCCGGCCCGGTCCTGCTCGGTCTCGGCCCCACCCGCACCGCCGCTCCCGCCGCCGCTCGCGCTGCCACTTCCGCCGTCGCTCCCGTGGCCTGCCCGCGTTGCGGCGGCGCGGACACGGAGGAGCTGTCCCGCTTCGGTTCCACCGCCTGCAAGGCGCTCTGGCGCTGCCGTGCCTGCCGGGAGCCGTTCGAACGTGTCAAGGAGATCTGAATGCCCGCCGCTTCGCACGCCGCCTCCCAGGCCGACGCCGCCGCCGCCGCGCGCGCCGACGCCCCCGTTGAGGCTTCGGCTTCCACGGTGCGCCCCGCCCGCCGTCCGACCTTCCACCGGTTGCGGATCGAGCGGGTCGAGCGGCTCTGCGACGACGCCGCGGCGGTGACCTTCGCGGTGCCGGACGGGCTCGCGGCGGACTTCGCCTTCCGGCCGGGGCAGACCCTGACGCTGCGCAAGGTGGTGGACGGCGTCGACGAGCGCCGCTCGTACTCGATCTGCGCCCCCGCCGGCGGGCCGCTGCGGATCGCCGTCCGGGAGGTGCCCGGCGGGCTGTTCTCCCGGTGGCTGGTGCGGGCAGCGGGACCGGGCGAGGAGGTGGACGTGCTGACGCCGTCGGGCCTGTTCACCCCCGACCTCGGCGTTCCGGCCGACCACGTGCTGCTCGCGGCCGGTTCCGGCATCACCCCGATGCTGTCGATCGCCGCCTCCGTCCTGGCCGCCGACCGCAGCTCCACCGTCACCCTGTTGTACGGCAACCGGCGCAGCGACACCGTGATGTTCGCCGATGAGCTGGCCGACCTCAAGGACCGCTACCTCGGCCGCCTCCAGCTGGTCCACGTCCTGTCCCGGGAGACCCGTGACGCCGCACTGCTCAGCGGGCGTCTGGACCCCGAGCGGGTACGGGCGCTGCTGGCGGCGCTGGTGGACGTCGGGAGCGTCGGGCACTGGTGGCTGTGCGGCCCGTTCGGCATGGTCGCCGGCGCGAAGGAACTGCTCGCCGGGCTGGGCGTGCCGGGCGGGCGCGTGCACCAGGAGCTGTTCCACGCCGAGGACGAGCCGGTCGCCGAGCGCCCGGAGGACCGGGACGGCGCGGCGGGGGCGGCCGACGGCCCGCACAGCGAGGTCACCGTCGTCCTGGACGGGCGCGGCAGCACGCTCTCCCTGCCGTGCGACCGCTCGATCCTGGACGGCGCCCAGCGCTCCCGCCCCGACCTGCCGTTCGCCTGCAAGGGCGGGGTCTGCGGCACCTGCCGCGCGCTGGTCACCGAGGGTGAGGTCGAGATGCGCCGCAACTTCGCGCTGGAGGAGAAGGAACTGGCCGCCGGCTACGTCCTCACCTGCCAGGCCCGCCCGCTCACCGACCGGGTGACGGTCGACTACGACCGCTGAGCGGCCGGCTTCCCCGGCTTCCCCGGCTTCCCCGGCTTCCCCGGCTTCCCCGGCTCCCAGCGCCGGCCCCCAACGCCGGCCCCGCCCCGGGCTCCGGCGCCGGCCGCGCCACCCCGCGATCAGTTCGTCGGCTGAGCGCTTCAGACCACGGCCGGGGCGGGCAGCCTGACCGGGTCGCCGAGCAGGTGGACGAGGTCGTTGACGGCGGCGCGACCGGCCCGGTTGGCACCGATGGTGCTGGCGGAGGGGCCGTAGCCGACCAGGTGGACGCGCGGGTCGGCGGTGGCGCGGGTGCCGGTGAGCGCGATGCCGCCGCCGGGGGAGCGCAGCCCGAGCGGGGCCAGGTGGCCGACCTCCGGGCGGAAGCCGGTGGCCCACACGATCGCGTCCACCGCCAGCTCCTCGTCCCCCCAGGCGACGCCGTGCTCGGTGAGCCGGTCGAACATCGGGCGGCGGTGCAACGCGCCCAGTTCCTCGGCGCGCCGGTAGGCGACCGACGGGCCGAGCCCGGTCACGCTCACCACGCTGCGCACCGGCAGGCCCTGCCGGACCCGTTCCTCGACCTGGGCGACCACCGCGCGCCCGTACTCGGGGGTGAACGGGCCCTCGTGGTAGACCGGCGGGGTCCGGGTGACCCAGACCGTCTCGCCGACCGCCGCCACCTCCGACAGCACCTGGATCGCCGAGGCGCCCCCGCCCACCACCAGGACGCGCCGGCCGGCGAACTGGGAGTGTCATGAATCAGGTGGACACCCTGATCAAGGGAGACACTGATGAGCTCGCTGACGGATCACCAGATCGGGTCGGTTCCTGACGGGTCGG
>NZ_JBIVAX010000061.1:0-36268 GCF_044745805.1 Kitasatospora sp. NPDC086801
CAGGTACGACAAACGCGTGTACGTCTTTCTCGGCACAGTCACGGTCGCCGCACTGGCCATCTGGCTCCGCTCATGATCGCGCGGACAGAACCTAGATCGAGCCCCATGCCCCACCCGAACGCGTAACTGTTCGGCGGCTCGTCGTGCAGCAGCGGCAGCGTCCCGATGACCTTGTAGCTCCGAGGGAGCACCCACTCGTAGTAGCAATGCGCCAGCCCCACCGCGAAACAACCCGGCACGACTTCGCCGAGCTCCGCCACGGACATCGGCTCCGGGCCGGACCAGTCGAGGTGCAGGACGCCCGCGAGCTGGTGGTCCGGGTCCAGATGGGTGATCTGTGCCGCTGTCCACTCGCCGAGATACTCGGAGAACGCTGCGACGACATCGCCCGGGACGATGGGTCTGGGAGGTGTTGGTTCCTTGACAGCAGCCATGCCCCGCAGACTATTCGGCGCCACCGACAGCTACAGCCGCCCCGACGAAAGCGTGTGCTGCGCCGCGGGAGACCGCGCCCGCAGTGGGGGCGACCTCGGCGAAGCTTCCGGGGAAAGCGGAGCGAGTGTGATGACCCGGAACGTCCACCGGCTTCGTGCTTACCCGGCCCCCTCGGCGTGGGGGCCACGCGTACGGCGAACAAGGTCCGTCCAGGCGCCGGGGCGGGCGGTCAGCGCAGCAGGACGGCCAGCAGTTCTGCCAGCGTCGGGCCGCTGTCGGCGGGGTGGCGCAGTTGCTTGCCGTCGATGACGCGGTAGACGTTGGCGCGCCCGACCCGGCGGTGGCTGAGGTAGCCCGCCGCTTCGAGGTCCGCGATGATCCGCTGGACCGCTCGCTCGGTCAGCAGGCAGCTGGTCGCGATGTCCCGCACCCTGATGCCCGGGTCCCGGGCGATCTGCACCAGGACGCGCGCGTGATTGGTCAGGAACGTCCACTGCCGCCCGACCGCCAGCCGTTCTTCCACTTCCTCAGGATAGGGCGATCGCGTCACCCGGGACCCGGGAGGGATCCACGCCTCCTGGACCGCACCGACCGGGGGGCCGCTCCGGGCTGCGGCTCGCGCCGGTCGCGGTCCGCACTCCGCCGGGGGCGGCCCCGGTGCTGTCCTACCGGGGCATCGCCGGTCACCCGGCCCGACAGGCGCTACGGCCGGTGGCGGGCCCGGACCACGGCGCGGCCGGCCAGCGCGCCGCCGTAGACGGTGTAGCCGACGCCGATCAGCCAGGACTGGACGATCAGCACCGTCCCGACCGTCCCGTAGGAGACCGCGTTGGACACCAGCAGCGGCGCGAAGACCAGCCTGGAGAAGAGCCGCAGGCCCGCCAGCGCCACCATGGTCGCGACGGCTCCGGGCAGCAACTGCCTCGGCGGGACGCGTCCGGCGAGCAGCAGGTGCTGGAGCCACCAGAACAGCAGGATGCCGCCGACGGTCGTGACGGCGATGCGGAAGGTGGGCTGGACGGCCGAGTGGCGCCAGGGCGAGCCGCTGGAGGCGGCCAGCACGATGTACCCGATCAGCCCGGCCAGGCCGAGGGTCTGGCGCCAGACCGCGTGCCACGGGCCGCGGTCGAGCTCCCACACCCGCTCGTAGACGCCCTGGACGGAGGCCATCAACGAGACCCCGAAGACCGCCAGCGCGGCCAGGCCGAAACCCGTGGTGGTGCTGAGCACCTGGCCCCGGGAGGCGAAGAGCCGGTGGACGGCGTCGGCGCCCTGCCCGCTCAGGCCGAGGCCGTCGGTGATCCACTCGGAGATCCCGCTGCCGCGCGCGGGGAAGGCGGCCGCGATGACGATCAGCAGCGGCACGAGGGTCACGAAGAACAGCGCCGCGAACGCCATCGAGCGCTGAAGCAGTTCGATGGTGCGGCCGTGTTCCCACACGCCGACGACCGCCGCCCGCAGGACCTGCCACCAGCTGCGGGCGATCGCCGCCAACCGGCTCCGGCGGCGCACGCCGCTCAACCCGGGACGCCGCGCGGCGACGGCGACGGCGACGGTCGGTTCACGGCCACTGGATCCTCGCTGTGCTCGGCGCCCACGGACGGATCTGCCCCGTCAGGATGCCACCCCGCGGGGCGCGCCGGGCGGCACCGGCCCGGTGCTCGGCGGGGTGAGGGCCTGCTGGTCGCAGACCGTGAGCGGGCGGTCGAGGCCGTCCACCGGCTCCGGCGGGGGCGGGGAGGAGCAGGAGGGCGTCTTCCACGTCTTCGAGTTCTTCGGCGTCTTCGGCGTCTTCGCGCAGGCCATGACGCTGGAGTGCGCGGTGCGCCTGGCGCACCCGCCAGGCAGGCCGTCAGCTCGCGGGCAGCCGTAGGTCGCACCACACCGTCTTGCCCGGCCCCGACGGATGCCAGCCCCAGCGCAGGGCGAGCCGGCTCAGCAGGAACAGGCCGAGGCCTCCCGATTCGTCCGGGCGGTGCGGGGGCCGGGGCAGCGGCGGGCGCGGGCTGGCGTCGCTGACCTCGATCCGCAGCCGGCCGGCGGTGCGGGTCAGGAACAGCGCCCCGGGCTCGCCGGTGTGGCGCAGGGCGTTGCCGACGAGTTCGGAGACCAGCAGGACGGCGTCGGCGACCACCATCGGGTCGGTGACGTCGGCCAGGAACTCTGCGGTGAAGGCGCGGGCGTCGGCGGCCGTTTCGGGGCGGGCCGGGAGCGGTAGCCGCTGCGTCCGCGGCTTCGTGGGGAGCGGAGGTCCACCGGAAGGCCGTGATCCGGTCATGCGGTCGCGCCCTTCCAGGCTGTCGAGCGCCGCCGGGCCGTTGCCGGGCGCGGGCGCCGGGTGGTCGGGCCCGCCGGAGGGGTCGTCCGCGATCAGCCGTCCGGCGAAGGCACCGGAGGCCGTCATCGGTGGGAGTCCTGGCAGCGACATGGGGATTCCTCTCCGTCCGGTTCCGGTCGCCCCCCGCAGGGTCGCGCCTACCCGCGCGGGCCTGCGCCTAACGCTGCGCGTCGCGGGGCCCGCCCGGGACGAGGGGCCGACTGCGTGCTCGACGTCCCGGGCCCGCGGCCGTTCCAGGATGTGACCGGAAGCCGTCGGGGACACGGTGTTCCTCCTTCACCACGGTTCCCGTTTCACCATGGCGGCCCCCCGCAGCGCGGCCATCCGCTGCGGGGGGCCGCCGTGGTGAAACGCCCGGACGGGAGGAAAATCAGCCCGGCACCACGGGTTCGGCCGCTCCCTCGGGTTCGTCCGTCCAGCCGGGGGCGTCACGGTCGTCCAGTTGCTCGCGCAGGCGGGTGAGGGTGGCGGTGAGCAGGCGGGAGACGTGCATCTGGGAGACGCCGATGCGTTCGGCGATCTGGGACTGGGTCCAGCCGTCCCAGAAGCGGAGCTTGAGCACGGTCTGATCGCGGCGGGGCAGCCGGGCGAGCAGTGGGCGTACGGCGGTGCGGAAGTCCGCGAGTTCGATGGCGGGGTCGCAGGTCCCGAGGCGGTCGAGCATGGCGCTGCCGCTCTCGTCGGTGTCCTGCTCGCGCGGCGCGTCCAGCGAGTCGGGCCGGTAGACGCGGCCCGCGACCAGGCCCTCGGTGGCCTGCTCGACGGTGATGTGGAGGTCCTCGGCGATCTCGTCGGGGTGCGGGAGGCGGCCGAGTTGCTGCTCCAGCCGGTCGGATCCGCGGGCGACGGTCAGGTACAGCTCCTGCATACCGCGCGGGACCCGGACCGGCCAGGAGGTGTCGCGGAAGAAGCGCTTGATCTCGCCGACGATGGTGGGGATGGCGTAGGTGACGAACTCGACGCCGCGCTGCGGGTCGTAGCCGTCGACGGCCTTGATCAGGCCGATCGTGCCGACCTGGAGGATGTCGTCCATGTCCTCGGCGCGGTGCCGGAAGCGGGCGGCGGTGAAGCGCACCAGCGGCATGTTGAGTTCGATGATCGTGCCGCGCACGTAGCTGTACGCGTGGCTCTCGCGGGCGAGGCCGGCCAGGCGCTCGAACAGCGCGTCGCTGAGTTCGCGTGCCTCGGACTTGCCCATCGCGCGCAGCTGCGCGTCCGTCGGACGGGGCGGCACGTCGGGCGGGAGGCCGGACGGCGGGGCGGCCGTCCGGTCGGCGGGGCGACCGGTTTCCAGTGTGGTGGACACGGTGGCTCTCTCCTGGGCATCGGGGCGAACGCCCGGCGCCGCGAGCGGCTCGCGCTCAAGCGCGGCGGGCTGTTTTCCGGAGGACCTGGGCCCGGCTTCGTCGGGCGACGGTCCCGGTAGCACCCGGCGAGGGTGCGGATGCGGCCGGCTTCGCGCCGTGGCCGCGTCATGCGTTCTCTACCCGACACACGACTTCCGATTCACGTTTTGGGTGGTTTATCGGGTTTCCTCCAGGTGCACGCGCTCGGACAGGTACACGCGCTCGGACAACGCCCCCCCCGGTCACGAAAGGGGCCGCCGCGATGCCCCGCGGATCCAGCCCCAAGCGGGAGCGCCGGTACGAGCACAGCATGGAGAGCGCGCTCGACCGGGACGAGAGCGAGAAGCGGGCCGGGGAGATCGCCGCCCGTACGGTGAACAAGGAACGCGCCCGGCACGGCGAGGCGAAGACCGCCGGCCGCAGTTCGACCCACGGCATCTCCTCCGCCCGCCGAGGCGGGCAGCGCTCGCACCAGGGGGGGTCAGCGCCGGAGAGCGCCGTGCTCCGTCGGGGACGCGACCTCCAGCCAGACCAGCTTCCCCTCACCCTCGGGCAGACAGCCCCAGTCGCGCGCCAACCGGTCCACCACCCGCAGGCCGTGGCCGCCGGGACGGCCCGGGTCGGCGAACGGGCGCAGCCGTGGCGGGACCGGGCTGGCGTCCGAGACCTCCACCCGCAGCCGCGCACCGTCCCAGCTCAGCCGCAGTTCCCGAGGACCACCGGGCGCGTACAGGCACGCATTGGTGACCAGCTCCGACACCATCAGCAGGACGTCCTCCGCCACCGCCAGCCGCCCGGCGCCCACCGCAGGCAACCAGTGCCAGGCGAGCAGCGCCTCACGGCTGAAGTCCCGGGAACGCCGCACCGCGCCTTCGCTGCCGTCCAGCACGAGCCGCCTGGTCCGGTCGGAGTCGCTCGGGCTTCGGCCGGAACCCGTCGCCCTCCGATCGGAGTCGATCGGCCCCCGGTCGAACTCCTTCGACGAGGTGCCTTCCCCGGCGCCCTTCATGCCAGGCTCCTCACTCCACGTCGTCGCAGGTGCCCTGCGACGGATCCGCGGTCTTCAGAGCGGCGTCGTGGTCGGGAGGGGTTCGCAGCGCGGTGTCGGCCCCCGTGATCGCGCACAGCCGCGCCACCACGGGCCGCAGACCGGCGAGTTCCAGTCGAAGACCGGCCGTCTCGGCGTCCAGGCGTGCGCGCAGCTGCAGGTTCAGCCCGGCGGAGTCGCAGAGCCGCAGGCCGGCGAGATCGGCGGGAACGGCAGGAACGGCAGGAACGGCAGGAACGGCGACGACCCGCTGCTCGCCCTCGGCCGCCGCACGGGAGAACACCGTCCCGGGCGGGGCCGGGCTCACCGCCCGTTCCTCGTCCATGCCCCGCGTGTGCCCGACTCGTCGGTGGCCACACGTGTGAGGCAGCAGGAGTCGATCACCACGACCACGCCGGACACCGGCCGCGACGGTCCCACCGCGCTGCGGACCGGCCGCCGGAAAGCGCGACCGTTTCCCGCCCGTCGACCGTTTCCCGCCCATCGACCGTTTCCCGCCCATCGGCCTGGGTAGCCGCGCGGGGCCGGACGAAGCCCGGCCGACGCCAGGGAGGCCACCCGTGCGAGTGAACCGCGCGAGACCGGCCCGGCGGCCCCACCCGCCCGCCAACCGCCGGACCCGGGTGGCCCCGCCCCGGGTCCGCCCCGTGGCGTCCGAGGACCACGTGCCGATCGGGCTGCGGACCGCCGCCGGGTACACCTGGCGGCTGGTCCTGCTCGGTGTGGCCGCCTACCTGGCCGTCGCCGTCCTCGCCCAGTTGCAGCTGCCGGTCGTCGCCGTGTTCCTGGCGCTGGTCATCACCTCGGTCCTGCGGCCGCTCGTCGACCTGCTGGCGCGGACGATGCCCCGCTCGCTCGCCGTCCTGCTGGCCGTCGTGTGCGCCCTCGTGACCGTGGTCGGCGTGCTCACGCTGGTGGGCACGACCGTCGTCGGCGAGTGGGGCCGGCTGGGCACCGAACTGCGCGGCGGCCTCGGGCGGATCGACCACTGGCTGACCGGCGCCCCCTTCCACCTGCGGGCCGGCACCGTCACCGACCTGCGGGCCAAGCTCGGCGAGTTCCTCACCGCCCACCGCTCGGCGCTACTCAGCACCGCGCTCAGCGGGGTGAGCCGGGTCGTCGAGCTGCTCACCGGGCTGGCGCTCGCGGTGTTCTGCTCGGTGTTCTTCCTCCACTCCGGTGACCGGATGTGGTGCTGGGCGCAGCGGCAGCTC
This sequence comes from Kitasatospora sp. NPDC086801, assembly GCF_044745805.1. Classification (NCBI taxonomy): domain Bacteria; kingdom Bacillati; phylum Actinomycetota; class Actinomycetes; order Kitasatosporales; family Streptomycetaceae; genus Kitasatospora; species Kitasatospora sp. NPDC086801. The sequence goes on from NZ_JBIVAX010000061.1 coordinate 6,382, forward strand.
CCGGCCCGGTCACGGCCGGCCTGGGACCGGGCGGGGCGCGCCGCGTGGCGCACCTTCGCCGGCTACACCCGGGGTGTGCTGATCGTGGCGGCGACCAACGCGGTGCTGGTGGGCATCGCGCTGGCCGTGCTGCGGGTGCCGTTGGTGCTGCCGCTGATCGTGCTGGAGTTCGTCGCGGCGCTCGTCCCGCTGATCGGCTCCCCCATCGCGCTGGCCGTCGCCGCGCTGGTCGCCCTGGCGGCCCGCGGCCCGGTGGTCGCGCTGCTGGTGCTCGGGCTGATCGTGGTCATCGGCCAGATCGAGGGCCATCTGCTGCACCCGCTGGTCATGGGCTGGTCCGTCCGGATCCACCCGGTGGCGGTGGCGCTGTCGGTGATCGGCGGCGCCGTGCTGGCCGGTGTCCTCGGCGCGGTGGTGGCGGTGCCGGTGGTGTCGGTCGCCTGGGCGGTGATCAGCGAGCTGCGGGACCACGGGCCGCCGACCCGATCGGGGTCACGGACCGGCTCCGCTGCGGCACGCGGGCAGCCGCACCGCCGACAGGACGGACGACGACGCCCGCACCGGGCCACAGACGGCCGGGATGACCGGGATGCCCGGGACGACCGGGACGACCGGGATGCCCGGTGAGCGACCGGACCTCACAGCACCGCCGCCACCTCGGCACCTGCTGCGCTTATGGGTGCTACAGGAGGACGAGCAGCTTGGTGCCCGACACCAGCTTCCGGTTGACGGAGGTCGATTGGACGAACACGGTGTACGCCGGGTTGTCGCCCGGCTTCACCGTGACCTCCGACTGCGGCAGGCCGAGGAGCTGGCGGGCCGCCGGGCCCGAGAACACCCTGCCTGTCATCCGCCCGGTGGCCGGGTCCTTCTCCGCCACGGCGAGCTGCTTGTTGCCCTGGATCTTCTCGCGCTTGGACAGCTCGTAGAAGGCGCAGCCGCTCTTGTACGCGTGCCCGGCGCGGGTGACGAAGTCGCGGATCTGCGTCTGCTGGTCGACCGGTATCAGGATGTACTTGCCGGTGTCCAGGGCATCGAGATTGGCCTTCACCTCGGCAGTGCTCAGATCCTGGCCCATGGCGAACAGGTTCCTGGTGCCGCGCACGCCCTGCTCACGGCCCCGCAGGAAACTCGTCGCAGCCGTCTTGACGGTGCCGATGGCCTCCTCCACGCCCTTGCTGGAATCCGCGTCCCAGATCGCGATGTTGCCCGCCGGAAAGCCGTACTCCTGAGCGGTGCGCTTGGCCAGGGAGTTCGGGACCAGGATCGCCGAGGTCCAGTGGTCAGGAAGGTTGTCCATGGCCTTCTGAATGCGGCCCAGCCACTTGTCCAGGACGGCAGTGCCCTCGCCGCCCATGCGGATGTGCATCTGGCCGGTCTCCGAGCAACCCGAGGCGTTCTCCTCGCCGTCGGTGACGACGACCTGGAGGAAGGAATGCTCCCCGTACCCCTCCCAGATGTTCTTCAGGTCGTCTATGGACTTCACGGCCGCCTCGATCAGCGCCGTCGCACCGTTGTTGACCTGGTAGAGGCCCCGCAGCGACGGCAGGTGCTTGACGTCCATGTCCCAAACCAGGTTCTGCACCTCGTGATCGAAGGCGTAGAGGCTGATGCGGGTCTCGTGGCCGAGCCGGTCGGACTCCTCCTGAAGGCCCTTCACGAACTCGTCCACCACACGAACAAGCTGCGCCTCGTGCTTGCGCATCGAGCCGGAATTGTCGACCACGAGCGAAACGTGGTTGACCTTGTGCTTGATCCGGTTCGCAGACATGGTTCTACCCCTTTTCCAACGCTCTTTTCGACGCCTTTCCGGCGCCCCCTCCAACGCTGGTTCCACACTACGAGGGGGCACTGACAATGCGTTCCGACCTGGGATTCACGGACGCCGACCGCCCGTCAGACCTTCCTTCGGGAAGCCGGATTCCGACAGCCGCCCAGAAGGCTCCGGTCAGAGGAGAGAGGAGAGCCCGCTCTTCACACCACGAGTGCCTCGAAGGTCGGGTCGGCGCCGGGTTTGCGCGCGGCCCGTTCCCTGCCGGTTCGAGCGTCGTTGAGACAGGTGACCCGCCCAGGGCCCGACCCGATGGCATGACGAGGGAGACTGACGATGAAGCTGAGCGTTCGACGCGGACTGCTGGCGGCGGCCGCCACGGTCGGCCTGATCATGGTGGCGGCCACGCCGCAGGCCACGGCGGCCGGCCCGCAGCACCCCGCCCCCACCACTCGTACCGAGCAGGCGGACGGACAGCGGGTGGCGCCGGGGGACGCGGTCCGCGACGGGAGCCCGGACTCCGCGGTCGACCGGGTCGCCGACTTCTACGGCGCCTACATCGACGCCGTCGCCGACGGCACCGACGACCTGTCGAGCAGCCTTCGCGCCCACTACCTCACGGCAGATCTGCAACAGCGGTTGGCCGCCTGGGAGGAAGCCAACCATGCCGACGGCGTCCTTCGCGCCCAGGACGTGCCCACCCACTGGGAGGTGCAGTACCACGACTCCGGAGCCGGCCACCTGTTCACCACCGTCACGCTCACCTGGGGCACCGGCCCCAACGCCGGGCACACCCAGCTGGCAGTGCAGAGCGACCTGAGCACCAAACTCATCTCGGACATCGAGGACGCACCGGCCGGATCCTGACCTGGGCCCGGAGCGGATGACGGAGCGGATGACGCAAACGCGGGCGGCCGACAACGTCGTGTGAGACGCACCCGCAGATCCACCTCCCCCCGACAACGTCAGGTGAGACCGGCCCCCCGGGCCGGTCTCACCACTGCCGTCGCCGCACGTCCAGCGGCACACCCGCACTGTTCTGCCGGCGGTGAACACCGACCCGACCGGGCCCGGCGGTCACTACAGTCCGGTCCCATGACGACGGTTACCACGCGCACGGTCGAGTACCCGGCCGACGGCCTCACGATGATCGGGCACCTCGCACTCCCGGCCGGTGCCGACCGCCGGCCCGCGGTCCTGATCGGGCCCGAGGGGCCGGGGCTGAACGACTTCCAGCGCCGCCGGGCCGACGCCCTCGCCGAACTGGGCTACGTGGCGCTGGCCTTCGACATCAACGGCGGGCGCTGGTTCACCGACCCGCAGGAGATGCTGGCGCACGTCACTCCGCTGCTCGCCGACCCCGACCGGATGCGGGGCATCGGCCACGCGGCGCTCGACGTGCTGCGCGCCGAACCGCGGACCGACCCCGGCCGGATCGCCGCCATCGGCTACGGCACCGGTGGCGCCATCGCGCTGGAACTCGGGCGCGACGGCGTCGACCTGCGCGCGATCGGGACGGTCAACGCACTGACCACCGGCCGACCGGGCGAGGCGGCACGCATCCGCTGCCCGGTGTGGGCCGGGGTCGGATCGGAAGACCCGATCATGCCGCCCGCGCAACGGGACGCGTTCACCGCCGAGATGCAGGCCGCGGGCGTCGACTGGCGCCTCGTGGTCTACGGCGGCGCCCTGCACGCCTTCCACCACCCGCCGGTCGACCAGACCGTGCTTCCCGGCGTCGGCCACCACCCACGGCACGCTCAGCGGGCCTGGCGCGACGTCGTCGGCCTGCTCGCCGAGTGCCTGCCCGTGACGGAGTGACCTGCCCGTGACGAGTGACCGGCCCGCGACGGAGTGGCCTGGCCCGTGACCACGACTCCGGGCCACTCACCAGGGCGGCCGGGCGGCACCGCCTCACCCGCACAACCGATCCGCGATCGGAAGCACCGAAGCGGGCCTCATACCCAGGGATCAAACAACCGCAGGGCCACCCGGCCACAACCAATGGTTGTGACTATAGGGTGGCCGGCATGGACCTCGACACCGTTCGGACCTTCGTCGCCGCCGCCGACACGGGGCAGTTCCAGGAGGCCGCCGCCGAACTGGCCGTCACCCAGCAAGCCGTCTCCAAGCGCATCGCCGCGCTGGAGCGCAACCTCGGCGTGCGGCTGTTCACCCGCACCGCGCGGGGGGCCGAGCTCACCATCGACGGGCAGGCGTTCCTGCCCCACGCGCGCGAGCTGCTGCGCGTCGCCGAGCGCGCGGTCGAGTCCGTACGCCCGGGCCGCCGCCCGCTGCGCGTCGACGTGATCAACTCGCGCGGCGCGGCGTCGGGCCTGATGCGCGGCTTCCACCGCGCGCACCCCGAGATCGACCTCGACGTGATGATGCTGTTCGAGATCGAGACGGCCGTCGCCGCCATCCGCTCCGGCGCGATCGACGCGTCCTTCCGTGCCGTCGTCGCGCCCGGCCGGCCCCTTCCCGAGGACATCGAGTCCGTCCGGGTGGTCGACGAGCCGCTCCAGCTCCTCACCGGTCCCGCCCACGCACTGGCGGGCGCCCGGTCGGTGACCGTCGCCCAGCTCGCCGGGCACCGGATCTGGATGCCCGGCATCGTCCCCGGTACCGAGTGGGGTGCCTACTACGACGACCTCGCCGCCGGGTTCGGCCTCACCATCGAGGCCACCGGCCCCAACTTCGGCTCCGACGCGCTCCTCGACACCATCGCCGACACACCCGCCCTGGCCACCTTCATGGGCGAGCACACCCGCCTCGTCTGGCCCGCCGACCACGGCCTGCGCCGCATCCCGGTGACCGGCCCGACGCCCGTCTACCCGCACTCGCTCCTCTGGCACCGCGACAACCCCCACCCGGCCCTGACCACCCTCCGCGCCCACCTCGCCGCCACAACGGCCGGCCACGACGCCGCCGGGACCTGGACGCCGAGCTGGGCGCGTCCGCGCTGACCGCCGTCACGCCCCCTCCCGAGTCGGTCAGAACGAGCCTGCGGACCAGGTCAGGGCATCGACGCAGCCGTCTGTGCGGGCACGGTGAAGCTGACGATGCCGGGTGGATTGCCGGTGGGTGGGAACACGGGCCGGGCCGGGGTGCACCGTGGTTGATTCCCGTGTCCGGCGTCGGGGACGGTGGGGACGGTGGACCGTGGGGACGGTGGACCGTGGGGACGGTGGACCGTGGGGACGGTGGACCGTGGGTCAGCGCACGGTCACGGTGAACACGGGGGAGGCGATGTCTCCGCTGACGATGCGCAGCTCGTTCAGGCCCTTGATGCCGAGCTTCACGCCGAGCGAGTAGGAGCCGTTGCGGTTGGTGGGGACGGAGGCGGGCAGGGTGACCCACTTGCCGTGCTGCTTCTGCTGCAGGGTCACCTCGGTTCCCGCCTTGAGGCCGGTGGTCGTGCCGGTGACACGGAACAGCTGCCAGGCCTGGACGGACGAGACCGACGGCTTGGCGGTGATGCTGGCGTGCGCGGCGACCTGCTGCGCGGCGGCCTGCTGCGCGGTGGACGCGGGGTGGGCGACCGGGGTGGCCGCCATGGCGGTACCCGCCAGCCCGAGGGAGAGCACGGCGACGGTGGTCACGGCCGCCATGCGCAGGGAGTTCCGCTTGGAGACGATCACGGGTGTGACCCCTTTCAAGGGGAGGTGGTTGTTCGACCCGAAGGCACGGTCGGTGCGATTCGGGCTCTGTCATCTGTAGGGACGCCGCGCTCGACACTTGGGTTGTGAGCGGATCGTCACTGCCTTGTAACAGTCGGCGACGCTTCGAAGTTCCCAACACCCAAGCGCGCAATCGGAATTGACGCTTCCTTTTTCGCAGACACAGCGGTCGGACGCGCCGGTCAGGCGCAGCGGCCAGGCCCAGCGGTCGGACGCAAGAAGCTGACGAGACTTGACGAACCGGCCGAACTCGCCAGGTAGGCCGGCTGCCGCTGCGGCGTGGTGAGTGTCCCGGACGGTTCCGCCCGAACACTCACCACCGCAAGCCGGGTTCTCTCCCGGTAGCCGGCGCCGTCAGGCTCGGCGGGCAGAGCTGGTGAGCCGGTCGGCCAGTGCGAGGACGAGATCTCGGAGTTCGTCCGGACGCTCGATGACGAACGGCCGGTCGAGCGAGGCGAGGACGGGGGGCAACCAGTCGAGCCGCTCCGCTCGGATGTCGACGCGGAGCCACTGCTCGGCGTGCGGATCCGTGCTGCCCGCGGGCACGGGCTCCTCCACGCTCGCGACGCTGGCGGGGAGCCGGGCGCGGATCTGCTCGACCGTCCCGTGGATCCGCAGGGTCACCTCATGCCGGTACGCGGCCTCGGCCAGCCCCGACAGGACGCGCTGCGCCGGGTCGAGTCCGGCGGGCGGCTCGAATGAGCCCGCCAGGGCCCTCGCGTCCGCGATGCGGTCGAGCCGGAAGGTCCGGTCCTGGCCGATCGCGGGGTCGGTGCCGGTGACGTACCACCGGCCCGCGTGAGTGACGATCCCGTACGGGTGCAGAGTGCGTTCGCTGCGTCGGCCGTCGCGGGCCGTGTATCTGATCGAGACCGGTCGGCGATGGCGTACCGCATCGGCGACGGTGAGCAGGACCCCGCTCTCCGGGGCGGCGATCTCGCCGGGTGGAGCCGTGAAGGCCAGCGATTCGAGGACGGTGTCGAGCCGACGGGCCAGGCGCTCGGGCAGCACCCGGCGGATCTTGGCCGCGGCGGTCTCGCTCGCGGTGTCCACCGTCGTCAGCAACCCCGCTCGGCGACCGGCGACGAGGCCGAGCAGCACGGCGAGCGCCTCGTCGTCGTTGAGCATGAGCGGCGGCAGGCGGTACCCGGGGGCGAGCCGGTACCCGCCGTAGCGGCCGCGCACCGACTCGACGGGCACGTCGAGGTCGACCAGGTGGTCCACGTAGCGCCGCACGGTGCGCCCGTCGACGCCGAGCCTGTCGGCGAGCTCGGCCACCGTCCGGATGCCGCCCGACTGCAGGAGTTCCAGGAGCGTGAGCACGCGGCCAGTAGGTCGAGCCATGGACGGATCGTAGCGGGAATACCGGACTGATTCTGTCCACTATCTGTTCTAGCGTGCGGGCTGCACCGGTTTCACCGACCAAGGAGATCTCCATGGACCTCGTCTCGATCCGCATCATCACCGGCGATATCGCACGCCTCGTCGACTTCTACGAGCGAGCCACCGGAGTGCAGGCGACCTGGTCCACCGAGGACTTCGCCGAGCTTCGTACCACCGGCGGCACCCTCGCGATCGGCAGCACCCGCACCGTGGCACTGTTCGCGCCCGGCTCCGCCCGTCCGGCCGACAACAACACCGTGATCATCGAATTCCTCGTCGACGACGTGGACGGCGTGCACCGGAACCTGGCCGGCTTCGTCGCTGACTTCGTCAACGAGCCCACCACGTTGCCCTGGGGCAACCGGTCCCGCCTGTTCCGTGACCCCGACGGCAACCTCGTCAACTTCTTCACCCCTGTCACCCCGGCGGCCATCGAGAAGTTTGCCCGCTGAGGACAGCGAAGCCGCCCCCGACCGGGAGAGATCCGGCGGCGCCTCACCATCGGGAACTGCCCGCATCCGCCCGTGGGGACGACCCTCGCGGGTCGGATGGGAGAAGCCGGATTCGGACGGGACTCCGTCCACCCCGAACAGTGGGAACCGGGCACGGCCGACCACCCTGGCCGGGAATCGGCCAGCGACCCACGCCGGGAGTCGGCCGACTCCTCGGCATCCGTGAGGCCGCCGTGCCTGCCCCGTCCCAGCGCGCCCGAAACGCCGGTCCGCCCCTAGCGGCGCGCCAGCCAGGCCGCGATCTCGTCCACCACCGCCGGCTCGATGTGCCCCGGTCGCGCGTAGTCGGCCGGGGTGGCGCGGCCGCTGCCGGGGAAGAACAGGTGGTTGGCGTCCTGGTGGATCCGGATCGCCACCTCGGGCCGGTCTGCCAGGGCGGCCTGCCAGCGCGTCAGGTCGTCGGCGACGGTGACCTGGTAGTCCCGGCCGCCCTGGAGGATGAGCATCGGGCAGGCGAGCGCGACTGCCGTGGCCACCGGATCGTACGCGCGCAGGTCGAGCCAGTAGGCGGCGGAAAATCCGAACGGCAGCAGTTCCGACGGCGTGTCGGGGGTGAGTTCGGGGCCGGCCACCAGCGCGGCCTGCCGGGCCAGCGCCGCCACCGCCTCGTCGATGCCCGGGCCGGGGGCGAGCTCCGCGAGATGGCGGGCCACCCGGACGGCCGCCTCGTGCATCGGCTGGGCGTCCGCGGCGAGCAGCACCAGCCCCGCGATCGACGGGTCGGCGGCGGCGATGCGGGGCGCCGCCTTACCGCCCATGCTGTGGCCGAGCAGGTGGATCCGGTCCGCGGCCACCCCGGGCTGTCGCCGGAGCAGTTGGACGGCGGCGAGCGCATGCGGCAGGTACTCGTCGGCCATGGTGAAGTCCGACGGCAGGCGGTCCGGGTGCGCGAAGGTCGCCTTGTCGAAGCGCAGCACGGCCACCTGTCGGGTGGCGAGCCCCCAGGCGAGGTCCTTGAGCGGCTTGTTGGGGCCGCTGGTCTCGTCCCGGTCGAACGCGCCGCCACCGCTGAGCAGCACGGCCGCGGGCCACGGTCCGGGTCCGACGGGCAGGCTCAGCGTGCCGGGTACGGCGAGCGGACCGGTGCCGAGCCGGACTTCCCGCTCGGTGAACCGGGCCGGGTCCGCGTAGTGCGGCGGCTGCCACTCGGCGCCGCCGTCCGGGGCGAGCCGCAGACCGTGCAGCAGGCCGTCGGCGCCGACCGACGTGACCACGGTGAAGCCGCCGTTCGCGCAGGTCACCGGGATTCGGATGCGTACCGGGTCGGCCTCGCCGGGCTCGCGCACCGGCTCCCCGATCACCGTGACCCCTCCCTGCCCCGCGGTCTCGGCCGCCCACGCGAGCCGCAGCGCATCGGCGGATACGGCCGCGCGCAAAGGTGGCGCGAACAGTTCCACGGTCTCGGCGAAACTCTCCGCGTGCAGGAGCGCGGCAAAGCCCCGCGCCACGTCCAGTGCCCCTACCCCATTTAGTCCCATAATTGAGAACGGTAGCAGCCATGAGACCATCTGGACATGGACTCCCTGGAACTGCTCGCCCACCCCATCCGGCTGCGGATCGTGCATGCGATGGGCGGCGGAAGGCTCCTGACCACCGCTCAACTCCGCGCCCGCATCCCCGAAGCCTCCAAGGCCACCGTCTACCGGCACATCAATCTGCTCGTCGCCAGCGGGATCCTGGAGGTCGCCGAGGAACGGAGGGTGCGAGGCGCGGTGGAACGGCACTACCGGCTGCGCCAGGACCGAGCCGTGGTCGGCTCCGAGATGGTCCGCTCACTCACCCCCGACGATCACCGGCAGGCCTTCGCCACCGCGATGACCGCCCTGCTGGCCGAGTTCAACGCCTACCTCGACCGCGAACGGGCCGACCCCGTGGCCGACCAGGTGGGCTACCGGCAGCACGCACTCTGGCTCAGCCCGGAGGAGTTGGGCGAGCTGATCGGCGAGCTGCGCGCGGCCATCGTGCCCAGGATGGCCAACCGGCCGAGCCCTGAGCGGGCGCAGCACCTGCTGAGCCCGATCCACTTCCCGGTGGAAGCCCCACCGGGGTAAGCCGAGCAACCGACAGCTGGCGGCTGGCGGCTGCCAGCCGACCGTGACGGTCACGTCGGTCACGCGACCATCACGTGAGCGGCCGGACGGACCTAGCGCCGGCGGTCCCCGAGGACGCCGGGGGCACAGTGCCATCGGGCTCCGCTCGGCGAGGTGGGCGTCCATGGTGGCGTTCAGATCGGTTATGAATGCTCGAACCGTTCCAGGAGCTGGGGCGGGTAGGGGGACATCGCGGCATCGAGGCGCCCGGCCGGGTCCCCCAGCGTGGCCTGCGTCCGCAGGCTCTCGTAGCGGCCGGACTCAGCGCACCCGCTCCGGGCCCCGGGCATGGGGAACAGCCAGTCCCAGCGCTGAAGTGCCGGAGCCAGCGCCAACGCCACGCACAAAACCACGACCAGCGAGTACGCCACCAGGCTCCGCCCGTAGGCAGCCCGTCGACCCGGCGCCGGCAACGGCGCACGGCTGAAGGACAGGACCACCGCGAGCAGCACCACCCCGAGATGGGTGGAGAACCACTGCCACGACCCCTGCGCGAGCGAGAACGCCAGCACCACGCCGAACGCCGTCACCGGCACACCGGCGTCACGGGCCCGTCCGTTCCCCGCCCGCGGACACGGGGCCGCGGACACCGCAATCGAGGTCGGGCAGCCGGATCCAGCTGTCGGCCGGGCCGGCAACGGCGCGGGCTCCCCCGAGCACCCACCCGTCCGCACACGATTGCATGCCGGTCCGACAGTCGCTGTTCCGGTGCCTTCGGTAGCTGCTGGGGCCGTGCCCTCGGCGACCGCCACTCGTCACCGGACAGAGCCCCGGGCTCCTCCCCCGGCCGCCCGGCCGCCGTGCTCCAGGGCCACCGGACCACCGGACCACGCCAGGAGACCGACGCCTTCCGCCGGATGCCGGCTGACCGGTCGTCGAGCGGGGTCAGCGGTACCAGGTCCGGATGGCGGCCGCCGTCTCGCGGACGTCCGCGTTCCCGGCGCGGAGGCGGGCGGCCAGGTCGACGGCCTGCTTGGGTTCCGCGGTGACGATGACGCCGGAGGCGCTGAGGTAGGAGGCGGCCACGACGGCGGCGAAGTGCTCGTTGGCGAACTCCAGGGCCGGGACGCGGATCAACTGGTGCATGAGGGCTGCGGCCCGCTGGTGCACCCCGCCGTACACCGGCACGTCCATGACCTCGTCGAGGTGACGGGCCACCGCAGCGGCGAGGGTCCCGTAGTCGGTGACGTCCGGATCGGCGGGCAGGAACTGGTGAGCGACGTCGAGCAGCCAGGCCCGGTCGATCTGGAGGATCACGCGGCGTCCGCCGCGGCGCCGCGGGTGCTCTGCGGGTAGGGACCGAACTCGGCCTCGAACGCGGGCCCCCACGCCTGCGAGAAGTGGGCCGCGGCCGTCAGGAACCGCTCGCGCCGCTCGTCCGCCTCCTCCGCCAGCACCTTGCGGGCGTAGTCCGTCAGGCTCAGCCCGGCGGCCTCCGCCCGCTGCTCCAGCGCCTCGTGCACGGCGTCGTCCAGTCGCACGTTCAGCTGCTTCATACCGGCGATCGTAGTCTGGCGTACACCACGCTACAAGCCTCAGGGCGTGTCGGGCGTCACAAGATTACCCGGTTGGGGGACAAACGCTCGTCACCGGACTCGTCCAGCTGCGGGCGGAACCTCCCGGCCGGCTCTTGAAACCGGGTCTCTCTCAGCTAGGTCGGAATCTCGGTCGCTTGGGTCGCTTCGGTAGCTGCCAGGCCGACGGCGGCCTGGACACGCGCCCTCTCGACGCCTACCCCGGCACGGGCCGAAACCGGCGCCGCTACTGGCCACACGAGGCTGGCCGCGCGGGCACGACCCTGCTCTCGGAGGGAGCAGCCGGGGCAGCGACTCAGCGACTCAGTACCTGGACTGCCCCGGTCGCTTGGGGCGCTGCGATCCATAACCCCTGGTCACAGCAGAGAAGGACTCCCCCAGACCGGGAGCCGGAGCTACTGAAGCGACCCAAGCGACCCAAGTCGGAGACTTCCAGAAGAACCTGACCGGCGCGACACGCCGGGGAGCTGGCCCGAGAGACTCAGTCGCTTTGAGTCGCTGAGCTTCAGTCGCTGGACAAAATACCAGGTCAGGGCACATGCACCCGCTCCATCAGCGACCGAAGCGACTCAAGGCCAGGTATATGAAGACATTCCCCTGTGCGTGTGCGCGTTATAGACCCGGGCTACAGTCGCTTCAGTCGCTGTTTGCTGTGAAAAGCAGGTTTGACCTGCGAAAACGTCGGGAGACCGAAACCAGCGACTGAACGGGATCAGTCGCTGGCCCGAGCTTCGGTAGCTGAGTTTCCCCGCAGACTCCGGCAGTCCGCACTCGTACGTCCTCGCTCGGATAGTCTGTGTGAGCTATCTTCTGAACTTCGGTCGCTTCAGTCGCTGATCCGGCGCCCACCAGTGCCCTGACCTGGCTTTTTGCCCTCAGCGACTGAACGAGCGACTCAAGTCCGAGCAGCTACCAACCATGGGGAGAGGGACCAGCGTGACGGCGCCTAAGGCCGTGGGGAGCGACCGAGCGTTTCGCCAGTCGGATGCGCTGGCCGTCGCCCGCTGGTGCGCCGTCCAGGGCTGGCCCGTCCATCCCCTCGCGCCCGGCCGCAAGACCCCGCCCGCGAACTGCCAGCCCTGCCAGGACTCCCCCCACAGTCCTGCCGACTGCGCATGCCTTCCGGTCGGTCGCTGGTGCCACGGCTTCCACGCCGCCACCCTCGACCAGGACGTCCTCACCGCCTGGTGGCGCGTCAACCCGGACTTCGGCACCGGCGTCGCCTGCGGCCCCGCAGGCCTCGTCGTCATCGACGTGGACAGCCACACCAGCACCGTTCCCGCCCGGGACCGGATCCTGCCCGGCATCCCGATCCACGAGAACGTCAGCCTCGACGGCCTTGAGAACGGGTACCACACCCTCGCGCTGCTCGCGGCTCTCCGCCAGGCTCCCGACCCTGCCACGGACACCGGAACCCTGCGCGTGCGCACCCCCTCTGGCGGGCTGCACATCTGGTACCAGGAGGACGTCCACCGCCGGTTCGCCTGTTCCACCGGTTCCTCCCACGGCCGGGCCCTGGCCTGGCAGGTCGACGTGCGCGCGCACGGCGGCTACATCGTCGCCCCCGGCACGGTCACCGCCGCCGGTACCTACACCGCCCTCCCCGGGGCCAGGACGCCGGCGCCCCTGCCCCAGTGGCTCAGCGAGGAACTCGTCCGTACCGGTCACCTCAAGGACCGGCCCAGCACCCAGTCGGCCGCCCAACCGTCGGTCCCCGACCGTGGCCGTGCGGCCGTCGTCGCGGCAGGCGGCGGCAAGCGGGGGGCCGAGAGAGTCCTCGACACCGTCCTCCAGGACGTCACCGACTGCGCCACCACCCCCGAGGGAGCCGGCTTCACCGGCAAACTCAACCGCGCCGCCTACACGATGGGAGGCCTGGTCTCCGCCGGTCACCTCACCCACACCGCCGCTGAGCGGCTCCTCCTGGACGCGGCCCGAACCGCCCGCCCCAGCCAGGACAGGCACAGCTCCGCCGTCATCCGCTCCGGCCTCGCCGCCGGCGCCAGGCAGCCCCTGCACGTCGGGAAGGCACGCGGATGAACGACAGCACCCGCAAGAGGACGGTCTTCGATCCCGTGGCCACGGCCCAGCAGATCCTGGAGTACCCGCCGGTTCCCGGCCCAGCCTCCCCGCCCCCCTGGCACGGCACCCCCGTCCAGGAGAGCCTCCTCGACACCCCGCCCGCCGCGCCCGCGTCGGCTCCCGCCCCAGTTCAGGAGGCCAAGCAGGCCCCCGCAGGACCGGAGGCGAGCGCGCACGGCCTCCTGCCCGACTCCCTGTCCGACCGGGGCAACGCCAAGCTCTTCGTCCACCTCTACGGAGGCGACTACCGGCACGTCCCCGGCCTCGGCTGGTACCGCTGGGCCGCCCACCGCTGGCAGCTCGACGAGGACGACACCGTCCTGTGGGCTGCGGGTGAGATGGCCGAGAGCATCGCCACCCACGACCCCCGCGGCGTCCACACCAACACCGACCTGCGCCGGCACCGCCGCCGCGCCCTCTCCACCTCGGGCATGAACGCCATGCTCGCCCAGGCGAAGTCCGCCCCCGGCATGGTCCTCAACGCCGCCCTGCTGGACGCCGACGCCTACGCCCTGTGCACGCCTGGCGGCGTGGTCGACCTGCGCACCGGCGCCATCGTCCCGCCCGACCCGAAGGTCCACCACCACTCCCGCTCCACCACCCTGGCCCCGGCCCGGATGCGGACCCCGCGCTGGGACCGCTTCCTCACCGACACCTTCGGCGACGACAAGGAAGGCCGCCAGACCCGCGACTTCCTCCACCTGCTGCTCGGCTACTCGATCAGCGGCGACGTCGGCGCCCAGGTCATGCCGTTCCTCTACGGCCAGGGCAAGAACGGCAAGAGCGTCCTGCTGGACGTCATGATCCAGCTCCTCGGCGACTACGCGGACGCCGCCCCGCCCGGCTTCCTGATGGCCAAGACCTTCGACGGGCACCCCACCGACCTCGCCGAACTCCACGGCCGACGCATCATCGTCTGCTCCGAGCTCAAGCCCGGCGACCGCTTCGACGAAGCCCGGGTCAAGCTCCTCACCGGCGGCGACAAGATCAAGGCCCGCCGGATGCGCCAGGACTTCTTCTCCTTCGAACCGACCCACAAGCTCTGGTTGCTCGGCAACCACCGCCCCGAGGTCGGCACCGGCGGCTTCGCCTTCTGGCGCCGCATGCGCCTGATCCCGTTCGAACGGGTCGTCCCCGAGGAACGCAAGATCGACAACCTGGCCCACGTCCTCGTCGCCGAGGAAGGCCCCGGCATCCTCGCCTGGCTCATCGACGGCGCCCGCCGCTACTTCGCCGGCGAGAAGGACCTCGCCGGCCCCCAGCGCGTCCAAGTCGCCACCACCGCCTACGCCGAGACCGAGGACCACGTCGGCCGCTTCCTCAAGGAGGCCTGTGTCACAGGCGAGGGCATGCGCGCCGAACAGTCCCAGCTCTTCGGCGCCTACACCCGCTGGTGCGGCTTCGAAGGCGCCAATCCCGTATCCGGTCGTGCATTCGCCGCACGAGTTCGCGAGACACTGGGTATGACCTCCCCCAAGGAGATGGTCCTGTCCAACAGTCGCAAGTACTACCCGGGCATCGGCCTGATCACCGACGACACAGAGGAGCAGAACGCGTGAGCGCGCTGATCGACCCGGCCGAGCTCGCCCACGAAACCGATCTCGTCTGGCTTGAGGACACCACCGACCTCGACTACGTGCGCCAGTCCCTGGACCGCCTCACCACCCGCCGCGGCCGCCCCGCCTACCACCGCGACGGCCGCATGGTCGGCTACGCCATCCTCGGCCCCGACGCCCGGTCCTCCCGAGCCTCCGGCACCTTCCGCCGCCGCGTCTTCTGGCTCCTGCCGCACGACCGCGACCAGGACCCCGAGGGCCTCTACTCCACCGGCGCCCCCTCCGAGGCCGTCGACCCGCGCACCGTCGCCCCCGGCGTCAAGGGGTACAAGACCGAGCGCTCCGAGGGCGGCCCGGCCTCGCCGGCGATGCTCGAACTGGGGATAACGCTTCCGAAGGCGTGACCGTGTCGGCGTGGGTGCGGTTGCACTCACGCCGCGCTGATCAGCCGGCCGCTTGCTCGTCAGGTGGCTACTGCTCGGCGTCCGAGCGGCGCTGCTCCTCGAAGAGGGCCGACTGACCCGCCAGGAGGCTCTCCAGGAACCGGCCGTGCTGCGGGAGCGTGCGGCCCTGAGGCTCCAGGGCCGGGGTGAGGGCCTGCGGAACCTCGGTCCGCAGGGTTTCGGTCTGCCGGGTTTCGGTCGGCAGGACTTGGGCCTGTCGAGCCTGGGCCTCTAGAGCCTGGGCCTCTAGAGCCTGGGCCTCTAGAGCTTGGGTCTGGAGGACTTGGGTCTGCGGGGCCTCGACCTGGCTGCGGACCCGGCCGGAGCCCAGGACACCGACGGCCTCGGCGAGGCAGGTCATCGCCTGACCCGTCTCGGTCTCCCCCTCCACCACAACACGGGTCTCGTCCAGCACCCGGGCGCGGCCGCGCGGCGACGTACGCGCCTTCGCTGCCTTCGCGGCCTTCGCACCGCCCCGGTCGGCCATCGCCGCCCTCGTTCGCGTCGCTGCGGACTCCTTCCGGAGCCGGTCGACCTCCGTCTCCAGCGCCGCCAGGCGCATCCGCAGGTCGTCGAGCTCGCTCATGCTCCCCCTCGTCCAGGACCCTCCCGGCCTCCCACGGCCGTTGACGTGCCGCTTCAGCCTAACCGGACGCTCCCCGGGCCGCCGCCCCCGGCTCAACCGACCGCGCGCAGGAGGGAGCAGCCGGCCTGCGGCGGGGTGGCCCGGTGCCGGTGCGCCCGATTCCCCCGATGCCGGTGCCGCCGCATGGAGATGGCACGGCAGCATCCACATGCTCAGCGGCATGGTCGGCTACCTCGCCCTGTGTGCGGCCTTCCTCGTGCTGGCCGCCCGTCACTTCGCCGCCGGCCGGCACCGCGGATGGGCCCTCGGCTCCGGTCTCATGCCCCTCGGCGTCCTCGCGGGTTTCGCAGGCTCCTCCGTCACCGTCCTGGTGTTCACCACGGGCGCCGGCCTCGGCCTCCGGTGGCTCAGCGCAGCCATCGCCCGCCTCATCAAGGCGTAGGCGAGCCCGCAAGCCTTACCAGGTATCAGCATCACCACGAACCGAGCGACAGATAGGACATCACGATGACCGGACCAGCCAAGGGGCCCGCCAGCTACTTCCCCTCGATCGAGAGGAAGGACGGCCGCCCGATCGCGGACTGGAAGGACCTCATCCGCACCTCGCCCCTGACCAGCACATGCAACTCGTCACCTGGCTCAAGACCGAGCACGGACTCGGCCACGGACACGCCGACGCGCTCGTCGCCCACACTCTCGCCGAAGACAGCGGCAAGTAACCCGGGCCTCCGCGCCGTGGGCCTCGAACGGGTCCCACGGCGCGCTGTCGCAGTGCTGCCACGTCTCATGGGCATCGGACGCGGCCGCTGAAACCCCGCGGCCGTCGGGGTCTCAGCTGTGGGGTCCTCAGCTGGCGGTGGCTCCGGGCAGCTCGCAGAGGTCGAGCAACTCATGGAGGCGGTCAGCGGCCAGGTTCGGGTTGGCTGCGGCTCCTTCCGCGTGCTCCGGGTCGTCGAGCAGTGCTGAGACCAGGTCGAGGGGAAGGCGCGGATTGGTGGCCGCGGCCTGACGGACGCGGGGCTCGGGGTCGGCGAGTAGGCGGACGGGCGGCTGGGCCAGGCCGGCATCGGAGGCGGCCAGAGCGCGGACGTCGGGGTCGTCGTGGTCGAGGAGGTGGTCCAGCCCGGTGCGGGGCAGACGGGGCAGCGTGAGCAGGTAGGGGCGCTGGCGCGGTGTGGCGATGAAGGCGTCGAGGACGAGTGCGGGCGGTGCCAGCGGGTGGTTGTAGGCCAGCAGGTGGCGTACGTCCTCGTCGGCGTCCTCGGCCAGACGGGGCACCAGTTCCTCCGACAGCCGAGGGCAGGTCGCGGCGACTCGGCGCAGCTGAGGATCCGGGGACGCGGCGCACGCCTCGTACCAGCTCGTCCCCGGCTCGACGAACATCTCACCGACAGCACCGACGCACTCGACCGCGTGGCCGACGACCTGGTCGAGGGCGTCTCGCTGCGGCCAGGTACGCGGCAGTGGTTGCAGCAGGGCCCGGGCCCGTACGGCGCTGTCCGGGTCCTGGGCCAGTCCCGCCAGCAGTGACGGACCCAGGTCGGCTCTGGCGGCCACCTGCTTGCGCACGTCCGGATCGGGGTCGTGGGCGAGGCGGGCGACGATGTCGCCGGGCGTGTGGGGGTTGCGGGCAAGTGACCACAGGTCGCGCCCCTCGGCGAGGCACTGCTCGGCCACGGCGTGGGAGACGGCGTAGTTGATGAGCAGATGATTCCGGGAGTGACAGGCACGTTCCGGAAGGCTTGCTTCCATCGCCGCAGGGTCCAGGGTCTGGTTGCGGTCACGGGCGGCCTCCGACACGGTGGGATCCGGGTCGGCGAGGAGCGCGTCGCGCTGGCCAGGGCTGAGCCACTGCCACAGGTTGGTGGCCTGGGCCCGAAGCGCGGGGTTCGGGTGGTCGGGCATTCTGCGGCGGAACGACGCCGGAATCTGCCCGGAGAACTGCAGCTCCTGCCGGATCTCCTCGGCGGTGAGCAACTGGTCCCGACGGTGTTCGTCCCGTGTGGTCAGCAGGATTTCCAGGACGTCGTCGGGCAGCGGTGCTGCTCTGTTCAGGCGTGGGCGCGGGCCTGAGACGAGGTCCGCGCGGACGAGGGCATCAGGGTCGTCGACCAGCCGACCTCGCTGTTCGGGAGCGGCGTGCCGGTTACGGGCGAAGGCGCGGCGGACCGCCTGCGCGGGGTGCGTGACCACCGCCTCGACGACCTCGGGGGGAAGCGCGCGTTCCTGGCAGAGGGTCGTCCAGGCAACGCGTCCCTGCGGGGCCAGTAGCCGCAGCAGAACGTCGGACGGTGCAGCTCGGTTGGCGGCGATGCCTCGCAGCCACGGTTCTGCGAGAAGGAGGGAGGACATCGGGACATCGTGGCAGGGCGTGAGGCACCGCGCCGACAGGGTTCGCCGAACTTGACGGCTCCGGCCCATCCCCCAGGAACCGCCCACCGAAGCTGCGGACGGATTTTGATCGACCACTTGCTGCCTCGTGAATTTTCCGCGGAAAATCCGGGAGGTAGTTGAGCGGGCGGAGCAGACTCGTCGTCTGGATTGGGCTGCCTCTCCCCCGCTGCCTCGGCCGTTCGCCGCAGAATTTTCTGCGGAAAATCCGGGAGGCAGTGAGCGGGCGGGGCCGACGTGTCAGCTTGGTGGGACTGTTGGCCCTCGCTGGCTCAGCCGTCCGCCGCCGAATTTTCCGCGGAAAATTCTGCTGCCGCCGGATGGGACGCTGCGGAAGCCGTGCCCGCTGACGGACCTTCGGTCGCGCTGCGGCCGTAGCAGACCAGCTCGGCTGACACGGCTGGGGGCGGCCGTCGACGTGTCGGGCGGGGCAGGTTGATGGCGGGCCGGGTTCTCCGGCTCTCCCCCGGCCTGAGTTCTTTGGCTGGGGCCGCGCCGTGTCGTCGGTTGCTAGCGGCGAAGGCGGCCCGTCAGATGAGCATCCGGCGGGCCGCCTCCCGGAGCTGGTCGTCCACGTGCCTCGGCTGGAGCGCCGCTCCGGCGGAGGCGATTTCTCTGATTCGTGGCTAGACCTGGCCGCGTACCTGCACGAGGCCCCCGGGCCGCCTCGGTGCTTTCCCCGAGACCCACCGAATTTTCTGCGGAAAATTCCGCGACAGGGTTCAGTGGCCCGACGGCCCGGTCCACCGCGATCCGAAGGGAGCGGCACCCGGCCGGTTGGCGAACGACCCTGCGGCGGGTTCGGCCACAGCACGCCGGGTGCCTTCTCGGTGAAGCCGCATCATCGGCCTGCGGTCGTGACGAGAACTCAGCCAGGTGTGGGGGAGTCGTTGAGGCGACTGGTCCGGCCTGGAGGAAACGGCGCATCCATCTCGACCTGAACGGGCGCGGCTCGGGCTGGACCTTCGTCATCCTGGCAGCGTCCACCGGCGTCGCCTACCGGAATCAGCGCGGTGGCCATTCCTGTGTCCGGTACGAGCAGGGGGCAATCGCCGCGCGGCGAGCTCGGGACAGCACCACGGCGTCCGGGGTCAGAGGATCGCGGCTGGACGATTTTCCGCAGAAAATTCTCCATGCCCAGGGCAGCCGTCGGACGCACAGGGCCCCGTGTCTGACGGGATGACGCGGCCTCGGCTTTTCTGCTGCACCTGTCGATTTCCGGGCCGGGCACCTCAGTCTCGGGGCAGCTGCCGTTGGAGGAGGTCGACCTCTTCCTGGCGATCGAGCAGGGGCAGAAGCCACTGTCGCTCTTCACCTCGGCGGCGGACGACCGCGCACGCGTCCTTGCCACGGTCCGCGCCGACAGGTCCTCCGGCGCACCATCCCGGAGAAGGCCTACCAGGACCGTCGTCGAGAGAAGCTCGGAGCTCGGAGCTCGGAGCTCGGAGCTCGGAGCCCGGAGCCCGGAGCCCGGGGCGGCCGTCCTCCCGGTTCGACAGGGACGACTATCGCGCGCGCCACGCGGTGGAGTGCGGAATCAACTGGCTCAAGCAACACCGCGCGGTGGCGACGCGGTACGAGAAGGTGGCTGTCCGCTACGAGGCAACCGGGGTGATCGTCGCCATAGACGAGTGGCGGTGACACACCCTTCGCTGCGATCATGCGGCGGTGAACGATGGACTGCCCGACGGTTGGACGATCGAGCGAGTGCGCTCCGCATCAAGGGATTCTGAAGCCGCCTTGCTCACCCTCGAACGACTGGTCGTGATCGAGGAGCACGGCCGCGCGGACTACGCCTCACTCCGACCCGACGTCATCCTGTCCTTCCACGGCCTGTGTCTCGTGCGAGCGGACGACGACTGGTACAGGGGGCAGCTCGACTCCGACGGCTCAGTCATCTGCTGGGCCTCCTACGGTCCCGACGTGGGCGAAGCCATCCAGGGCTTGTGAGGTACCGGGCGATTGTCCTGATCACTTTCACAGCGTGCCTCAGTGGGGGAGAGGAGCACCCTCACGTGCCGTGGCAGGCGCTCACCCGTAGGTGGCAGTGACGGAGTCGAAGCCGTTGGCTCGCCTGGCGGCACGGCGATTCTTCCGCTGGGAGGGGGAGAGGCCGCTTGGGACGCACCGTGGGCACACTGCCTGTGCTGATCGGAGTCCGGTCTGTGTACTCGTCGGCCGATGAATTTTCCGCAGAAAATTCGAGGGCTCTGATGGGGGAGCAGCATCGGTATCCGGACCAGCCGACGTGGCCAAACCCGGGGCTGCACCTGTGGGCCCAGGGATCTCACCTCGAAGCGCACGCTTGCGGCGAACGTGCTGCTCGCCCTGGAGGAGAGGAGGCCGCATTCAGCCGTCGCGGTGGCTCCGGCGTACATGCTGCGTGCTCGCATCGAGAGCACCGACGACGGCAGCGGCGGCGGCACCGACGACGGCAGGAGGGTGAGCCTCACCCTCGACCCGGCGTATGTCGGGCCGATCTTCGCCTTCCCCCACGGATCTCAAGGCTCTGGACCTGTGCGAGGTGTACTGTCCACGGTTGTCCCGACACAGGACAGGTCCTGATCCGGGGCCGTCGACTCAGGCCGCAGGCACAGGACGTGCTGTACCGCTGAGGGGCTCTGAATTTTCTGCGGAAAATCCGATGTGCCATCGGTCGAAGCGGTGTTCTGCTCTGTCCGTCCGGAAGGGCACAGCACGGACGGACAGCCTTCGCCGTGATGAGCGTGCTGGCGGATCGCTTCGGCGAGGAAGCCGTACGAATCGTCGCGGCCTTCGACTGAGCCACTTGAAGAATGCCAACGGGATTCCCGCGATGGCAGGCGACACCACCACGGCCTCGGCCAGTGAGATCCCCCGCTCGCCGCGCAGCGACAGCTGCAGCTTGGTTGCCGTGCCGGACTCGGCCGGGCGTCAGGAGCAGTCGGCCGCGGATGTCGGCCAGCCTTTGAGGGCGTTCATCGAAGCCGCACCTGGCGATGGTGTAGGGCACCTGGCGCCTCCGCGAACCCGGGTTTGTCGCGTGGCGAAAGCCCAGGGGGAGGGGGAGTGGGTGATACCTAGTGCTGTCACCGCGAAGGTTCGCCGGGTCGCTGATCAGGCACCGAGCTTGCGGATCGACTGAGGATCCAAGCAGGCGCGGCTGATCTCATTGAGTCGATCCCATGGAGGCGGTGAATGACATCTCGCACCGTGTCCTCGTCAGCTGCCACCAGCTGGGCGATGACGGGCATGCGCTTCCCGCCGGCCGACGCCAGGAGCATCATCGCGCGGCGGTAGCGCACCGAATTGGTGCTGTCCTGGCGCACGATCTGCGGCAGTCGTTGTCCCTCCTGGTCGGTCAGTCTTCGGACTCGTACCGCGGCGTGCGGCCCCGGCAACCTCACGGAGGCGCTCACACCGTTCCGTTCCTGGGCGAGCGAACACTTCCACTCCCTGGGCAGTCACGCAGCCCGAGACTCAGCCCGGTTGAACCTATGCGGTCACAGCGCTAGCCCACCGAGGTGCCGCAGCGAGTCGTGGCAACGGGAACGACAACGCGCATGGACGCCGGGCTCGGTCAGCATGCTTCGTAGCTGCCGCCAGACGATGTTCTGAGTACGCCTGCGGGTGGAGCTGGTCGGGCAGGAAGCGGCAGGTGTAGGGGCGCGCTCGCACCTGCGACGCAGCGACGCATTGGCCGGGGGAGAGGGGCCGTGGTCCCTGGGAAAAAGTGGTTGGCACCGGTCCGTCGAGGAGATGGCCCTGGCTTGGTGTCCGCTCGCTTGGTGTCCGCTCGCGTTGGCAGTCGGGGGCACTGAGTCGATTGCTGGTCTCGCCAAGCCACTGCTCCAAGACCTCGCGGGCTCACTTGTCCATGGCGTCCTTCCGGGCAGCGATGTCGGCACATCGGTAGACGGTCGGTCAAGGGAGGGAGGAAGGGAGGGAGGAAGGGAGGGAGGAGTCACGGACGGGCTTCCGGCGAGCGAGAGTCGTCGCGGTGTTCGCCGCACGTCCGGTTCGGTGAAGGCCGGGGCCTCAAGCGTGGAGGCGAGCGCGAGTGGCCTCTTCGAGGCCTCAGGAGCCGACGCTTCAGCGATCCGAGGCGATTTTCCTGCCACAGGCCATTTCACGTTCAAGAGCCTGAACACAAAAGACATCAGAAGACGTCTGATAAACAAATCGCGGCGCGGTGCTGTCCGCACAGGAGGGTGAGGTGGCACCAGGTCCTGGGGCGACGTGGTGTTGCGCATGCCGACCCCGTGGCGCTCCGACTGGCGCTCCGACAGCGTCCGGGCCCTTCGGCATCTGCTCGTACACGCACGCGAGGAGACGGTTCGGATGCGTGATGCGGATGAGGTGGTCGAGGTGGGTCATGCCGATGGCTGGGACTTCGCCACGTGTCGGGTGAACAACCCGACGAGTCCGGAAGCGGGGGAGAAGTGGGACGCGGCCTGGGGGAGTAGGGGAGCGTCGTCCACCAGGCCCTGGCGCCACCAGGCCCCGGCGCCTCGCGCCGACGGCAGCCCGGTCGCACGGATGACTCCCGTGCGCCGGCCACGACGGCGGCGAGCACTTCATCGACGCCCGGCCCCGGCCTGTGGCAGAACCACCTCGGAAGGCTGCTTACGACGGCTCCGCCTACGCCGTCGGTTGGCCGAGCCTCGACACCCGGCTCCACTCCGTCGCCCAGGCGGTGCTGCACCACGTCGACCGCGATCACGTCGAGCCAACCCACCCGCCAACTCTCCCTGGCGATGGGACAGTTGGCTGGTAGGCCCCATCGACTGACCGGAGCTTGGTTGAACGACAAGCCTTTTGAAGGTCTTGCTCGGGCGTCGGAGACACAGCACGTGAACTGGGCAGGCTCATCTTCGGCGTTGCCGGCCACCCGGTTGAAGAGCCCGCGACCGTTGTGGTGGGTCACCACACTCCGTGTTCCGGTCGGTAGTGGAACACCGCCGGGCCCGCTTCCTACGGCGCGGGGTCTTCTCTCCCGCCCGGCCTGCCACCGGCGGACGACGACGGGGCCGGGCGGCCGACGGTACCGCGCCGTTCGTTGTCCACGTCCTGTCCTGCCGTTGTCCGTGCCGGACGTGGACAACGGCAGGGCGAAGCGATCACGCGCTGGTCGGCTCGCGCCTCCTGCTCAGCCGAACACCGTGTACTTCACTCGTTCTTGGAGCGGAGTCAGGTGCTCGGTCAGCCATCGGGTCTCGATGCTCTGTGCCCAGTCGGGCGGCTCGTCCTCGTCTCCGGCCCAGCACACGTATATGTCGACCGTCCCGTGCGGAAGGGCCGCGGACACCAGGGCCGCCAGGAACTCCCGTGAGTGCTTCTGCGCGAGGAACTCCTCGCGTTCTTCGTCTCGCATCGCGTCGATGAGGGTCATCGCGTCGGCGACGTCGGTGAACCCCTCCCCCGCGAACCGGGAACTGTCGAATCCACAGCCACAGCCCTCGTGCGAGCCGACGTAGGTCACATGCGGTGAAGCGAAGCGGGCTCGCACGGGTGCGTCGGCGGCAACCTCGTGCGCCTCGCAATAGCAGGTCACGAGGTGGGGATCGGCAGCACAGGGGATCGGCGGCACGGGCTGTTCGGTTCCGATCCACACCATCAGGCACATGCGGACGAGGCTACGCTCGGCACGCCGCGAGCGCGCTCAGTACCTGGTACTCGGGGCCGGAGATCACGGTGAGGTCGGTCATGTCCCCTTCGTGGTGCAGCCGATCACTCCCCAGGTTCGACCCGTTCGACCCGTTCGACCCGTTCGACCCGTTCGATCCGTTCGACCCACTGCGACCGCCAGGCCGGCGGGTCGAACGGGTCCGCGAAGTACTGCGTCTCCCTCACCACGCGCCCCGCCGAGAACTCCATGATGCTCACCGTCTGCGTGGGCTTGCCGTCATAGGTGAGCACGAATTCGGTCACCCAGAGATCGCCGGCTCCGAGGATCCTGCGCACGGTGAAGGTCCGGACCGAGGGATGCCGGGTACGCAATGCCTGGATGTTGCTCCTGCCGCGGATGACCTCGCCGGACTGCGGGTACTCGACGATGACGTCGTCGGCGTAGATGTCGTGTTCCGCGTCCGCGTCACCGCTGTTCGATGCGGCCCAGTGCCGGTCCAGCAGAGCCCGGGCAACCGTCGCTTCCATCGTTGTGGCCCTTTCGCTATGGCCCTTTCGCTCGGAACACCACGCGCCGCCCGACGTCCTGCGACGCGGGCGCGTGCCTGGGCCGGATCACTCCAGGACAGGTCACTTGAGGAATCTCCAGCATCCGGTTCCCGAGGACCGCGGCCGGGGTCGGGTGCTGTCCGGTCACCAGGTTGCGGTGGCTCCGCTGACGATGAGAGGCACCTTTGCCATGGCAGAGATCCCCTCTCGGACGCATGCCGGCAGTGGGTTCGGCGGGATGCCCCACGAAACCGACCCGCCCCGCCGGTTTTCTCCCCTCCTTACGCAACCACGCTAGGCAGCCGCGCCGACCGCGCGCAACCCGGTGCTCCGTCGGCGGCCTTGGACGCGTATCGCTCGCTGCGCCGTCGGCGGTGGCGCCCTCGGCCACGGACGCCTCCGGTTACATGTCCAGGACCACGTCGGCCGGGGGCGTCGAACAGCAGATGAGCGCGCTTCCTCCGGCGGGGGGCTCCAGGGGCTGCGGGGCGTACTCGACGTGGCCGGAGAGGAGCGCAGTCTCGCAGGTGTGACAGATTCCGGTGCGGCAGGACCAGCGCACGGGCACGTCGCACGCCTCGGCGAGTCCGAGCAGCGTCCCGTAGTCAGGGTGCCAGGGGACGATCAGCCCGCTGCGCGCGAAGGCTACGGACGGCCCCGGGCAGTCGCCGGGAGGAGCGGCCGGCTGGTGCGGTGCCCGGGCGGATCCGGTCACCACGCCGGGCGTGACGGCGGACGTGGCCCCGAAGACCTCGGTGTGGATCCGGGAGGACGGCAGGCCGCAGGCCTTCAAGGCCCCGGTCATGTCCCGCATGAACGCGCTCGGCCCGCAGATGTAGGCGTCGGCGTCCGGAGGCGGCTCCAGGCTGCGGATCCGCTCGGGACTGCACCGCCCACTGACCGTGTAGTCGACACCTGGGCGGTCGACGCCGGACGGACGGCTGTAGGAGACGAACGACCGGCCTGCGGGCAGTTGGGAGAGCAGTGTGCGCACTTCGTCGGCGAACGGGTGGTTCTCGCCGTCCCGGGCCGTGTGCAGCCACCACACCACGCGCTGCGAGCGCTCCGCGGCCAGAGCGTGCAGCATGGCCAGGACCGGGGTGGCACCGACACCGGCGGACAGCAGCAGGACCGGAGTGTCCGCGTCCGCGAGCAGGAACGTCCTGCGCGGAGCGGCGACATCGAGAACGTCACCCGCCTTCACCTGCTGACGCAGGTAGGTGCTGGCGACGCCGTGTGGCTCCTGCTTGACACTGATGCGGTACGTCTCGGCGCCCGGTCGGCCGGAGAGCGAGTAGTTGCGGATGACCGGGGAGGCCTGTGGGTCCGGCCGCAGGCGGACCGTGAGGAACTGCCCCGGCAGCGCGGCTGGGAGCGGCTCGCCGTCGACTGCCGCCAGAGTGAGCGAGAAGATGCTCGCGCTCTCCGGCTCGATGCGGGCGACCACGAGCCGGCGGAACCCGGGCCAGGCCGGCGGCGGGCTGCTGGTGGTCAGCCCGCGGTTTCCACCCACGGCGCCGGAGCCGCGATCCGCGTCGTCGAGCAGGGCTCGCAGTGACGTCTTCCAACCGGGGCTCAACGCGGGGATGCGCAGGGCCCGTTCGAGTTGCGACCGGGCGTGGCCGGGTAGGTAGAGCAGCGCGTCGATCTCCGCGACGGTCATCTCCTCGGGGCCCGAGGCGATCTTCACGATCTCGTCCCCGGCCCGCACCCGTCCTTCGGTCAGCACCCGCATGTAGAAGCCCGGGCGGCGATGGGACACCAGCAGGGCGGCCATCTGCGGCTCGCCGAGCCGCAACCCCACGCGGTAGCACGTCACGCGGGGTTGGGTGACCTCGAAGACCGCACCGCCGATCGCGTAGCGGTCGCCGATGCACACCTCGTCGTCGGCGAGTCCGTCCACGGTGAGGTTCTCGCCGAACTGGCCGTACGTGAAGTCGTCCCGCTCCAGGTACTCCTGCCAATGGCGGTAGGAGCTCAACTGGTAGACCAGCACGGCACGCTGCTCGCCGCCGTGCCCGGCGAGGTCGCCCTGCCCGTCGCCGTCCAGGTTGAGCCGGCGCGCCATCACGGGCCCGGCGACGGGGTGCTTCCAGATGCCGGTGCGGGTGGTCCTGCCGTGCCAGGGGACGTCCTTGGGCATGCCGACGCTCACGGCGATCAGAGCGGCCATGACCTGTGCTCCTCCCGCGCTCGACAGGCCGGTGCCTCCAGCGTCGTACGGTCGGCCGCCGACCGCACCCGAAGAGCTCTGCGCGGCGCCGGGGCCCGGCGACAGGTAGAGTCGGAACCGGTGGGTGCCGTCGCCGGGCGCGGCCTGCCGTGAGCCGGAGACTTCCAGCGTGAGAACCTCAGCTTGGACATGCCCATGAGCTCGGAGAAGCGGGTGGCGATCGTCACCGGCGAGGTCCTGCACGTCGATGGCGGCGAGAGCGCCGGCTTCTGAAAGAACCGGGATCGGGAGAGATCGGCCTATGCGCACTCGCAAGCAGCTGACTCCGCTCGGCGCTGTCGGTGCGGGTCTGGTGGCGGGAGTGATCGGCACCGTCTGCATGGACACCGTGCGGTTCCTGCGCCAGCGCCGGGCCGGCGGCGAACACAACGCCCTGCACTGGGAGTTCGCCCCGGTCCGCACCTGGCAGGAGGCGCCGGATCCCGGGCAGGTCGGAAAGCGCCTGGTCGAGGCCTTCACCCAGCGCGAGCTGCCGGACAGCGCGGCGTTCCCCGTCAGCACGCTCATGCACTGGGCCTACGGAGTGGGCAACGCGGCCTTCTACGGCGTCGTCAGCGCCTCGCTGCGCAAGCCCCGCGTCCTCTACGGGCTCCCGTACGGTGCGCTCGTGTGGCTCAGCGGATACGTGGTGCTTCCGATCGCGGGACTCTACGAACCCATCTGGACATACGACGCCAAGACGCTGGGTGATGATCTGGCCGCCCACCTCGCCTACGGCGTCGGTACGAGCAGCGCTTATTGGTTGCTGAGCAGGGTTTCCGTGTTCTCGCGGCAGCTGTAGTCCGTGATC
Organism: Kitasatospora sp. NPDC086801; assembly: GCF_044745805.1. Classification (NCBI taxonomy): domain Bacteria; kingdom Bacillati; phylum Actinomycetota; class Actinomycetes; order Kitasatosporales; family Streptomycetaceae; genus Kitasatospora; species Kitasatospora sp. NPDC086801. The sequence goes on from NZ_JBIVAX010000061.1 coordinate 33,590, forward strand.
TGCTGGTGCTGGTGCTGGTGCTGGTGCTGGTGCTGGTCGGCGAGGTGAGGGGCCGGCTTCGGATGTCTCCTGCTGTGACGTGCTGTAACCGGGGCGGCGGACGCTGCCTGGTGACGCGCCGTCAGCAAGGCCGCGAGGTGCGGCGAGTGAGGCGAGTGAGCCGCTGCCCGGGAGGTCACGTCCGGTGCCGTCGGGGCAGCTCGGCATGCCGGACCGGGGCGGAGGCCAGGGCGAGGGCCGCGCCCAGGCCGGCGACGGCGCCGCAGCCGATGAAGACCGGTGCGGCACCCCAGGCGCCGATGGCGGCGCCGACCAGTGGGTAGCTGAGGGGCGCGAGACCGATCATGGTGAGCATGACGACGGAGGTGACCCGGCCGAGGTAGGCGGGGTCCGCCGCGGTCTGGATGAGGGCGTTGTCCAGGCTGCCGGAGACGCCCACGCTCAATCCGACGGCGGCGGCCAGCACCGCGGCGGCCCACAGGGTCGGGACCAGCGCCATGGCGGCCGCTCCCGTACAGCCCACGAGCAGTGTCGCGGCCAGCATCAGGCCCGCGCGCGGCAGCCAGCCGACGATGGCGAGCAGTGCGGCGCTGGCCGCCGCTCCGGCCCCGAAGGAGCCGACGATCCAGCCGTAGCCGGAAGGCCCCCAGCCGCGTTCGGCGTTGAGCAGCACCATGCCGACGTTGAGCGTGCCGGTGAGGCCGAGTTCGCAGACGGCTCCGGCGGCGACGAGCGGGCCGATGAGGCGGTGGCGGCGGATGTAGCGCAGCCCGTCGAGGAGGTCCGTGCGCGCGCTGCCGGGCTTCGGCGGGTCCTCGTCGCGCGCCCCGAGGGGGCGTATTCGTACTGTCAGCAGGAGCGGCAGGGACAGGGCGAAGAGCAGGCCGGCGGCGGTGAAGGCGGCGGCCGCGCCGCCGAGGCCCATGGCCAGGCCGCCGATCGGCGGGCCCGCGATCTGGCCGAGGCGCATCGACAGGGAGCGCAGACCGGTGACGCGGGCCAGTTGGTCGGGACCGGTGATCCGCGGCGGGAGGGCCCCGACCGCGGGGACGAACAGCGCGTCCACGGCGCCGAAGACGAGCGCCACCGCGACCAGGATCCACAGGGTCGGCGCGGTCAGCGCGATGGCGGCGGCCACCGCGAGGATGAGCAGGCAACGCAGTGCGTCGCTGCCGAGGATCACCCGGCGGGGGTCGGCCCGGTCGGCCAGCACGCCCCCGCCGAGCATGAGTAGTGCCCGCGGCAGCGCCCCGGCGGCCATGACGAGGCCCACCTCGGCCGGGCCGGCGGCCTTCTGGGCTGACCAGCCGAGGGCGACGAAGTACACGCTGTCGCCGACGAGCGAGGCGGTGTACGCGGCGAGCCAGCGCAGCACGTTGCCGTCGCGGAAGGCCGGGGTGCCGGCGCGTTCGGGCGGGGCTGTCTGGGGCGGTGCTGTTTCGGGCCGGGCTGTCTCCGTGGTGGCCATGGCGGGCTCCAGCAGGTCGGGACACATCCGTGTCGGGGCGGAAGGGTTGGCGACGGGGGAGTGGCAGGAGCGGGAGGAGCGGAGACGGAAGCGTCAGAGACGGAAGCGTCAGGGGTGGAAGCGTCAAGGGTGGAAGCGTCAAGGGCGGAAGGGGAAGCCGTAGAGGTGCACGGACACGTGCTCGCGCTCCTCGGTGTCGCCGGCCGCCTTGGCGGCCTTGCCGCGTTCCCGCCAGCGTCGGCCCAGTGCCTCTAGTTCGCCGCTCAGCTCGGCGAGTTCGGCCGGGGTCAGATTGATCAGCCACTCGGAGCTGAACGCCGAGTCCGTCCAGGCCTTGCCCCAGACGGCGCCCTGGTCCAGGTACGCGCGGTACTGGGAGGCACGGGTCTCGACGAGGCCGCGGGTGACCGCGCCGACCGCGGCGGCCCCCTCGGGCGTGCCCGCGAAGTCCGAGTCGCGAAAGCCCCAGCCTTCCTCGGAGGCCACCTGCCACCACCGCTCCCGGCCGTCCGCACGACGGCTGCTCGCCTCGGTCACGAAGCCGTGCTCGGCCAGCTTGCGCAGGTGGTAGCTGACCAGCGAAGGCGCCGCGTCGACCTGTTCGGCGAGCTGGGAGGCGGTCGCGGTGCCCGCGGCGTACAGCAGCCGGTAGAGCTGCATCCGCAGCGGGTTCGTGAACGCCTTCAAGCGGGACAGGTCGGTGATCTGGTCGGGTTCGCGCTTGGGTCGCATGTTCAGACCATAGATCTGCAGGAAAAATTGCGCAATAAATTTTTCAGACCTCGGGGGTGGGGATGGAGACGCCGTCCGTTCGTAGCGGCGCTGGGGACACCGGCTGTGGCAGAGTCGGCGGATGGATCTGGGACAGGGGTGGGCGGCCGTTCTCGCGGGCGGCGTCGGCATGGTCGGGGTGCTCGGCGGGTCACTGGTCGGCGCTGGTCGGCGCTGGTCGGCCGTTCGGGGCGCGCGTGACGCGGCGGTGCTGAACGTGGAGACGGTCCGGCGGCAGGTCGCCGACCAGGCGGTGAGCGAGCACCGGCACTGGGTGCGGCAGGAGCGGCAGAAGGCGTACCGGGAAGTACTGGACGCCCATGCCGGGATGCCCCCGCCTTCCAGGGGGCGGTCTCTAGGAGTCCTCGCAACACCTGATGGCCTATGCGGTTGTCAGTAGATCACGCAGACGCTCGGCTGGAGTTCTCCAGCCGAGCGTT
>NZ_JBIVAX010000062.1:0-34571 GCF_044745805.1 Kitasatospora sp. NPDC086801
GGCCGTGACGTGGGTGGGCAGGTCCACGGTGGCGATCTCGGCGGTGACCCCGCCGATCTTCTCGCGGCCGATCAGGCCGACCGGCCGCAGCTCGTCGCCGGCCTTGAGCAGCCCGACGGCCCGCAGGGCGTTGGTCAGCCGCTCGTCGGTCAGCTCCTGGTGCTGCTCGGGCTGCTGGTCCAGGATCGTGAACGGGGCGTCCCCGGCGGCAACCGCCTGGGCCCGGCGGGTCCGGAAGCCGGTGATCCCGCACAGCGCGGCCGCCGCCATCACCATGGGGCCTGCCACCACCCACTCGCCGATCGCGGCGGTGACCAGCATGGCGGTCACGTAGACGCCGCCGCCGGCCAGCCCGGCGATGGCGCGCTTGGAGCGGAACCGCTCGTTGATCTTCTTCGAGCGGGCGTCGCGCAGGGTCTCGATCAGCACGTCGTCCCGGCTGGCGCGGGCCTGGCGGATCGAGTCGACGTACTCCCCGGCGAACAGGTAGTGCACCGAGTTGCTGGTCAGGGTCCACGCCCCGTACATCGCCACCCAGGTAGCGCGGACCGCGTAGATCGGGGAGCGCAGGCCGTGGAACTTGGTGCGGTTCCAGGCGACCGCGCGGGCCTGCAGCAGGGTGCGGCGGGCGGTCTCGGTGTCGGCGAAGGCCGGCGGCAGGATGGCGAGCATCTCGCGCTCCCACCAGCCGCGCTCCTCGTCGTCCATCTGCTGGGGCTCGATGAAGCCGACGACCGGGGCCTCGGCGACCGGCTCGCGCAGGGTGCCGATGGTCGAGTTGTCGTGGCCGGTCTCGGTGAGCTGGGCGGCCTCCCACATCGCCTGCTCCAACTCCGCCAGGTGCTCGGCGTCGAAGTACTTGGACAGGTCAACCTTGCCGTTGGCGGCGTCGTCCGGCCCGAAGCTGGCGGGGCCGATCGGCTGGTCGGTCATGATGGGTACTCCCTGGTGTCGCCGTCGTGTGGTGCCGGAGGACGCGGGGCCGGGCATCGCTTTGGTCGGTTGAGACCGGCCCCGCGGTAGTGCTGGTGGTTCAGGCGGCGTCGGCCAGGCCGTCCGCGCAGGTGGTGCACTCGCCGAGGCGGGTGGAGATGTAGTACGGCCGCTCGGTGCGGCAGGTCCGGCAGGTCCGCCGGCGGCGCATCGCCGCCTCCAGCCCCCGGGCCCTGGCCTCGGTCAGCTCGCCGATCGGCACCGCCTCGGCCTTGCGGTAGAGGTACGCCTCGCGGATCCCGCCGTCGTGCCGGGCCTTGCTGCTGCGCCAGCGGATCTGTCCGACGACCTGCTGTCCGCAGGCCGGCCGCAGGCCCTCGCGGCGGAGCTGGTCCCGGGTGGCCAGGCCGTCCGGGGCGGTCTTCCAGCCCCAGATCGGCAGGCCGCCGAACCGCTCGCCGGTCGGGTCCAGCTCCAGCCGGCTCACTGCTCGCCCCGCTCGGCGCGCTCGGCCTCGACCTGCTGGCGCAGGCGGACCAGGTACTCGTTCCGGCCGCCGCCCAGCAGCTTCTTCACGTCGCTGGTGGAGATCGTCCGGTTGGCGCTGGCGAACAGGTCCGCCAGGTCGCGCACCTTCGCCAGGTGCTCCGGGTCGAGGGCCTTCCCGGTGTTCCCGGCCGCCGGGGCGGAGGTCTTCCCCGGGGCCTTCTTCCCGCCCTCCTCGACGCCGCCCTGGGCGGGGTCGTCAGAGCCCTCTCGCTCAATTCCCCCAAGGGTTTCCGGCTCCTCGGAGATCGCCCGCCAGGGGGCCGCCAGCGCCTCGGGAACGGTGTCCACGTACACGCTGTCGGACGGGCCGGAGAGCAGGGGAAGGGTCAGCGCGGGGAACGGGTCCTCGGGTCGGCCGGGGCCGAGCAGGTCGACCGGCGCGGGCAGCGCCGAGTGCTCCGCCACCCGGGCCCGGGCCGCGTTGCGCCCGGCGAGCATCTCCGCCGTCAGGCCCGGGGTGCCGATGCCCTTCACGTACTCCCACGCGGTGCGCCAGGCGTCGTCCTCGTCCAGCTTCCCGAGCGGGGCCGCCGACAGCAGGCGCTGCGTCAGCTCGAACACCTCGGGCTCGTGCTCCTTGCGGCGCTCGCGGTGGGCCTCGATCGCGGCCTGCTCCGCCTTCGCCTTCTCCTCCGCCGCCGCCAGCTCGGCCGCGGCCTTCTCCTCGGCCGCCTTCTTCTCGGCCGCGACCCGCCGGCGCTCGGCCCGGGTGGGCCGGTGACCGGCGTGGGTCTGCAGGTCGGTCAGCCAGACCGCGACCAGCGAGGAGAGCGCGAGGACGACCGCGACCCACGGGTGGGCCTTGTAGGCGTCCAGGCCGTGCGCGAGGTTGATCGCTGCGGCGACCGCGCCGGCCAGCCACGCGCCGACCCGGTAGACCCGGGCGGGCTTGCCCTCCCGCTCGGCGGCGGCGCCCATCGCCACCAGCGCCCAGGCGGTGCCCTCCAGCATGGTGGCCAGCAGAGCCGCGAGCAGCAGCTCGACGCTGGCGTTGCCCAGCGCGGTCACCTGGGAGATCACGGCCGGGACGATCGAGCACGCCTGGACCAGGCGGACGAAGGCACGGGCGGGGTTGTCGGTCACCCAACCGGTGACCTTGCCCCACTTGGCGGCCCGGGCGGCGCGGCGCTTGGCCTTGCGCTCCTCGGCCTCGCGGCGCTCGGCGGCGGCCCGCCGGCGGGCGGCGTCGGCGTCCTTGCGCCGCTCCTCGGCAGTGGCCTTGAGGTCCTCGCGGTTGGCCTCCCGGTCGGCGAGCCGGTCGGCTCGGCGCGAGGCCCGCCAGTCGTTGACGTCGGTGCTCACCGGTCGACCTCCTCGGTGATCTGCTCGGCCTCCGGCAGGTGGGCCACGTCGTACAGGTAGTCCCAGCAGCCGGTGCAGTTCTCGGCGTGGTCGAGGACGAAGTCGCAGTCGGCCTGCTCGGCCTGGTGGCGGCGGATGAACCACTGGACGGTGTCGCCCGCGGCGAACACGCCGATCAGGACGACCCAGGCGGTGTGGTCGGCGAGCGGGTAGCCCTGGGGGTGCGTCACGAGCTGGGTGCCCAGCGCGGCGAGGGCCACGAGCGTCTTGTAGGGGTAGAAGACGAGGCCGACGACCTGGTCGCCGAGCCAGACGGCGGGGACGGAGAGGATCCGGGGGAGGGTCACTTCGATCGGCCCTTCTTCTGGGTGGTGCCGGCCTTCGGGGTGTTGAACAGGTAGTGCAGGGCGCCGTAGCCGATGGCGTAGATCACCAGGCCGCGCAGGCCCGCGTTCTGCCAGGTCTCGCCGTGCTGCCAGGCCCGGACCGCGAGGTAGCCCGCGAGGATGAGGACCAGGGCGTCGAGGACGGTGAAGTGCTTCTTCATCGGGCACCGCCGGCGGCCTCGGTGTGGCGGTCGGCGGCCGGGAGCGACGCGAGCGCCTCCAGCGTCAGGACGACGGTGACGACCAGGACCAGGGCGAGGGTGTCGAGCAGGCTCAGCCGGATCCCGAGGACCAGCAGGCCCCCGCCGATCATCAGCAGGGTGCGGAGCCGGGTCCACAGCAGCGGGAGGACCGGCAGCAGCAGCGTCAGCAGGCGCGGGTCGATCAGCGGGCGCTTCACGCCGCCACCGCCTTGCGGGTCTTCGGCCGGCGGGCGAGGTCGCGGCTGCGGAACGGGGAGGGGAGGCGGCGGAGCAGCTGCTCGTAGTACGCGATGTCCTCCGCGTCCACGTCACTGTCCGGGTCGGCGGCGGCGACCAGGTCGCCGAGGAAGTCGGTCAGCGCGTCGCGCTCGGCGGCGAGCTTGGCGGTGCGGGGCTCGACGTCCGTGGCGGGCGACAGGCCCGCGGCGTCGATGAGGTCAGCGGCGGTAACGACTCGCCGACTGGCAACGATGTAGGCGGTGTTCATGGGTGCCTAGCTCCTCTCACCTCGGGATCGACGGCTCCCGGAGGCCCCGGCGGTGACGCGCCGGGGCTTCTGTTTTTGGCATGGCGGTGCCGTCGAAAAGGACTGGCCTTTCCTTCGAGACTTCTCATGAGAAGTGCTCTGGGAATGAAGCTAGGGGTAGCGGGGCGACTACGTCAACCGCTTCTCATGAGAGGTTCGGGCAACCGAGTGACCCGGATCTCCAAAGGGCGCTACCCCTTGTACTTCTCATGAGAAGTCACGCTAAGCTCTCCCCATGTCCAACTCGCCCCGACGCTCCGACACCACCCCACGGGTGCATGAGATCGCCGCCGACCTGCGGAATCGCATCGACGCAGGGGAATTCGTGGCGGGCAGCAAACTGCCCAGCACGCGAATCCTCTCGGAGCACTACGAGATCAGCCCCCAGGCCATCGCCCGGGTGATCGCCCTGCTCAAAGCCGACGGCATCGTGGAGGGTCGTCAGGGAGCTGGCGTGTTCGTCCGCTCTTGGCAGCCCCTGGTCTACCGGCCTCAGGGTGAGTTCAGGCGGCGGCCTCCGACGGTCGACGTCTTCATGAGCCTGCTGCAAGCCGAGGGGCGCGACGGGGAGCAGATCATCGAGGTGGACACCGAAATTCCCGACGAGGAAGTCCGACGGCGGCTTCAACTCGACCCCAAGGTGCCCGTCGCAGTCCGCCGGCGGACCAGCTACGTGGACGGTCAGGCGTTCGCAACCGACGACAGCTACGTGCCGCTGTCGATCGTGGAGGGCACGGAGTGGATGTTCAACGGCTCCGTCGAGCGCGGCACCAACGCGGTGCTGGCTGAGCTGGGCTACGAGTTGGTGGAAGCCCTGGACGAGATCTACATCCGCGCTCCAAAGGTGGCCGAGGTCGAACGGCTCAGCCTGCCGGCCGGGACTCCCGTCGCTGACCTCATCACGACCGGGCACACCGCCACGGGCCGCCCGATCCAGGTGACGAGCTGCATCCTGCCTGGTGACCGGCACGTGATCGTCTACGAGCGGAAGAAGTACCCGCTGGACGACGCCGAGGGCCACACCGAGGGCGGTGCCGAGTGATCCTCACCCCCGCCACGACCCGCGACGTGCCCCGTCTGCTCCGCTTCCGGACCGACGCCGCCGCCTGGCTCTCACAGCTCGGCACCGATCAGTGGTCCACTTCCTACCCCGAGGAGAGCATCCTCGGCAGCGTCCAGGCCGGGGAGGTCTTCGTCCTCCGCGCGGCCCCTGGCGCCGATCTCGCCGCCACCATCACCCTCGACACCTTCGGCGACCCGCTGCTCTGGACCGAAGCCGAGCGAAGCCAGCCCGCGCGGTACGTCCACAAGCTGACGGTTGACCGAGCCTTCAAGGGCCTCTCCCTTGGCAGCCAACTGCTCGACTGGGCTGGCACCGTGGCCTCCTCGAACGGCTGCACCTGGCTTCGGCTCGATGCCTGGACCACGAACGCCAGCCTGCACCGGTACTACCAGGGTCTGGGGTTCGCCCACATACGGACCGTTCATGATCCAGAAACCGGGGGCTCCGGCTGGGTCGCCCAACGGCCAGCAGTCGAGACCGGCTTCGGCTTCGTTGATCAAACCGGCCTGATTAACCGCTGCCGCGAATCCAAGGGAGGATGATCCGAGAATGACGAAAGCCCGCCCCTGCCAGGGCGGGCCTTCGCGGAAGCTGCCGAGCGACCTACTCGGCGGACGAGCTACCCAAGAGAGAAGAGTTGGGAGGTGCGCTCACCCTTGAGCGTACGAGAGAAGACCGTGTCACCGCCAGCTCACACCGCGCTGCGCCAGCATCTTCTGGCCAGCGCCCTGACGTACGCCGAACGGGGGATGGCCGTACACCCCCTGCTGGTCGGCTGCAAGGAACCGCGCTGGAAGGCGTGGGAGGAGCGGGCCACCACCGACCCCGCAGTGATCTCCCGGACCTGGGGCCGGGCCCCGTTCAACATCGGCGTGGCCTGCGGGCCCAGCTCGCTGGTGGCGATCGACCTGGACATCCCGAAGGACGGCGCCACTCCTCCGGAGGACCTGGCCGCCGCCGGGGTGACGAACGGCCTGTCGATGCTGCGTCACCTCGCTGCCGAGGCCGATGAGGTGATCGTGCCGACCATGGCCGTGCGCACCTGCAGCGGCGGGCTCCACCTGGTCTACGCCGCGCCGCAGGGCACCGCCGTCCGCAACTCGGCTGGCACCGTGGCCTGGTGCGTGGACGTGCGGGCCGCCGGCGGGTACATCGTCGGCATCGGCTCCGAGGTCGAGGGCTCGGCCTACGCTCTGGCCGGTTCCCTCACGACCCCGGCGGTCCTGCCCGACTGGATGCTGACCCTGGTCACGTCCACCGTTGAGCAACCCGAAGCGGGGGAGGCTCCCGGCCGGGCCGGGGCGGTCGCCCGGCTGCGGGACCTGACTCGGCTGGTCGGCACCACGCGCGAGCAGCGGTGGGCGGCGGGCATCCTCGCCTCCGAGCTGGCCGAGCTGGAGTCGATGCGCCCGCAGACCGGCCGGACCCAGCGCCTCAACCTGGCCGCGTACCGGGCCGGGCAGCTGGTCGGCGCCGGGCTGCTCGACCTGGCGCTCGCCGAGCGCGAGCTGGTCGCCGTCGCCGAGGCCGCCGGGATCTGCAGCACGCAGAACCCGCGCGGCTACGTCGGCGAGATCCAGCGGACCGTCACCCGCGGGCTGCAGGCCGGGATCGGCCGCCCCCGCTTCATGGACGTCCGGGCACGCCAGGCCCGCGCGGGCGGTGCGGCATGAGCACCGACGTGGAGATCCCCGTGCAGTCGCAGGTGCCCACGGAGGTGCCGGCGGACGTCTTCGAGGCGTTCAAGCGGGAGCGGAAGAAGAAGTCCGAGGCCGAGCAGTGGCTGGAGAACGCCACCGAGGCCGAGGTCTTCGAGTTCCGGGCCTTCCAGGAGCGCAAGGCCGCCGAGGCTGCCGACGCCGAGCGGGCCCGGCGGGCCTCGGCGGAGTCGTCCTCGCGCGGCGGGCGGCAGGAGAGCCAGGCGGACCAGCTGATCCGCATGGCCGTGGCCCGCTACGAGTTCGGCAACGGCGAGGCCGGCGAGACGTTCGCTCTCCCGCGCCCCGGCTACGGTCCCCGGATCGCCCGGCTCACGCGCGGCGGGCGGATCTCGCTGCGCTCCGAGCTGGCCCGGATCTACTACGAGATCAACGGCAAGGCCGCCAGCAACTCCGGCCTGGCGGACGCGATGACCACGATCGACGGCATGGCCCAGGCCAGCGACCCGGTCGATCTGCACCTGCGGGTCGCCCCGCTCGGCAAGCGCCCCGAGGACGGCTTCGCCATCGACCTCGGCCGCACGGACGGCCAGGTCGTCATCGTCACCCGGCACGGCTGGCGGGTGGAGGCCGCCTCCGACAAGCACCCGCGCTTCCGCCGCTCCCAGCTCACCCAGCCGCTGCCGATCCCGACCCAGGGCGGCTCGCTGGGCGAGCTGCGCACGCTGCTGAACGTCACCGACGAGTCGTGGCCGCTGCTGGTGTCCTGGCTGGTCACCGGCATGATTCCCAACATCCCGCACCCGATCGTGTTCCTCTCCGGCGAGCAGGGCACCGCCAAGAGCACCGCGACGAAGATGCTGGTCAAGCTGCTCGACCCGAGCGGTGCGCCGGCCCGCTCGGCGCCGAAGGAGCTGGACGACTGGTCGACCGCGGCGGTCGGCTCCTGGGTCGTCGGCCTGGACAACCTGAGCCGGATCCCGGAGTGGCTCTCCGACGCGATGTGCCGGGCCGCGACCGGCGACGCCCACCTCAAGCGCACCCTGTACTCGGACTCCGACGTCACCGTCCAGGAGTTCCGCCGGGTGCTGATCGTCAACGGCATCGACGTCGGCGCCCTGCGCGGCGACCTCGCCGACCGCATGATCCCGGTGAGCCTGCACCGGATCACCCGCCGCCGCACCGAGACCGAGCTGTGGGAGGCGTACGACGAGGCCCAGCCCCGGATCCTCGGCGCGCTGCTGAACCTGATCTGCAAGGTCCTCGGCGCGCTGCCGGAGATCCGCGAGCAGGCCACCCGCGGGGAGATCCCCCTGCCCCGCATGGCCGACTACGGCCTGATCATGGCCTCGCTCGACAAGGTCAGCGGGCACACCAGCAGCATCCTGCAGGACTACCTCAACGAGCGGGTCGAGCTGGCCGAGGAGGTGGTGGAGTCCAACACGGTCGCCACCAGGCTCCTGCAGTTCATCAAGGCCGAGACCCCCGACCCGGCCACCGGCGTCCACGAGTGGGAGGGCCCGGCCGCCGAGCTGCTGGAGAAGCTGACCGGGATGATCCCCGGGATGATCCCCGAGGGCTGGCCGCGCACCGCCGGCGTCCTGTCCGGGAAGATCAACCGCGTCGCGTCCGACCTCGACAAGCTCGGCCTGGACGTCACCCGCATCAGGACCGGCCCCGGCGGCCGCGTCATCAAGCTCCGCTACATCCCGCGCACCGCCAGCGGCCAGCCCGGCACCGGCCAGCAGCCGACCCCCCACCACCAGCCGCCGCTGGACCAGTTCACCGACCAGGCCGCCACCGGCCACACCATCCCGACCGTCACCGACCAGAGCTTCACCGGCCAGCAGCCGCCCGCCGGCTACCGCCCGCCGCTGGAGTAGCGAACAGCGCCTCCGCCGAACCCGCCCGTGCCCCGGCACCCGCGGGCCTTCGGCATGTCCGGACCCAGATCAGCGGTGCTGGAGCCAGGTCTCCCACGCCGACTCCAGCGCCAGCATCGCCGGCGCGTCGTCGTCAAGGCCGGCGACGTCCTGCAGGTGCTCGCGGTAGACGTCGAGGTCCCCGTCCTCGGGCCACTCGGGATCCCGGGCCACATCCCGCGCCAGATCGCCGATCGCGCCGTTGACCTGCCGAAACTGCCGCAACCACTGGGTGAAGCCGCCCACTGGGCCCTCCTCGCCGCCGGACACCGCCCTGACGGGACGTCAGGCTACCGGCAGCCGGTGACGATCACTCTCCGTCAGTGACGCACTAGTGACGCTCTCAGTGACGCACTCAGTGACGCACTCCGGAAAGTGCGTCACTCAGGCCCCCCGAGTGCGTCACTAGTGACGCACTTTTCCGAGTGCGTCACTGAGTGCGTCACTACCTCCTACCTGCTGCGTGTCCGCTTTGTGGTGATTTTGAGTGACGCAGTGACGCACTTTGCCCCCTCTCCTCTGTTGAAGAATGGAGAAGAGGAGAGAGAGGCAGAGGTGTAGGGGAAAAGTGCGTCACTGCGTCACTGCGTCACTCGGCCCCCGCCCCGATCTTCTACACAACGTGATCAACGGTGGGTCACCCGGGGGACCAGACCAGCCATCGCAGGCGATCCCCCGCCCCGGGTTGCTCTCTGCGGTAGGGCAGATGCCGCACTGACCCTCTTTCCGGCGGCCGGAAGCGGGGCGGGCGGCGGCGGGGCCGGAGTCGGCCGGCCCGCGGCGGGCGGTGGGCGGGGCGGTGTCGCGGATTCGCCGCTGCGGGGGGCGCTGTCGGGCTTACCTCTTCGGGGCCTGGACTCGGCGATGCGGCACCTGGGCTAGGTGGCTAGCTGGCATGCTGGCGAGCCGTCGGGTAGGTCGGTGGAGGGAGTCCAGCGGTGACCATCGTGTTCGCGTTCTTCAGCGGCAAGGGGGGTGTGGGGAAGACCTCGACGTCGGCGGGCGTGATCGCGGTCGCGGCCAAGCGGGGCTTGGTGGTCGCGGGCGGCGACCTGGATCCCCGGTTCACCCTGACGAAGGAGCTGGGGGTCAAGGACCCCGCGTTCAGCCTGAACGACCTGTTGTACGTGGACCCGGAGGCGGAGGAGCCGCCCGGCGACCCGGCCGAGCTCGTGGACCAGGTCCTCGTGCCCGCCGGTCCGCACTGGCCGGAGAACGCGCTCGTGCTGCCCGCGGAGCGGGCGCTGGGCCGTCGGGAGACCGACGCGGTGATGTTCGAGCCGCGCCTGGCCCGCGCGGTCGCCGGCCTTGAGCGCCTGGGCGTCGACCTCCTGGTCCTCGACCTGCCGCCGCGGCCCGGAGGCAAGCTCGCCGCCACCGGCCTGCTCGCGGCGCACCAGGTCTTCATCCCGGCAACGCTGACCGCTGACGGCCACGACGGCGCGGTCGACGCCCTGCAGACCATCAAGTTCCAGAACGCGCCCGGCGGCCCCAACCCGGGCCTGCGGGTCGCCGGCGTGTACCGGTCGATCGTGCCCAGGGAGAGCGAGTACCGGGAGGTCCACAAGCACTGGGAGGAGCGGATCACCACGGACTTCGCCGACCACCTGCTGGCTACCCAGCTCCACAGCCACGCGGTGCGCGAGGAGTGCCGCACGGCCTGCGCGCCGATCACCGCGGCCACCGGCCGCTACGCCCGCAAGCTCGAATCCGCGTACGGCGAGCTGCTCGACCGAGGACTGGAGGCGGCGTGAGCAAGATGCTCAAGGACGCCATCGCGGCGACCAGCAAGCCGGGCACCGGCGGCGGGCTGCAGAAGGCCGGCGACGCCGGGATCGACCCGGCCGCTCCGCCCGGCACCGGCCCGGCTGCGAAGAAGGCGGCCCGGGCCTCCGCCGGCCGCCGCCCCGCACCCGCGCCGGCGGCCGGGCCGCCGAAGGAGACCGACGACACCCGCAAGCCGTTCGGCAGCTACCTGGCCAAGGGCCTGCACCGCCGGTTCAAGGGAGCCTGCGTCGACCGCGAGGTCGAGATGCAGGACGCCCTGGAGCAGGCCGTCCGCGCCTGGGTCGAGCAGCCTGCCAGCCTGCGCCTGCCGAAGGCCCTGGCCCGCCGGTTCGAGGCGGCCTGTGCAGCCGCGCAGACCGATCCGGACGCCGCCGCGCTCCAAGCCCTCCAGGACTGGATCGACCGCAACACCCCGCAGGACACCTGACCTGCACAAAGCCCGGCTAGCCAGCAAGCGAGCTTGCCGACCGGCCGGGCTTTCCCGGCCCGATTCCTTGGGCTATCTAGCAAGATTGCACGGCCCCGGCCGGGGGCCCGGCCCGGTGCTCCGGGCCTCCGGCCGGTCAGTCTTCGGGGAAGGCGAGCTGCTCGGGCACCGCGGTTTTCGGCGGCGTGCCCAGCTGCTCGATCAGGTCGGCGACGTCGGCGGCCTGGGCGGCGAGCCGCTCGCCTTCGAGCCGGGACATGACGGCCTGGGTGTTCCAGCGCACGGCCTCGTCCGCGGCCTTGGCGGCGGTCTCGTCCTTGTGCTCGGCCTCGGCCTGCTCCTGGGCCTGCTTGGCCTCGTCCCGGCGCCGCTCGGCGTGGGCGGCGTCGCGCTCGGCGGCCTGGGCGGCCCGGGTCAGCCGGCTCAACTCCAGTCGCGCCCGCTTCGGGGCCTCGGTCAGCGCCTGGTCGAGGGCGGCGCGGATCAGGTCTCCGGTGGTCACGACCTCCTTGCGCAGCTTGGTCCGTGCGGCCAGCTCGCCCTCGCTCGGCGTTGGGGCGAACGCGGCGCCGAGGGCGGCCAGCATGGTCACCCCGCCGTGCTCGCGCACCGACTGCTGCAGGATCACCTCGGGGCCGTCGCCCCACCGGTCCGCCCACTGCTGCAGCTGAGCCTCGATCTTCGCGTTGTGCCAGTACACGGCGCGCGCGAGCCGCTCGCCGAGGTCGTGCGGCAGCCGCAGCCCGAGCCGGGCGAGGAACTTGGTCTCCCCCTCGTCGTGCTGGCCGCTGTACCGGCCCGGGTCGGTTCCCCAGCGGCGGCCGGCCGCCAGCGCCCCGGCCGGGATCGGCTTGAACTTCCTCTGATCCCAGCCCCGCGCGGCCAGCTGCGCGCGCACCCCGGGCACCAGCAGCCAGTCCCGGCTGCCCGCCAGCTCGCCCGACTCCCGCTTGCTCGCCAGCAGCTCCCGGGTGGCCCGCCGCGCGGCCGCCAGCTTCGAGGCCCGCAGCCCCAGATGCTCCCTGCGCTGCTCGGCCAGCCAGTCCCGCTCCTGCCGGGCGGCCATCTTCGCCACCCGGTCGAGCAGCATCAGCCGCTCCTCCGCCACCGCCACCGTGTACTGCACCGTCGGCACTCCCATCGCGTAATCATGCGAGATAACCCGCCAGGCCCGCACCCTCCTTCGGGCCGGCTGTCACCCGTGCGGTGGATCCCGCGCCCGGCTGGGCGGGGATCTCCGGCCTCCGCACCCCCGACTTGTAAGCCGCTTCACAAAAATTCCCTAAGCCCCCTTACGGAAACCCTGTAAGGGGGCTTAGGATTCAGGTATGGATGACGAGAAGAACAAGCGGCCGATGCCGCCCTGGTACGCGGACCTGGCCGCCGAGCTGGGTGAGCCGCTCGGGGTGGAGAAGGCCCGCCCCCGCTGGGGCGCGCTGGTCGCGGCCGCCGAGCAGGGCACCCCAACTCTCCTGACCCTGGACACCGGGCCGGAGGCCGGCCACCTGCGGTGGGCGGCGCTGGTCCCGCTGGACAAGGTCCCCATCCCGCAGGACGAGCGCGACCGCTGCCCGCTGTGGCCGCTGTCCGACGCCCGCGACCGCCTCGGCGACCTGGTCGCCGCCGCCGGCGACTGGCAGAAGGGCTACCCGCAGATCCTCACCCGCCACCGGCGGCCGGTCGCGGCCGTGATCTCGGCCTCCTTCCTCGTCGCCCGTCCGCTGGGCGCCGACCCGCAGGGCGGCCACCCGCCCGTCGCCGAACGCGTCGACCTCGACCAGCTGCTGCAGGACGGCGGCACCGTCACCCTGAGCTTCGACCCCGGGGTGGAGGGCTTCACCTTCGAGGACGGCTCCTTCAACGAGCCCGAGCCCGCCCGCTACATCGCCACCGCCGCCGACCCAGACGGCACCCACGTCGGGACCGGCGAGGGCGACACGGTGGCCGAGGCGATGCTCCGGCTGTGGCGGATCCCCGCCGACCAGTACTCCACCGAGCCGCCGTTCGGCGACCGGACGACCAGCCGCAACACCGCCCCCGAACCGAGGGAGTTCTGACCACCGTGACGAAGACGCCCACCACCACGGCCGCCCGCACCTACGGGCCCCGCCAGCTCGCCGACCGCGTCGGCCTGACCGAGTGGCAGCGCGAGCGGGCCCGCCGCATCGGCCTGATCCCCGACCCGGACCCGGCCACCGGCCGCTGGAGCGCGGCCGTGGTCGAGGACCTGGCCGCCCAGGCCGACGCCGTCCTCGCCGCCGTCGGCGACCTGCCCGACGTCGGCGCCCGCCGCGCCGAGGACTACCTCGCCGAGAAGCTCGGCGTCGAGCTGGCCTCCGGCACCGCCGCCGAACTCGCCCGCCGCGGCCACCTGCCCATCCAGGGCGCCTACAAGGACCACACGCTCTACTGCGGGCTCACCCTCCAGCGCGGCATCACCCGCCGCACCGTGCTGGCCGCCTCCCGCGCCGGCCGACTCCACCAGCGCGACGACCTGCCCGGCCTGCTCGGCGTACGCGACAGCGACGTCGGCCACCTTATCCGCGCCGGCCTGCTCGTCCCGGCCGAGGAGGTCGCCTCCTCCTACCACCGCGGCATCCTCGTCCCGCTCTACCGGCAGGCCGACCTCGACCGACTCCAGCGCAGCCCCCGCATCGACTGGGCCGCCGTCCGCGCCACCGGGCCCGGCCGCCGCTCGCCGCTCGCCCAGCTCCCCACCGCCGCCCCGAAGGAGAACCGGCATGGATGAGCCCAAGCCCCCGGTCGTGGTGATCTGCGGCTCCACCAAGTTCTGGGAGCAGATGCAGGAGGCCAACCTGCACGAGACCGCGGCCGGGCGGATCGTGCTCGCGCCCGGCTGCGACATGAAGCGACCGCACCAGCTGTGGGAGGACCCCGTCGGCGCCGACGCGCTCAAGCAGCGGCTGGACGCTCTGCACCGCGCCAAGATCCGCATGGCGGACGAAGTGCTGCTCGTGACCGACGAGGCCGGGTACGTCGGAGAGTCCACCAGCCGTGAGCTGGAGTACGCCAAGGCGCTGGGACTGCCGATCCGCCGGTGGACCGGACCCAGCACCGCCGCGACCGCAGGCCAGGCAAGCCCGGGCGAGGACGGCCAGCCCGCCCACTGACAGCCAGGACCAGACACCTCTTGCAGATGCTCTGACCATGGTTCCGTCGTGACGAAAGGGAGGCGGACGGGTTCCCGACCGGGAACCCGTCCAGCGGGGCCCGAAGGGTTCCCGTGCGGGAACCCAGCAGGTTCCCGCACGGGAACCCCTTTCAGTACCTGGTTCAGTTCCTTCTCCCCCTAACCCCCAGCGCAGAGGCAACGGGAAACGGGCGTACCGGCGGGACCCGGCGCGCATCATCCGGTCATGACGACGACCGCCCGCACCCGCTACTTCGAGGCCCCCGACTACTACCGCCCGGCCGCCGGCGACCCGCCCGCCGTGTTCCTCGCCGGCGGCATCACCGGCTGCACCGACTGGCAGGCCGGGCTCGCCGAGCAGCTGCTCGCCGAGGGCCTGGTGGTGCTCAACCCCCGCCGGACGGACTTCCCGATCCACGACCCGGCCGCGGCCCCGGAGCAGATCGCCTGGGAGCACCACCACCTCCACCTGGAGCAGGTGGTCACCGCGTTCTGGTTCGCCGCCGAGACCGTCCAGCCGATCGCGCTGCTGGAGCTGGGCGCCGCGCTCGACAACCCCCGCCGGCGGATCGCGGTCGGCGCCCACCCGCTCTACCCGCGCCGCCTGGACGTGGTCGAGCAGACCCGGCTCGCCCGCCCCGGCCAGCCCGCGGTGTCGAGCACGCTCGACGGCCTGGCCGCCGCCGTCATCGAGGCGGTCGGCCTGCCGTAGCCGCTGTGCCCGAGGTCCCGCCCTCCCTCCCGGCCCGGGAGGGAGGGTTCTTTACACCCGGTTCTTTGAAAGGACGCCACGAACACCGGGGGCCGGTCCACCGGACGCCGACACAGTGGCACCCGGTGGACCGGCCCCGACCGGACGACGGCGACGGCGGGCCAGCCAGGCGACCTCCCCCCGCTTCGGGTGGCTCCCCAGCCCGGCAGGACGGAGCACCGGCCGCCTGGCCGAGCGCGCTTCCGGCCTGCGCAGCCGAGCCAGCGCCGCAGGCCCGCGGTCCCCGGTCAGCCCACGCCCAACCACCACCAGCCGGACCACACCAGGGACGTCGGAATTTCCGCCGACCTTGGAAGGCGGCCTGACCTGCACCGATGCCAGGCCCTCGCCCGAGCGGGGGTGCCGACATCAGGAGCCGCACCAGGAGCTACAGCAGGAGCCACATCGGGAGCCACATCAGGACCCCGCACGCCGAGCCGCCGCACGCCCGTCTGCGGGCCCCGGCGGGCGTCAGGGCTCCACGGGCCCGGACAGCGATCCCCCTCGCCGCACGGGCTGCCCCCGGGCCCGGCACGGCCCCTCGCGCGGCTTGCTGGCAAGCTGGCTAGCTGACGAGCAGGCCCGCCAACCTTGGTGCCGGCCTCCCCAGGGCGGCCCACCAACGTTGGTGAGCGCACCCGGCACCCGCCCACCAACGTTGGTGGCCGCAGTCCGCGGCGGCCGTGCCGCTCGGCCTGGCGGTGGTGGGCACGGGGGTGCGGGTGAGGGGCGGCAGGCGGCGGGCCGCGCCCGGCGCCGGCCGGGAGGCCCCCCGGGGCCGAGCGGGCGGCGACGGTGAACGCGCGGCCCGCCAAGACGGTCAGCCGGGGGTGCCGGGCGCGAACGCGCCCGTCCGCTCTACACCCCTCCCGACAGGCGCCCCACCCGGCCCGCCACCCGCTCACCTGCGGGTTAGCCAGCAAGCCAGCAAGCAGACAAGCCAACAGGCAGACTCAGAAAATGCATATGCTGGACATGCATATCAAGAGTCTGCATACTGGAGTCATCGGGGGGACAGCCCCCGGAGCAGAGGAGATCGCTGCCATGAGCACCAGCC
This sequence comes from Kitasatospora sp. NPDC086801, assembly GCF_044745805.1. NCBI lineage: Bacteria > Bacillati > Actinomycetota > Actinomycetes > Kitasatosporales > Streptomycetaceae > Kitasatospora > Kitasatospora sp. NPDC086801. Next base: position 15,717 of record NZ_JBIVAX010000062.1, read on the forward strand.
AGACCGCCACCGCCACCCGCGCCCAGCACCTGAACCTCGACCTGCCGGAGGGCCTGGCCCGCGTCACGGTCAGGCCCGACGCCGTCGTCCCGACGATCACGATCCACACCGACGACGACCAGGGCGCCGCCGCCGACGCGGTCCGGGGCGTTCGGTGGCGCGAGGAGGGAGACACCCTGACCGTGACCGTCCCCCGCAGCCCCGGCACCACGATGTCCTTCACCGGCGGCCGGGGCGTCACGGTGATCCAGAACTTCGGCACCGTCGCTGCGGGCACCACGGTGGTCGGCATGACGATCGGCGCCGGCGGCCGGGTCACCTTCGGCGGCGGCAGCGGCCAGATCATCAGCCCGGTGGTCGCGGACATCGTCCTGCCCCCGCACGGCGCCATGGCGTTCCGCACCAGCTCGGCAGACCTGGAGGCCCGCGGCGCCATGCTCGGCCTCGCGGTCGACTCCAGCAGCGGTGACATCCAGGCGGAGTCCGTCGAGATCCTTGCGGTGGAGACCAGCAGCGGAGACGTCACGGTCGGGCGGGTGGGCGACAGCCTCCAGGTGAAGACCTCCTCCGGGGACGTCCGGATCGGCGCCTACGAGGGCACCCTTGCCCGCATCCACGCCTCCTCCGGCGACGTGACCTTCCGCGCGATGCCGCGCTCCAACGGCCCCCTGGACATCCGCACCTCCTCCGGCGACATCAGGGTGACCGGGGCCGACCACCTCCAGCTGAGCACCCGGACCAGCAGCGGCGACGTCCGCCGACGCTGACCGCCGCGTAAGGCAGACTGCGAGTCTGCATCCAGACGGCATGCAGACCCGTAGTCCCCACGCAGCAGAGGAGCAAGACATGGCACGCCCCGACCCGAAGACCAGAGAGGCCGGCCGCAGTCGGATCGAGGAGTTGAAGAAGGCGCGGGACGAGGCGCACGCAGCGGCAGACCTGGCGAAGGCCCAGGCCGACGAGGAGATGTGGCAGGCGATCGACGCCCTGATCACCGACGGCCAGATCCTCCAGTCGGACGCCGCCGCCGCCACCGGCTACACCCGCGACCACGTCGCCAAGCAGACGGCCAGGCACCGCGCCACCAGCTGACCGGAGGGCCCGCTGCGAGCGGGCCCTCCCCTGTATCCGAAGCACCTGGCCGGTGGGCGAGCCCACTGGCCAGCAAGCCAGCTAGCCAAAATGCAGACCGGCAGAATGCATCCACTAGACATGCATACTCAAAGTCTGCATACTGGAGTCATCGGGGGAACGGCCCCCGAACCCAACGGAAGGAAGCAGCGGACATGACCGCCAGCGAGTCCGTCCTGATCACCTCGTTCGGCTACCTGCACGGCGACGCCCCGATGGCGGACATCACCGTCGACCTGCGCCGCCACTTCAAGGACCCGCACGTCACCCCGGAGCTGCGCTACCTCACCGCCCACGACGAGGAGGTCCGCGAGGCGGTCCGCTCGACCCCGGGCATCCCGCAGCTGGTCGCCGCCATCGCGGCCGCCGTCCTCGCCTACCAGGCCGGGCCCTCGGCGAGCGGCTACCCGGTGCAGGTCGCCTCCGGGTGCGCCGGCGGCCGCCACCGGGCGGCCAGCTTCGCCCGCGACCTGCAGGCCGCGCTCGCCGTCCTCGGCGTCACCGCCGTGGTCGAGGACCGCGACCTCGACAAGCCCGTCGTCCACCGCTGACCCGAACCGCCACCAAGGAGAGCCACCGATGGACCAGCAGCAGAGCCTCCCGGACCGTGTGATCAGCGGAACCGTCGTCCCGAGCCAGACCGACGCCGACACCGCCGGCCTCGGCGGCGACCTCGCCCACCTGATCCCCGCCGCCCGGGCGGCCCTGCTGCTGCTCGCCGACGCCGTGAGGCGCGGCGGCGCCGACCAGGCCGACGTCGTGGAGGCGGTGAAGGACGGCGGCCTGGCCGACGCCTTCGCCTCCGTCTTCGACGCCGCCGCCGACGCGGTGTGGGCCGAGCACGAGGCCGAGGGCGGCGACCCGTACGACTTCGACGTCCGCCTGCAGACCGACAACCTCTCCGGCGTCGCCAGCTCCATCCGCGACGCCATCACCCCCTACATCTGACCAGGAGAAACCCAGATGCCGACCAACCTCCCCGCCACCAACTCGACGGGCCGCAACTACCTGCAGCAGTTCACCGAGCGGACCGTCCGGGTCTACAAGACCCCGGACAAGCCCGGCTCCGGCGTCAGCCGCCCGGCCCTGGAGCGCCTGCTCAAGGACGACCTGGTCGTGCTCGGCGAGCCCGACGCCACCGAGCCCGGCCACCCGGTCCTCATCACCGACCTCGGCCGCGCCGTCCTCGGCGCCCACCTGGCCAGCACCGTCCCCGCCGAGCTGCGCAGCTGGTCGGCCACCTGGCCGGAGTACCGGCCGGTCGACATGACGCCGCCCGAGCTGCGGCCGGAGGCCCTGGCCCAGCAGGTGCCCGGCTGGGCCGAGGCCGCGGCCACCCCGGCCGACGTCCGCGACTGGCAGCAGCGCCAGGCCGCCGCGCTCGTGCCGTTCGAGCTGGACGAGCGCGGCTGGCCGCTGCACCCGCTCGGCCGCACGGGCTCCACCGGCCGGAACCTCGGCAAGTGGGGTGAGAACAGCGCAGCCGACCCGATCGTCGTGGCCGGCTACGGCGACCAGCGCCGGGTGCTGCTGATCACCCGCAGCGACATCGGCGTGGAGGCCATCTCGGGCGGCATGACCGACCCGGGCGAGAACGCCCCGCAGACGCTGGTCCGCGAGCTGCGCGAGGAGACCGGCATCGACCTCGCCGACCACCACCCGGTGATCCTCGGAAAGGACGTCGTGGACGACTGGCGGGCGACGGACCACGCCTGGGTCAGCAGCACCAGCGCGCTGTTCCAGCTGCCCGCCGAGGTCACGGCGGTGGCCGCCGACGACGCCACCGACGCGAACTGGTGGCCGTTCGGCTCCCTCGACCAGCTCGACGCCGCGATCGGCGCGGCCGGCCGCACCCTGTACGCCGCCCACCGCCCGCTGCTGGCCCGGGCCCTCGCCCACCTCGACCAGCAGTAGCCGGTCCGCCCGGACTCGCGCGCAATCTCGCTAGATAACTCGGAGGGAATCACCGTGGACGCCACCACCGCCGCTACGTTCGCCGCCACCTTCGCCGCCCTGTACGCCGGGCACCAGGTGGGAGACCACTGGGTGCAGTCGTCCTGCCAGGCCGCGGACAAGGGCCTCAAGGGCAGCAAGGGCCGCTGGGCCTGCACCCGCCACGTGCTCGGCCTGACCGCCACCAAGGCCGTCCTGCTGGTCGGCGCCGTCCTGGCGCTCGGTCTCCACCTCTCCGCCCTCGGCCTGGTCCTCGGGTTCGCGGTCGACGCCGGCACCCACTGGTGGGCGGACCGCCGCGTCACCCTGGCCCGCCTGGCCCGGGTCACCAACAAGAGCGAGTTCATGAGCCTGGGCACCCCGGCGCACCAGCACCACCCGGTCGACGCTAAGGGCCTGTACGCCCCGACCCTGGGCACCGGCGCCTACGCCCTCGACCAGTCGTTCCACGTCCTCTTCCTGTTCGTCGCGGCCCTGATCATCGCCGCCGTCTGACCGCCCCGCACCGGACCCCGCCAACAAGCCAGCTAGTCAGCTAGCCAGCAAGCCACCCGAAGGAGAACCGGCAGATGCCCGCCAAGACCGCCAAGAAGACCGTCACCTTCGCCACCCTGGCCGCCGACCACGGCGAGTACCTCGCCTACATCGCCTCCCGCCACGAGAACGCCCCCGCCACCGCCCACCCGGCCACGGCCGAGCCCAACGTCCTGGTCGACCTGCTCCGCGAGTCGATCTCCTTCCTGGAGCTGTGCCACCGCTGGAACGAGGCCGAGGAGCTGGAGCCCGCGGTCAGCATCCTGGCCGCTGCCCTGGAGGCCGACGAGGAGGACCGGCCGGCGCTGCTGCGCCAGGCCGAGCAGTCGCTCAAGTACCTGTACGACATCGCCAACGACCTGGCCATGGACCTCGGCGACACCCTCTGACCCACACCCCACCCGGCTCGCTGGCCAGCCGCCCAATCGGCTGGCCAGCGAGCCAACTAGCCAGCTAGCCACTCCACCAGCACGAATCCCGAAGGGAACCCCCAGTGACCTACTCCGAGCCGACCGAGGCCGAGCAGATCGCCTTCGCCTTCGACCAGGTCCACACCGGCCTGCAGCGCCTGCTGGCGCTCGCCACCCGCACCGCCGACCCCGCCGCGCACCTCGCGGTCCTGCGGGTGCTGTGGGCCCCGCACGGCCAGGGCCGGCGCAGTGTCGTCCAGGAGCTGGCCGACGTCCTCGACACGATCTCGGTCTCCCTCGCCGACACCGATGACGACCGGGCCGAGCGGGCCGCCGACCTGCTCAAGGTCGCGCACGACGTCCTGGAGGACAGCGTCGGCGGCGACCACGTCGAGCGCGCCCAGCAGCTGCTCGCCGCGCTGGAGAACACCGCCGGCACCGCACAGGCCGGGCAGTGGGAGGCGGTGTACGACTCCGCCACGTTCACGTCGCGGCTGCTCGCCTGCTGCCAGGACGAGGTGACCGCCCGAGGGGCCGCGGAGGCGTGGCTGCGCGAGCACTGCCAGGACGCGGCCGGGCTCGTGTGGACGCCGGACCCGCAGATGGCGGTCGGCGAGTACGACCGGTGGCTGACGCTCACCCAGACCGACCCGGCCACCGGGACGGTCTGCTCCACGGACGTCGTCGTCCGTCGCCGCGCCGCCCAGGCCGCCACCGGCGACCACGACTTCGGCGACCTGGTCGCCGGTCCCGGCGACCTCGTCTGAACCGGCCCGCGCCGTCCGACCCGTACGACACCATGAACCCGGGGGCCCGCCACCGCGCGGCCCCCGGCCCGTTTCCCAGGGAGACCAACCCGTGAGCGACACCCCCGCCGGCGAGACCGTACTCGCCCTGCTGCCCGACATCCCCGAGGTCCTCGCGGTGCTCAACACCGTGGACGACCCGCTGATCGCCTGGCTCCAGCCCGCCGAGGGCCTGGGCCCCGACGAGGAGGACTGGCGGCTGCCCGCCACCCTCGACGTCCCGGCGGTCACCGCCGCGTGGGACCGGATCCTCGACCGGCGCCCGCGGCTGCTGCTGTTCGGCGAGGACGAGCGCGAGGGCGTTCCCGGCGCCTACTCGCTGGAGACCGGCGCCGGCTACCAGCGCGCCTCGCTCTACCCGATGCGAGTGGCCCGCGCCGACCTGCAGGTGATGGCCAGCCTGCTGGAGCACCTGCGCCGGGCCCTGGCCCCAGGCCGGCCCGCCGACCACGGCGACCTCGCCCAGATCCTGTGGGACGCGGCCGACCGCCTCACCGACCAGCGCGGCAACGGCGTCTCCCCGAGCACGCGCCGGTACGAGGGCGAGGACCTGGTCGCCGACCTGCAGACCGCGCTGGAGATGCTCGACCCCGGCGAGGACCCCGACGCCGCGCTGCTGCTGCAGGCGATCGGCACCCCCGCCGAGGGCAGCACGGTGCGGCTCTCCGGCGCCGCGGCCGAGGCGTACGACCGGTGGACCGGCCGCCTGATCACCAAGACCGCCTCCAGCGCCACCGACGCCGCCCTCACCCGCTGGGCGAACTGAGGAGAGGGCACCATGGAGCACATGAACGACAGCGACGGGATCGAGGAGCTGCGCCACCGCGTCGAGGCCCTGGAGGCCGAGATGGAGCGGGTGCGCGAGCAGGCCGGCAGTGCGCACACCCTCGCCGCGCTCGCCGACCGCGACGCCGCCGAGGTCCGCGCGGTCGGCCGCGCCAACAACCAGCTGCTGACCGCGCTGCGCGACACCCAGCGCGAGCAGGGCGAGGGACTGGCCGCGCTCCAGCGGGCCGTCGAGACGATGGCGAACGCGATCGGGGGCCTCGCCGTCGGCCAGGCCGCGCTCCAGGAAGGCCAGCAGGCCATCCTCGCCGAGCTGCGCGCGCTGCGCGGTGAGGGCACCGCCGACAGCTGACCCGCCGACCGCCGGCACCCGAGCCCCTTGGCCCCAGGCCAAGGGGCTCGCTCTATCTCCCCGCCTCTCTCGCGCAATCTCGCTAGATAATCCGCCCTCCCCGTCGTCCCCCCGCGCTCCGCACCCCATCACCCACCGCACCCACCACTCCCTACCGCACCCAGCCCCGCCGCCGCTCACCCCGCCCACCGCCACGTCCACCACCGCCCGCACCCCTCGACCACCCCTCCGCCCTTCCGCAGCACACCCCCCGACCCGCACTCACCGCCTCCCTCCAGCCCCGCGCCACCGCACCCGCTTCCACCGACACCTTCCACGCCGCCACACCATGTGCATTACCTGGCCTAGGGTTTCGTCTGTGACGAAAGAACAGCCTGACCAGGAGCTTCCGCCGAGGGCGGACGTGGTGCGGACGACGGAGAAGTCGGTGGTGCGCGAGCGCCTGGTGCAGCGCGACTGCGGGTGGTGCGGCCAGCCGGTGAAGTACGCCGGCACCGGGCGCCCGGGGAAGTTCTGCTCGGACGCGCACCGCACCCGGCACTGGGAACTGCGGACGGTGCTGGACCGCCTGGAGGCCGACGTCGCGGCCGGGCTGGTGCGCACGCAGGCGGTGCGCGAGGTGGTCGAGCGGGTGGTCACGGTCGAGCGGACCGTCACGCTGCAGCCGCGGGCCGAGCACTCTCGACCGGCCCGGCCTGCCTCGGCGAGGGAGTGGACGGCGCTGGTCCAGCCGCTGCTGGTCGACGTCCTGCGGCGGCCGTCGGTCTGGTCCGCCGACCCGGACGTCGCGCTGCTGGCGGGCACGCTCGCCGACGTCGTCCGCGCGCTGTTTCCGATGCCGGAGCCGGTTCCCGCAGTGCCCGCCGCGACGGCCGGGCAGGGGTCGAGCCGGGCCGAGCGGCGCCGCCAGGAGCGCGCCGACCGCAAGCGCCGGCGCTGACCGCACGACCGGTTCGCCGCCGCCCGGGGACCTCGCGCCGTCAGCGGAGGCGGGCCCGGGTGGCCGCTCTCGCCGACGCAAGCGCCGGCGCCGGAGCCTTGGCGGCTCCGGCATGATGGTGCCCTTGAAAGGCCCAGCGCAGCGGGTGCCGCCTGCTGCCGAGCAGGCCAGGGCGTTGGCCGCCCAGTCCCGCCCGGCAGCAGGAGCCAGGTATGCCCCGGCGCTACGCTTGGGGCACCTGGCCCCCGCCCGGGCCGACGCTACGCGCGGCCTCGGCGGGGGGAGACCGGCCCCGAGGGGGCCGGTCCGGCGCGCGGCCCGAGGGGCCGCTCGCCGTGCCGCAGCCGCGCCCAGGGGCGCGTCCGGCGGCACCCGCGAGCGACGAACAGCGAGGCAGGACCATGGCCGGCGGACGACTCACCGAGGCGGGCGAGCGCACCCACAACATCGCGGTGCGGCTGTCCGACTCGGAGCTGGAGCGGTGGGAGGCCGCCCGTGCCAAGACGAAGCGCAAGGAGCGGGCGGCCTGGGTCCGTGCCACCGTCGAGGAGGCGCTGAGCGGCCACCCCGGGGTGCCCGGCGACGTCCCGCACGTGCCGGAGATCAACCGCGCCGCCTACCGGGAGCTGGCCGCGATCGGCAGCAACCTCAACCAGCTCGTCATGTACACCCACCGCGACAGCGAGCTGCACCGGGACCTGCAGGAGGCGATCCGAAAGGTCGGCGACGCCGCGCTGGCCATCCGCGGCATGAAGCCGATGGACGAGGACGACGACGAGGACCAGGAGCACGCCGACGTCGCCGCCGGCCTCGATGCCGGAGCCGTCGAGCAGTGATCGCCAACATCACCAAGGGCAGGAAGGCGTACGGCGGGCTCGCCTACGACTTCGGCCCCGGGCGACACGACGAACACGTGGACCCGCGCATCGTCGCCTCGACCATCCCGGGCACTTGGCAGCAGGTGGCCAGGACCATTGACCACCACCTCGGCTACCGGCCGGAGATCCGCAAGGCCGTGTGGCGGTGCAGCCTCAGCCTCCCGGACGAGGACGGCGTGCTGCCCGACCGGCAGTGGGCGGAGATCGCCAAGCAGTTCGTGGAGGGGATGGGCTTCGGCAACTGCGACTGGGTCGCCGTTCGGCACGGCCAGGACCACGTCCACCTCACCGTCGCCCGGGTCGACTGGGACGGCGTGCTGGTCACCGACCGGTGGGACCGGCCGAAGGCGCGGCGGGTCGCCGACCAGATCGAGCGCGCCCACGGCCTGGTCCCCGCGCGCTCCCGGTTCCGCAAGGCCGGCCCCGGCGTGCAGTCCGGATCCGAGCTGGCCGCCGCCCGCCGCCGCGGTGTCGAGCCTGAGCGCGAGAAGGTGCGCCGCCTGGTCCGCGAGGCCCGGCAGGCCGCCGCCGGACGGGGCGAGGAGGTCTTCGAGCAGCACCTCGCCGGGCTCGGCGTGCTCTTCAAGGCGAACCGGGCGAGCACCGGCAGGATGAACGGCTACAGCTTCTCGCTGCCGGGCTGGCAGGCCCGCGGCGGCGTGCCGGTCTTCGTGAAGGCCAGCGAGGTCGCGCCGGACCTGGCGTGGTCGAAACTCTCGCCGGTGCTGGCCCGCCAGGACCCGCCCGCCCCCGGCGACGCGGCTCCGGCTCCGGCGCCCGGCCCGGTTCCTCCCGCACCTCAAGCCACCCGACAGGGGCAGGCCCGGCAGGCGGCCGACGCCCCGGCACCGGATCCGGCCGCGCAGCTGCTGGCCCACTACCGCGACGCGGCGGCCGCCATCGCCGACACCGAGCCCGCCCCCCGGCCGGTGCCCGCCGACCCGGCCCGCCGACTGCTGGAGCAGTACACCGCCCGCGCCCAGCAGCAGCCCGCCCAAGACGAGCACCAGGCCGTGCCCGCCACCCCGGCCTGGGCCGAGCGGCCCGCCGGCGAACTGAACGACCAACAGCTGGCCACCCGCGTCACCGCCGCCCGCGGCCGCGCGCAGCAGCTGCTCGCCGAACTGGCGGCCCGCCGCGAGGACGTCGTCCGCTGGGAGCGCGCCGTCACCGGCGAGGGCGGTGAGGGCACCGCCGCGCTGGAGCGCCAGCTGCAGGCGCTGCGCGAGGCGGCCGACCTGCACCGCCGGGCCGCCGAGTTCCGGGCGCTGGCCGCCGAGCAGCAGACCCTCGCCCAGGGCCTGCGCCGGGCCGAGAGCGAGGCGGCCAAGAAGTCCCGCCGCTCCAAGCTCGTCCTGGCCGTGGTCGGCACCACGAAGGAGGCCGAGGCGGCGCTCGCCGAGGAGGCCGGCCGTCGTGCCAAGGTCGCCGAGGCCCTGCGCGACACCGCCCAGCAGGAGGCCGCCGACGCGCTGCACGGCGCGCTGGCCGCGGCTCCCGGTGTCGCCGACCCGGGCGCCGAGCTGATCAAGATGACCTCGAACCTGCCCGCCCTCGCCGCGCAGGCCCGTGCCCAGGACTCCCAGCAGCGCGGCGCGGCGGTCGCCTGGCTGGAGAACGCACGGCAAGCCGCGATCTCCACCGAGCGCCAGCTCGACCAGGCCGTCGCCGCCCTGCGACCGCTGGCCGCCGAGGACAGGCTCCGGGCCGGCCGAACGCCGGAGCAGAACCGGGCCGAGGACGCCGAGCGGATCCAGGCCCGCCGCACCAAGGCCGCACACCTGCGCTCGACCACCGTCAGCCGGCCGCCCGCGCCCGGCACCGCCAAGGGCACCAAGCCGGTCAAGGGCACCACCGCCCACCCGGCGCCGAGGCGGACCGACCCGCCCGGCCAGGACCAGGGGCGCGGCCGGGGCCGCTGACCGCTCCGTCCGGCCGCGCCGGGTGGTCGGCCCGGCGGTGACCGCCTCGGGTCCCAGGGCCGCTTGCCGCGCCCTGGACCCAGGCCCCGCGCGGCACTCCCCGGCGCGAGGCCGACGCTCCCGGGCCGGGGCCCGTACGCGCCGGGCAGCACCACGCCCCCGGCCGCGGGCGCGCGCGTAGCGCGGTCCGGAAAGTCCGGAAACACACCGGCCCTTCACAACCGGGCCCGGCCGGGCCGAGCGGCTGCGACGGCACGGCCGCCGGCGCAGCCGGACACCAGGGCAGGCCGCACGGGACACCCGAGGTGCTGGCGCCGGAGAGCAACTTCTCCAGGGCCATCGAGGCCCTGGAGAAGTTGTCGGCCCGATGGACAACGCAATGTCCATGAGTTGACCTGCACGGATGCCGTCCGGCGCCGAATCGCTGGGACAACCCCGAGTAGCAAGCCCAGCCGCAAGCCCGAGTAGCAAGCCCGAGAAGCAGCCTGCAGAAGCAGCCCCAGAAGCAACCCGATCCCGACCGACCAGACCGACCCGAAAACGAAGATCACGAACGGCCACACCTCAGACACTTCGAGATGATCAAGGCACCGAGCCGACCAGCCCACTCCTATGCATCACGACCCGACGGGGTTCCGCCGTGACGAATCACCGGCCGGCTTCCCGGCACCGCAGCCGCGCGGGAGAGGGCCACAGGGAAGTTGTCGGCGTCCCGGAGCAAGCCCGCCGACCCCCTTGTCCTGCAGGTCAGAGCCCATGTCCGCGCCGACGTCACCGACCGTCCTGCGGAACCCGAAACGGAACCCCAAACGAGACCCCAAACAGACCCCCAAAGAGGACCTGAAAGGGAACCCCAAACAGAACCATGATCACGGAGGAGGACCAAGGTATCGTCACGCCGCGCGTGCCGATACGGGTTCCGTCGTGACGAAACCGACGAGAGGCGTAACTGTCCGGCGGGCCGATCGGGACAGTTACCTATGAGGACAGTTACGGCGGCCCCGACCGGCCGCAAACCTCCTGGACAAACGCGATTGTCCAGGGGGTTTGCGAGCACTCCGCGGGCCTGCGGGCGGTCACCAGGGACGCGGTCCGAGGCGTGGCCCGTGGCCGCCGTGGTGGTACTCGGCGACGGCGTCCAGCAGCGCGGCGCGGGCCTGCTGCAGCTGCTCGTCCAGCGCGCGGCCGCGCTCGGCGGCGGCCGGGTCGAGCGGGATCTGCGGGTCGGCGGCGACCAGCTCGGCGGCCAGGGCGGCGAGGTCGCTCTCCCAGGCCGCCAGCTCCGCGAGCGCCGAGCGCACCGTCCGGTCGACGGTGGCCACCGGGTCGTCCCGGAGGGTGCGGGCGAAGCCGGCGGTCTCCCGCAGTTCGTCGGCGTCGACGTCCTCCAGCTTCTCCGCCCGGGCCTGCAGGCCGGGCAGCGCGGTGTCGAGGAGGTCGGCCCGTCGGCGGGCGACGGCCACGGCCGGGTCCTCCGGCAGCCACGGCGGGCGGCGCTGGGCGGGAGTGCGGTCGGCCAGGGCCTCGCGCAGGGCGGGGCCGGGCCCGAGCTGGCGGCGGGTCACGGCCTGCCCAACGAGCCGGCCGCCCGGAGGTCGCCGACCCGAACCGGGAGGTTGCCTACGGAATGGTCTGCGGAGTGGCCTACCGACTTGCCCACGGAGTGGCCTGCGGAGTGGTCTACGGAGTTGCCCACGAACACCCCGGCGACCGGCCCGGACAAGGGGCCTGACCTGCTGGACAAGGGGTGCGGACAAGGGGTCGGAGGACGCCGACAACTTCCCTGTGGCGTCCTCCGACGGTGCTCCGGCGACCGGGAAGCCGGGCTCAGGGCATCGGGACGGCCAGCTGACCGGGCAGCGCGCCCGAGTCCGCCTCGGCGTCGACCAGGTCGCCGTCGTCGGCAGCGAGGCGGTCGGCGAGCCGGGCCGCCAGGCCGTGCCCGGGGTGGCGCTCCAGCCGGTTGCGCCGGCGGTTGTACCGCTGGGTGGTCCGCGGGTCGCGGTGGTCGGCCGCGTCCTGGACGTCCTCCAGCTTGTCGCCGGCCTCCAGCGCATCGGTGATGCCGTCGCCGCGCAGCACGTGCGGGTGGATCGAGTCGACCTGCGGCAGACCGGCCCGGCGGGCCAGGCGCCGCAGCAGCTTCCACACCTCCGGTTCGCGCAGCCGGGCTCCGGTCCTGGTGACGAACAGCGGCCCGTCGGTCCGGCCGCCGAGGTAGTCCTGCAGCGCGTGCCAGACGATCGGCGGCACCGCCTTGCGCTTGACCCGGCCGCCCTTCACCCGCAGCCGCAGCACGTGGTGACCGCGGTCGTAGCCGAGGTCGGTGACATCGGCGGCCAGCAGCGAGTCCACCCGCAGGAACAGCACGTACAGGCACAGCACGAGCGCGTACGCCCGCTTCGAGCGCGCCCGCGCCGCCTCGACCAGCCGCAGGTTCTCCTCCGGCGTCAGCCCCTCGGTGGCCGAGTGGTCGGGGTCGATCGCCGGACGCAGCACGTCGGCGAACGGGTCGCCGGTCGACAGCGCCTTCGTCCGCACCGCGTAGCTGTAGAAGCTGCTGCAGGCGGAGAGCACGTTGGCGCGGGCCGCGTCCGAGTACGGCTTGCCGGTCGGCGCCATCTCCCCGTACCGGCCGTTGCGGACCCGGACCAGGGTGGGCGCGGTCTCCAGGTGCCGGGCGAAGGCGTCCGCCAGGGCGGGCAGCGCGGCGAGCGGGTGCTGACCGCGCTCGGCGCAGTACCGGCTCCACACCCGGAAGTGCCGGGCGTAGGTCCGGCGGGTGTTCGAGCTGCGGTAGTGGGCGATCCAGGCCCCGGCGAGGTCGGGCAGCGGGTCGTCCTCGCCCCACTCGGCGGCCAGGTCCTCGCGCAGCCGGCGGGCCTCGTCGGGCCAGTCGTCGCGGGGGTCGAGCGGAGCGGCGGGCGCGAGGGCGCCCGCCGTCCGCAGCGCCAGCTCGGTCACCGCTCCCCCGGCATCCGCTCGCCCTCGCGCAGCTCCCAGACCCCGGTGGGCCGGTCCACGATCAGGGTGACGTGGTTGTCGATCTCGTCGCCGCGCTCGCCGCCCCACTGCTTGACCTGGAACTCGGTGCCGGTGATCACCCACTCGTCGTCGTAGGAGTCGCCGAGCGGGACGGGGCGGCCGTCGTCCGGCACCGCCAGCGCGATCGGCATGCCGTCGGGCAGCCCGGCCAGGGCCTCGCGCAGCCGGCCGACGGTCCAGGCGTCGGCGGTGTGGTGGTACGCCTCGGGTCGCTCGGTCATCGGTAGTCGTACCTCAGCAGGTTCATGGGGTCGCCCTGCGGCGGCACCCAGCCGGACTGGTAGTCGGGGTGGTCGGCCCAGCGGGCGGCGGCCTCGTGCAGCAGGGCCAGGCCGAGGCCGTCGATCAGCCCGGCGTCGATCCCGTCGAGGGAGTGGTCGCGGTAGCGGGCGAGGTCGGCGTGGACCTCGGCCTGGGCGCGCAGCGCGCGCAGGCCCGGGTCGGCGGGGCTGATCCAGTTCTCGCCCATGTCCTCGACCAGCCGGGCGGCAAGGAAGCGGTGGAAGTCGGACCACTGCGCGGCGTGCAGCCGCCAGCGGTGGGTCCAGGTCTCCGGTCGGCTCTCGGCACTGCTCATCGGGCGCCCCCGTTCACCGGGTAGCCGAGGGCGGCCAGGCCGCGCTGGACGGCGTCGGCCCGCTCGCGCGCCGCGTCGAAGTCGGCCTTCGTCGCGGTGCCGCGTCCGGCGATGACGTCCTGGCCGACGGCGGTGGCGGCGGCCAGCGCGCCGGAGTGCACGGAGACGGCCTCGCGGTCGGGGATGCGGGAGCCGGCCCGCACCTGGGCCAGGCGCTCCTCGGCGTGGCCGACCTTCTCCAGCGCGGCGGCCAGCTCCGCCTTCGCGCGCTCGACCTCCTCGACGCGGTCCTGCTCGATGGCGGCCAGGGCGACGGCGACGTCGTCCTCGACCGGGGTCTGATCCGGGGTGGAAGTCATGCCCCGACCCTACCGAGAAAAGGGAAGGATAACCGTCATTATCCTTCCCTTTTTTGAACTGTCCTTCGTCCGGGTGAACCGGCCCTTCCCGGTCCACCCGGCACAATGGCCGCCATGCACCCGAGCACCCTGCGCAACATCGCCGTGACCTGTTCGACCTGCGAGGCCACCGACGCGATGCCGACCGACCTGGTCGACCCCGAGGACGAGGGGGCGACGTACCGGGCGTCCTGCCAGTGGCGCCGGTCGCTGTGGCACGAGCAGGGCTGGCGGTGGGTCAGGGGCCGGACGTCGTGCCCGCGATGCCCGGCGCTGATCGTGGAGGTAGACGGCGCGCATGTGGCCGGCCCCGGCCTCTGACCCGGGCGTACCGGTCCGGCCGGGCGGTCGTTGGGCAGGGCATGGCCTGGAACGTCACGGAGGAGGGCCCCGGGCGGCACCGGCGGCCCCGGGGCGAGAACTCGCCGCGGATCTGCACCTGCGGCAGCTGCGACGGCCCGGCCGTGTGCCCGCCGCCGACCGGGCCGCCCCGGCACGCCAGGCCCCGGCCGCAGGACTTGCCCGCCCCGGTCCCCGCCGCGCCGGCGGTGGACGAAGCGGACGATGACCGGCCGAGCGCCCCGGTGATCCCGCTGCGGCGCAGGATCCGGTGGACCCGGTGACCGGGGTGGATCATGGTCTGATGACGCCTCCCGCCCGCCGGCCGCTGAGCCTGCCGACCGGACCCTCCGCCTCTCCCGCCTCCTCCGCGCCGGTCCGACCGGCCTGGCCGCTGCTGCACGCCCAGCCGCTCCCGGCCGACGACGACGAGGACCAGGCCGTCGCCGAGCCCGCCGCCCCGACCGCGCGCCGCCGACTGTGGAGCGGCCCGCGCGACTGACCCCACCGCCTCCGGCCCCGGTCCGGGCCGCCGATCGGCGGGCAATCTTGCTAGATAGCTCGGGATCAAGGCCGCCCGGCTTGCTGGCTTGCTGGCTAACCCGCAGGTGAGCGGGTGGCGGGCCGGGTTGGGCGCCTGTCGGGAGGGGTGTAGAGCGGACGGGCGCGTTCGCGCCCGGCACCCCCGGCTGACCGTCTTGGCGGCCCGCGCGTTCACCGTCGCCGCCCGCTCGGCCCCGGGGGGCCTCCCGGCCGGCGCCGGGCGCGGCCCGCCGCCTACCGCCCCTCACCCGCACCCCCGTGCCCACCACCGCCAGGCCGAGCGGCACGGCCGCCGGTCAGGCGGGGAGCGGTTCGTCCGGCGGGCAGACCGGCAGTGCCTCGGCCAGCTGCGGGAGCGGGTGCTCGGCAAGGAACTGGCCGACGACCTCGGCCACCTCGTCCAGGCACAGGGCGGCCTGGCGGAGCAGGGCGGGCCGGTCGCTCTCGTCGCAGCGCGTGGCAGCCGAGAGGAAGATGCCGGCCTTCATCGCCTCGACCTCGGCGAACTCGTAGTCGGCCCGGCCGAGCACCACCTCGGCCTGACCCACCATCCGCCACAGCGCGTCCGGGTCTACCGCGTACGGGTTCTCCAGCGGCTGGCCGTCGGGGTGACGGGCGGCGAGGGCTGCGAGCGGGGCCGCGTAGCGGGCGGCGAGGGTACGAAAGCTGATCTTCGGGTGCTGCATAGCGGGCGGTCCTCCGGCTTGCTGGCTCGTTGGCTTGCTGGCTTGCTGACTAGTTGCCTGGTCAGGGCGGGGACAGGTCAGACCTTCTGCAGCTCGGCGGTCTCGCAGAGCGTCGGGCCGATGAAGAAGCCGAGGCCGTTGACGGTCCAGCGCCCCTGGGTGAGCGGGCCGGGCGGGACCTCGTCCACGATCCAGCCGATGCGGCCGACGGCGCGGGGGTCGTCCTTGCAGCTCACGATCA
Organism: Kitasatospora sp. NPDC086801; assembly: GCF_044745805.1. NCBI lineage: Bacteria > Bacillati > Actinomycetota > Actinomycetes > Kitasatosporales > Streptomycetaceae > Kitasatospora > Kitasatospora sp. NPDC086801. The sequence goes on from NZ_JBIVAX010000062.1 coordinate 31,258, forward strand.
GCACGCGGTCCTTGGCGTTGAACACGGGAGTTCCTCCTGGTCGAGGTGGTGCGGTGCGGGTTCGTCTGGGCTGGGGAGCCACCCGAAGCGGGGGGAGGGGGGCTCGGGGCTGGGCGCCGTCGCCGTCAGGAGCGGCGGCGGATGGCGGCGCGGGTGGTGGTGGCGGCGGATCCGCCAGCCTTCCCGCTCGCGCGGCGCCGGGCGGCCTGCGGGGTGGCGGCCCGCTGCTGCTGGGCGGCCTGCGCGGCGCGGGCCTGCGCCAGCACGCTCTGGTGGTCGCGCTTGGCCTCGGCCTCCCTGGCCTTGACGCCCTGCAGCTTCTGCTCGTGCTTGCGCTCGGCCACCCGGTCGGTCCGCGCCGCAGCGGCCTCGGCGGCGGACCGCTCGTCGGCGGCCTGGTGGTAGGCGGCGGCGTTCTTCGCGGCGAGCAGGCCGGTGCCGTCGCGCACCACCCCGATGCCGTTGTTGGCGACCTTGGCGACCTCGCCGACCGCCTTCGCGCCCTGGCCGACCGCGTTGACCGTGGCGTTCACGGTGCCCAGCGTCGCGTTGACCGTGCCGAGGCCGGCGGCCAGCAGACCACCCAGGCCCGGGCCGCCCGACCCGCCGCCGCCACGGCGGCCGCCACCGCCACCACCTCCACCGCGCTGCCCGCCGGAGGAGCCACCGCCGCGCGGGCTCCGCCGGCGGAAGAGCCCGCCGCCGCGCTCGCCGTCCTCCCGGAACACCCCGCGGATCGTGGTCGAGCCGGTCACCGTGCCCAGGTCGCCGCACGGGAAGGTGAAGCGGCCCTTGCCCTGGCGGGCGACGGCGTCGACCACCTCCTGGGTGACGGCCTCGTGGCGGAAGCGGTGGTTCTTCGCGCCGCACCGCAGCTCGGTCGAGCCGACCTTCAAGTTGTGGCCGCGGTTCACCTCGCCGGCGTCGCCGCACTGCGGGCAGGCCACGACCTGCTCGCCGACGGTCAGCGGCCCGTACAGCCGCAGGTAGGGGGAGACGAACAAGCCCCACATGGTGATCAGTCCCTTCCAGGTCAGGAGTGGTTGCGGCCACGGCGGCCGGTGGCGATCTGGTTCACGACGTTCACCGCGACGGACTGCACGGTGGTGACGGACGGGGCGCCACCGCCCTCGCCGCCGACCGAGCCGCCGCGCTGCGAGCCGAGGGCGCCCTTGAGGACCCACAGCCCGACCGCGCCGCCCGCCAGCACGGTCGCCAGCGTCACCAGCAGCCGGACCAGCTCACCCAGGACGTGGACCAGGTGGTCGAGCACCCCGGCCAGCAGCTCCAGGCCGAAGCCGCCGCCGACCAGCAGCAGCACCCCGAAACCGGCCCTGACCATCCACACCGGCACCACCGGGCCCGCCGCCGCGCCGGGCGCCGGCTGCTGCTGAACCAGGACCGGCTGCACCACCTGCGGCTGCTGCTGGAAGGCCCCGGTCACCAGAACCTGCTGCCCGGCGGCGTCGGTCAGCACGTACTGCTGCAGCGGCTGCCCCGCGCCCGCCGGCGGAAGGTAGACGGAGCCGGAAGCCTGCTGAGTGGTCATCATCTGCGGGAAGAAGGCGGTGGTCTGGCGGTCCATCACGGAGTCCTCTTTGTCAGGGTTTGGGGCCCGCGATGGGCCCGAGACGTCTCACGACGGTGCAGGTCAGCGGCACGACGACGGCCACGACGGGGGCGATGGGGGCACGACGGCGTCGCGGGCAGCGGGCCCGGCGTCGCAGGGGCATCGCAGGCGCTGACCTGCGACGACGCGGGCCGTCGTGCCCCCATCGCGGGGGGACATTACGGGGCAAGTCCGGCAGCCTCGCGGACGTGCGCGAGGAGGTAGCCGCGGCCTCCGCCGTCCTTCGACCACTCCTTCGAGGCGAGCTTGCGCGGCGCCCGGGCCTCGGTCTCGGCGTCCGCGAGCAGCTGCGCCTCGATCGCCTTCTTCACCTCCGTGCCGGTCTTCGACGCGGTGTCCTGGGCCAGGCCGCCCCACTGCTCCGGGTCGGCGGCGACCAGCGCGGTGACCAGCTGCTCGGTGGTCAGCCGGTCCGGGTTGCCGGCGTTCTCGAAGACCGCGAGCATCGCGCTGATGATGCCGCGCACCCCGGCCTTGCGGCCCCGCACGATGATCCCGACGTCCTCGCCGATGCCGCCGGCCACCGAGGACATCCCGGTCAGCCGGTAGAGCTGCTCCTCGACCTGGTCCTCGACGTCGCCGGGCAGAACGCCGGCCTTCTCGCGCAGCGCGTACGCGACCTTGGCCACCATTTCGACTTCGCCCGCCTCGTCGTCAATGAAGAACGACCGGTTCTCCACGATGCCGATGTCCGGGGTCATCAGGATTCCCCGGCCGCGCTGCTCCAGCGGAATCAGCGCCGCATTCGCGGTGCCCGACATTCCGCCGCCCAGAATGTTGTTGGAGTGCTGCGCGGATTCGGTGCGCATCGCCCACTTCGAGGTGACGTTGCTCCGCAGCCGCGAGGGAATGACCGCGACCTCCGGCATCTGGGTGGACAGCACCAGGATGATGCCGCCCGCCGCGCCCTGGCTGCTGAGCAGGTTGAACGAGCCGATGATGGCGTCCCGCAGGTCCTCGGCCTTCGTCTCCTCGTCGCCGACCTCGGCCAGGTGGAGCTTGATGGCCTCCAGGTCGGTGTAGGACGCGAATTCGTCCACGATGACGAGTTCGAGGCCGCCGATTTCCGCGAGGATTTCCGGGCTCAGCTTCGCCTTGCCCATCTTCCCGAGCAGGTGCATGCGCCGCTTCATTTCGGCGACCTCGACCGCGAGGAATGCCGCCAGGCGTCGCGGGTCGCCCTTCACGAAGGTGTTCAGCATGGGCGCCAACCTGTTGTACTCCCCACTCTCCTTTCCGTCGAAGAAGCGGACCTTGATGCGCATGTCGAACAGCGCGCCCAGGACCAGGGACATGATCGCGATGCCCTTGCCCGCCCGGGTCATGCCGCCGATCAGGAACGAGCTGTCCTTGATCTTGACCTTGATGGCGTGGCCGCGCTTGGAGAACGCGACCGGGATGCCGTCCTTCCAGGCGTCCAGGACGGCGCGGACCTCCAGCAGCGGAGAGCGGCGCGAGTCGGCGAACGGGTCCTTGTCCGCGACCCAGAAGCTGACGCGGCCGGCGGGCCCGGCCTGCTGGATGTCGAGCTGGACCTGGTCGATGTGCAGGGCGCCCGCGATCTCGACCAGCATCGAGGCGACCTTCTTGGCCGTGACGTGGGTGGGCAGGTCCACGGTGGCGATCTCGGCGGTGACCCCGCCGATCTTCTCGCGGCCGATCAGGCCGACCGGCCGCAGCTCGT
>NZ_JBIVAX010000063.1:0-33284 GCF_044745805.1 Kitasatospora sp. NPDC086801
CTGGACGGTCGTAATGCTTCGTTGGGGGGCGGGGTGCGGCGGGCGTTGGGGCGTGAGCCGCGGGACTTCGCCGACTTCGCCCGCGAGGCCGCCGCCTCGGGCGTGTGGAACGTGTGATCCCGCTCGCCGGGGGCGGTCACAACAGGCCGCCCCCGGACGGGCATTGGTCGTGTATCCGGACATAACAGTGGAGGTTTGGCCATGTCGGACGGCAAGCGGGTCTGGTCGAGTGAGCAGGGCGTGGGCGCACTGCCCGGGCACATCCGGGGCTTCGGGCTGATGCACGTGGCGATGCGCCGGGACGCCGCGCGGCTGAGCGCGGCCGCCGCCCGGGGTTCGTCCGCGGGCGGCTGGGGCCCCTCGGCGGCGCTGGCGGACTGGTTCGGCCGGCTGCGGGCCGTCATCGACTGGCACCACCACAGCGAGGACGAGATCCTCTGGCCCTTCCTGCGCGAGCGGGTGGCCGGCTTCGACGGCGGCGGGATCCTGGAGCAGGACCACGAAGCGCTCGACCGGACGATGCGCCGGGTGGCGGAGGTGCTCTCCGCCCGCCGGAGCGCCGAACTGCCCGAGGCCGCACAAGGGTTCGAGAACCTGATCCGTGAGCACCTGGGGCACGAGGAGCCGGTGGTGTTCCCGGCGATCGCGGGCCTGCCGGTGGACGAGTACCTGCGGGTGGAACGGCGGATCATCCAGAGCGCGCCGGGGCAGGTCATGACGTACCTGCAGCCGTGGATGTTCGACGGCGCGGACGCGGCGTCCGTGCGGGCCGTGTCGGCCACCATCCCGGCCCCGGTGCGGCTGCTCGGCCGTACGGTGCTGGAGCGCCGGTACCGGCGCACCCTGACCCCGGTCCTGTGACCGCTCCTTCGACCCTGTGAGCCGGTCGCCCGGTCCGCTCGTCCCTGTCGGCGCCCCCTCCGGCACTCGGACCGGCACTTGCGGGTGGCGCAAGTGCCGTGGTGCATAACGGGGTTCCGGTTGTCGCGGTTCCGTTGCGGGTGGCACCGCACGGTGGGCGGTGTCGTTCGTTCCGCTGTTCGCCGGCGCCGCGTCCCGCGGGCCGGGAGAGTGAAAAGGGGTCCTGTGATGCGTTCGGATCAGACGTCGGCACCGATGTCGTACGCGGTTCCGTCGGCCATCGGCGGTGTGCGGCCGGGGAGTTCGCCGCACGGCGGAGCCGCCGGGCAGGGTCGTGCCGCCGGGCCGGTCCTGGCGGCGGCGACCATCGCGATGGGCCTGATGGCGGGCCTGTTCTTCGCCTTCGACGTGTCGGTGATGCCGGGCCTCGCGGCCGGGGACGACCGGACGTACGTGACGGCGATGCAGAACATCAACAAGTCGATCGAGAACGGGATGTTCGGCCTGGTCTTCGTCGGCGCCTTCGCGGCCACCGGCATCGCGGCCTGGCTTCAGCACAAGGCCGGCCGGCGCCAGGCGGCGCTGTGGGCGGCCGCGGCGACGGTGCTGTACGTGGTGGCCCTGATGGTCACCATGGGCGTCAACATCCCGCTCAACAACGAGCTGGCGGCCGCCGGTGACCCGTCCCAGATCCACGACCTTGCGGGCGTGCGCGCCAAGTTCGAGGGCACCTGGGGGGCCGCCAACATGCTCCGCACGCTGCTCTGCACGGCGGGCCTGGCGGCCCTGAGCCGCTCCCTGTTCCTGCACGGCCGGTTCAGCCGCCCGGGCCGCTGAACGGCCCGGGCCGCGCGCCGGAGGGCCGCGTGGCCGTGGGAATGCCCGTCCGCCTCGTGCGGGCGGGCGTTCGTGCGTTCCGGGGCCTGCCGGGCCCGCCCCCCAGGCCCGGCAGCGGGGCGCCGAGTGCGCTGGGGCGTGCGCCGGTGCGCCGGGTGGGTGCTGTCGGCCAAGTCGCCCGGGGCGTCCTGGACTTGGCGTTCCGGGGGCTATGGGTGGAGCATGGGCGGGCCCGGTCGTTGCAGCGCGCTTGCGCCGCTGCCGGGCCGTACGAGTGGTCGGCGTTTTCGGAGTGCTGGGGAGGGGGCGGGGTCTGTGGTGGCGGTGGTACGTCCGTACCTGATCCGGGGGAGAGCGGTTCCCCTGGCCAGATATCTGGCGGAGGAGGACATCGAGGGTCTGGTGGCGTGCTCGTGCATCGGGAACGAGGTCACGATCGACCTCGTGGACACCCGGATCCTGGTGACCCTGGCCGACGTGGCCGGGGCGGTGCGGCTGAACTTCGACATGGTCCAGGACGGCCCGGCCAAGGCGCGTTCCTGGTCACGGCGCCTGCCGGGTGACGCGGGGCCGGGCGAACTCGCGGCGCGGATAGCCGTGGACGTGCGGACGCTGGCCCGCGAACTGGCTCCGCTGCGGCGCAACCCCCCGAGCAGGCCGGGGGAGGGCAGGCGGTAGGCGCGGACGGCGGGCCCCGGGTCCGGCAGCACCGCGCTGCCCGACCCGGGGCCCGCCGGCGCGGTGCGGCCGCCGGGATTCGCGGAAACGCCCTGATGCACCGTCAAGAGGTCGGGATCATCCGGCCCGCGCCGCCGCCCGGCACGCCGGCTGGACGGGCCCTACGGCGTCACCAGCCAGGACAGGCTCCCGGTCAGGTGCTCGCGCAGCGCCGGGTCGGCCACCGCCGGAGTGGGGTCGGTGGCGACGGCCGTGAGCAGGTGCGGCAGGGAGCGGGGGCCGCTCGGGCGGAGGGTGGCCAGGTCGGGAGCGGTGTGCCCGCGCAGGCCGGGCAGCTCGCGCCCGTCCAGGTACCAGCGCAGCCGGGTGCCCGGGACGGGCAGGTCGACGGTGAGGCGGTCGGCGGCGGTGAGCCAGGTGTCGGTGGAGACGGGGCTGGTCAGCGGGGTGGCGTGGCGGTAGAAGCCGGCGATCATGGCCTCCCGCCCTGGCAGGTTGAACTCCCGCCCGAGCGAGCGCATGATCGAGTTCTCGGTCGGCCGGTACAGCCCCGTCGGGTAGTAGCCGCCGCCCTCGTACGCGCCGACCGTCCCGCCGTCGGGCGACGTCTGGCCGAGCCAGCGGGACCACTTGGTGCCCCGCGCGCGCATCCGGTCGGCGGTCAGCGTACTGATGTTGGCCTCGGTCGGCTCCGCGCCCTGGTAGGCGCCCTGGCCGTCGTACGCGTACTCGTCGGCGAGCTTGCCCAGCGAGTGCCCGGTCTCGTGCACCGCGATCTGCCCGGACTTCGCGTTGCCGCCCGCCACGGTGGCGATGCCCTCGTAGCCGAGCGGGGACTTCACGTCGTTGTAGCCCGCGCCGCCGTACTTGGCGCTGTTGGCCACCACGATCACCAGGTCCGCCTGCGGGGCCTTGGCCGCGTAGCCCTCGACCGCCTTCTCGTCCACGCAGAGCAGCCGCTCCACGCCGTCGCACCAGAAGTACGAGCCCAGCGCGGTGTGCCGGGCGGTCGTCTGGTCCGGATCCCCGGAGACGCCCGACTCGGGCGAAACGGCCGACACCGCCCAGACGTTGAACAGGTTGCGATAGGTGGCGTACGGCTCGACGGCGGTGATCTCGTGCCACTTCTCGGCCGCGTCGGTGCGGAACTTGTCCTGTTCCTGCGCCGCGTAGCCGTCCCCGATCACCACCACGTCGAGCTTGGTGGCCGGATCACCGTTGCGCACCAGCGCGGTGACGTCGCCGTCGCCCTGGAGCGGGGCCACGCCCTGGGTGTGGGGGGCGGCCGTGTGCGGGGAGGCGGCGGGGACGCGGGTGCGGGAGATGCCGCCGTCCTCGCCGAACACCTCGACCGGGAGCCGGCCGTCCTCCGGGGCGGCTCCGGGGGCGGTGCCCGGCGTGGTTCCGGCCGCCGCGGAGGGCGGGGCCCCGGGTGCGGCGAGCGCGGGGGCGCCGCCGAGGAGGGCCGCGGCCAGGGCGGCGGTGAGGAGGGTTGCGGCGGTCCTGGTCCTGGTCCCGGTCCTGCGGCTCCTGGTACTGCTGGGCATGGGCGGCCTCCCCGGTGGTGGCGTGAGCGGGAGGTGGCAGCCTATTTGCCATGTTGAGAACCTGACAACCTTTTGGGGATCGCCACGGGTCCGCTACTCCGTGGACGTCCCGGCGACGACGGAGACCGCGAGCAGCCAGGCCAGGACGGCCAGGGTCAGGGTCGCGGCCAGTGGCCAGTCCATCAGGAGGAGCATGGCGGCGCCCACGAGCGTGGTGGCCGCCACGGGCACGGACATCCCGGCCGGGACCCACCAGGATCCCAGGTTCGGCCCGAGCAGGCCGCCCGCGATCAGACCCGTCCCCGCGCCGATCAGCAGCGCCAGCTTCAGGATGGCCAGCCACAGGGTGTGCGGATTGCGGGCCCGGTGCCCGTGGTAGTCGACCTCGACCACCTGCCCCCGCCAGACCGTCAGGTTCACGACGGTGTCGGTCCCCACGTCCTCGTAGAACGCCTCCCCGACGTTGTAGGTGTCCGTCGGAGCCTTCTCGCGGGCCACGGTCAGGGAGTACGAGGTCGAGTCGCCGTCCCGCTCCGCCGCCGTCCTCGTCACCCGCCCGCTCTCCCGCAGCGTGCAGTCCGCCCCCGGCTTGATCGCCGGAGCGCCGCAGACCGGGGCGCCGCGATACGCCCACCCCTCGTGGTAAGCGTCGACGAACCGCGCGAACCCGAGGCCGACCGCGGACAGGCCGAGCAGCAGGAGCAGGGTCTGCGCCATCCTGCGCAGCGTCAGGGCGGCCGCCCGACCACGCCTCCGGGCGTCCTGCGGGCCCGGCGGTGAGGACTCGTCGAACAGCGCCATCGGCCTCCCCCTCGTCCGGACCTCGGTCGCCCTGCGGGGCGGCCCGGACTTGGATGATGCCAGGGCCGCGTTCGGGGCGGGAGGAACTCGTCACCGCTGTAACGGACTTGTGCCCTGCGGTGGCGCGGTGGCGCGGTGGCGCGGTGGCTTGGGGGTGCGGCAGTTCGGTGGCGCGGCGGCCCTGCCGGTCGGGCGCCAACGCGCCCGAGGTGTGGCGGAGTCGTGGAGATATCGCGGTCGCCGACTGGCGTGCGGCCGGTCGGGTAGGCGCAATGGCACGCCCGTCGGCCCACCCGGGGCCGACGCGTCACCAGAGGAGGAGGCCGATCCGGTGCCGATGTCCACTGTGCGCCCCGTGCCCGTCACGTTCCCCGACAGCCCGCTGCCCGACGTCACGGTGGACGCGGAACTCCGGTTCGACCCGGCCCTTCCGTACGCGGCCTGTCTGGCGTTCCCGTCGGCGCCGTGCGGTGGCGACTGTGAAGGACTCGGGCTGTGCTGGTACTTCAGCCGCGAGCTGCTGAACGAGGGCCGGCACGCGCAGGTCGGCCACGGCGACGTCAGCGTCGGGCCGGGGCCCGAGGGTGAGGTCCGCATCACCCTGCGGAGCCCCTCCGGCGGGGCGGTGCTCAGCGCCCCGGAGGAGGCCGTCACGGCCTTCCTCGCGGACTCCTTCGCCCTGGTCCCCGTCGGGCGGGAGTCCGACCACCTCGACCTCGACGCCGAACTCGCCCGGCTCCGTGACACCGACTGAAGCGCCGTCACCCGGCTGCACCGGCACCGGAACCACCAAGTGGCTGGTCACCGTGAGCTGTTCGGACGGCTCCAGCCGCGTCGTGGGCCCGTCCGCCCCCTGCCCCGGACCGGCTCGCGGTCACACGTCCCAGGTGACCAGGAGGCTCTTCACCCCGTAGATGTCCGCGGTCTCCGGCCGCAGGCTGACCTCCTCCGCCGGTACGGCCAGGCGCAGCGTGGGGAAGCGGTTGATCAGCGCGGTGATCGCGACGCTCAGCTCGACGCGGGCCAGCTGCTGGCCCAGGCACTGGTGGACGCCGTGGCCGAAGGCCAGGTGGCCGCCGTACTGCCGCCGGAAGTCGAGCGCGTGGGGATCGGCGAAGCGCTCGGGGTCACGGTTGGCGGTGTTGTACGACAGGATGACCGTCGTGCCGGCCTTGATGGTCTGGCCGCCCAACTCGACGTCCTCCAGCGTCGTCCGCATGAACGACTTGGCGACGCTCAGATACCGCAGCAGTTCCTCGACGGCCCGGCCGGTGAGCGTGGGATCGGCGCGCAGGTCGGCCAGCTGCGCCGGGTTCTGCAGCAGCGCGAAGGTGCCCAGCGCCAGGATGTTCGCGGTGGTGTCGAGCCCGGCCGCCAGCAGGATCAGGCTGACGCCCTTCAGCTCCTCGTCGGTGAGGTCGCTGTCGGTGAGGTCGCTGAGCACGTCGTCGGTGGGGTTCGCGCGCTTGGCGACCACCAGCTCCGCGAGGTACTGCTGGGTCGCGGTGTAGGCCGCGATCAGCTCCTCGTCGCTCGTCTCCCCGTTGAGGAACGAGTCGATCTGCTCCTGGAAGGAGCCGCGATCCTCGTACGGCACCCCCAGCAGCTCGCAGATCACGATGGCGGGGATGGGCTTGGCGAACGCGGTCACCAGGTCCGCCGACGGCCCGGCCGCCTCCATGGCGTCCAGGCACTCGGTGGTGATCTGCTCGATGCGCTCGGCGAGCAGTCGCATCCGCCGGACGGTGAACTTGCCCACCAGAGGCTTCCGGTAGCGCCCGTGCTGAGGCTCGTCCATGAGGAGGAACTCGCCGGGCGGCGCCGGCGGGACCTCGAAGTCGCCCACGTTGATGAGCTCCTTGCGCGCGCTGAACCGGGGGTCGGCCAGGACCGACCTGACCAGCTCGTACCCGGTGATCAGCCAGCCGGGCTTCCCGCCGGGGTGGGTGTAGCGGCTGATCGGGCCGTGCCGGCGGGCGTCGATCAGCTCGGCCGGCGGGTCGAAGGGGCAGCCGGGCGGGCGCGACGTCGGCAGCGCGGTGACGGTGTGGACGGATTCACCCATGACCGTTCCTCATTTCGCGGAAATGCGTGTTCGGGACTACTCGAAAGCTACGTTGCGTTCAGCATGGTCGCAATCGACCGCTGGAGTTTCCCCAGGTAAATAACGGTAAATTGATGCAATGACGCTGAAGTCGAATGCAATGCCGCATTGCAATGAATGAATGCGAAGGCAATACTGGCGGCATGCCAGGAGGACGACTGACCCAGCAGGACCGTCACCGCGTCGCGGCCGGACTCGCCGACGGGCTCTCCTACGCCGAGATCGCCAGACGGCTCGACCGGCCGACCTCGACGATCAGCCGGGAGATCGGACGCAACGGCGGCCCCAGCGGCTACCGGCCCGAACAGGCGCACCGGGCGACGGTCCAGCGTGCGCGGCGCGGCACCCCGGCAGCACCACCCGCGGCCGGACCTCCGGGCAGCCCGACGGGAGAGGTGATCATCGAGATGGCGGTCAGGACGGGGCTGCCGAGGATGACGGCGCGCGTCCACGTCGACCTGCTGCTGTCCGAGGACGGCAGGCGGACCGCAGCCGAGCTGACCCGCAGGCTGAACGTCAGCGCGGCCTCCGTCTCCGTGGCCGTGAACTACCTGGTCCAGCACGGATACGTCCGGCGCGAGCGCGATCCGCAGCGGCGTCGCGACGTCTACGTGGTCGACGACGAGGCCTGGTACCACTCGATCATGATCGGCTCGCGGGAGACGCTCGGGACGGCGCGGATCGCGATGACGGCCGCGGCGGAGTTCGGGCCCGGCAGCCCCGTGGGGCAGCGGCTGGCCAGGGGCGGGACGTTCCTGGAACGCGTCATCCGGGACATGATGGAGTCCGCCGACCGTTGGCGTCACCTCCTGACGTGACCTCCTGACGTGACCTCGTCGCGCGACCTCGTGGTGTTGCGTCAACTCGCCGTCCCCACAGGCTAGGTGCCCGTCCAGTGTCCGGCCTGGTCCGGCGAGGGGGAGTGGCGGCCCGGCCGACTCGGCGCCGGGGTAGGTTTCCGGACATGACGACCACCGACCCGCTGAGCCCGGTCTCCCGTACGGCCCTGTCCGTCGCGCTGGTGCGCGCCTACGAGAGCTCCCGCCCCGAACCGCTCTTCACCGACCCCTACGCCGCCGCCTTCGTTACCGCCTCCGGCATGCCGATGCCCACCTCAGGACCGGCGAGCGGCCTCGCCAAAGGCCTGGTGGTCCACGGCATCCTGCGCACCCGCTTCTACGACGACCGCCTGCTCGCCGCCGGCGCGGACCAGGTCGTCCTGCTCGCGGCAGGCCTGGACGCCCGCGCCTACCGGCTCGACTGGCCGGCCGGCACCCGCCTCTTCGAACTCGACCTCGCGCCCGTCCTGACCTTCAAACAGCAGGTCCTGGACGAACTCGGCGCCTACCCGGCCGGCGAACGCACCATGCTGCCCGGCGACCTGCTGGACCCGGACTGGCCGCGCCGCCTCGTCGAAGCCGGCCTCGACCCGGAGCGGCCCACCGCCTGGCTGGCCGAAGGACTGCTGGTCTACCTCACCGCCGACCAGGCGGCCGGCCTGCTCACCGCCGTCGGCACCCTCTCCGCCCCGGGCAGCCGACTGCTGCTCGAAAAGGGCCGGGACGTGACCAGCACCCCGCAGGACCCGGCCCTCGCCCACATCACCGACCTGTGGCAGGGCGGCCTCGGCCCCCAGACCCACGAGTGGCTCGACGCCCACGGCTGGAACACCCGGCTCACCCTGCTCGACGAGGTCGCCGCCGCGTACGGCCGCCCCTTCCCGCCCGGCTCGGGCCCGAGCACCACCGGCTTCATCGAAGCGGTGCGCACCGGCGACAACGGCCGGGTCAGCCCTGCCCGTTGAGGACGAAGGGCCAGGTGGGGCAGACGGGGCAGACGGGGCAGGCGGCGGCGTCGGCGATGAGCGTGAGCGTGTGTGCCAGTGCCATGGGCCGGGCCACTTGCTGGTCGGGTGGTCCCTCTGACCGATCCGTCGACTGTCCCCTCGGTGCTGCGGTGTTGCGGTGTTGCGGTGTTGCGCGCTCAGCCGGTCGTGGTCCCGTGCGGGATGGTGAGGGCGGTGAGGAGGACGGCATCGGTGCTGGTCCAGCGGCCGTGGCAGCGGCCGGGCAGGTGGGGGTGGTGGGCGGTGAAGGTGCGGTCGGGGTGGAGGCGCACGGAGATGCCGGCCAGCCCGGTCCAGCGTCGGGTGAGCGGGTAGCAGGCCTTGTAGGTGGCCTCCTTGGCGCTGAAGAGCAGCCGGTCCCAAGGGACTTGGCCGTGAGGTAGCCGGCCGATCCGGTGACGCTCGTCCTCGGAGGCGGTGAGGGCGAGGACCCCGTCGGGGAGCGGCAGAGCAGGCTCGGCGTCGATGCCGAGCGAGATGACATCGGCCGCGTGCGCCGCAGCGCAAGCGGTGTAACCGTCGCAGTGGGTGATGCTCCCGACGGTCCCCGACGGCCACTCGGGGGCCCCGCCCGGCCCCGGGAGCAGCGGGACCGGAGGGTGGCCGAGCTGGGCGAGAGCACGACGGGCGAGCGTCCGGGCGGCGGTGAACTGCCGCTGCCTGCGGGGCGATCGGCCACTGATGTGGGCGCGCTCCGCAGGAAGGAGCGCGCCCTGGGGCGGCGGCCCGAAGGCCTCGGTGCAGTGGACAGTTGGCGGCAGGAGCCTGCCCAGCTCGGTGGTGAGGGAGCTGGTGGTCACCGCTGCGATGTGAGTGTGAGCTGGTGGATCTGGCGGGCGAGTTGGTGAGGGGCTTCGAGCGGGAGGATGTGGCCGGCGTCGTCGAGGGTGTCGACGGTGGTGTTGGGGAGGTGGGTTTGGAGGGTGCGGATGTGGGTCTGGCCGACAGAGGTGTCGTGGGTGCCACGAAGGATCGTGGTGGGGGTGGTGATGTTCCGGAGGTGGGGGGTGTGGTCCATGGTGCTGGTAGAGGCGAAGGTGGTGAGACGGGTGTGGGGGTTGGTGTTGGCGAAGAGACGGCGGTTGGTCTCCTGGGTGTGAGCGGGGGTGTTGGGGTGGAGGGTCTTCTTGAGGAGCTGGCGGCCGAGCCGGGGGCTCTTGAGGGCGCGCTGGAAGGCCTTCGTCTTCATGATGCGGAGTTCGCCCGGAGGGGTCTGCTGGTCGTCGGCGGCGCTGGCGGCGAGGAGGAGGCCGACGAGGCGCTCGGGCGCGGTGCGGGGGGCGTCGGCGTAGAGCTGGGTGGCGTAGGCGAGCGCGGCGTAACCGCCGCCTGAGTGGCCGGCGATGACGACGGGGCGGTGAGGGGCGAGGGCGTCGGCGACGGTGGCGAGGTCATGCCCGAGTTGCTGGATGGTGAGGGCCTTGTCGCCAAGGGTGCTGGTGCCGTGGCCGCGCTGGTCGTAGGCGACGACGGTGTGGCCCTGGGCGGCCAGCAGCCGGGCCGTGGCGTGCCAGACGGTGTGGGTGGCGCCCCAGCCGTGGGCGAGGACGATCAGGGGCGTGCTGGTGGGGGTGGTGTCGTGGGGGTCGATGTGGGCGGGGTGGTGGATGGCGACGGTGAGGCGGGCGTCGTCGGGGGTGGTGGTGGTGAGGTCGGTGATGGTGATGTCAGTGGTGGTGGTCACGAGGTGCTCCTGCCTGTGTCTGTGTTGGTGTTGGTGAGGTGGGTGTTGAGGTGGGTGAGGGCGTTGTGGGTGGCTTTGGTGTGTTGGTTGGGGATGGTGTTTTTGGGGAGGAGTTTGGGCCAGCCGTGGGGGGTGGTGGTGAAGGTGATGGTGAGTTTGGTGTGTTGGTTGTTGTGGGTGGGGGTGAGGGTGTAGGTGGTGGTGCCGGTGAAGTGGCCGGTGTGGGTGGTGGTGAGGGTGTGGTGGGGGGTGATGTGGGTGGTGGTGGCGGTGAAGTGGATTTTGGGTCCGGGTTTGGTGTGGCCGTTGGGGTGGATGGTGATGTGGGTGGTGCCGCCGGGGTGTTCGGGGGTGGTGGTGTCGGGTTGGAAGGTGTTGTGGGGGGTCCACCAGGTGGCGGCGCCGTTGAGTTCGGCGATGAGGTGGTGCCAGACCTGGTGGGTGGGGGCGTGGATGACGGCTTCGTTGATGAGGTCGTAGGTGTGCATGGTGTGGGGTTCCTTTCTTTTTCGTGTCCGGGTTTCCGTGTCCGGGTTGTGTGGGGGGGTGTCCGGGGGTTTCTGTATTGCGGGTTTGTTGTGTCGGGGTTTCTGTGTCCGGGGTTTGTTGTGTCGGGGTTTGCCGTGCTCGGGTTGTGTGTGGGGGGGTGTGTCCGGGGGTTTCTGTGTTCCGGGTTTCTGTGTCCGGGTTGTGTTCGGGGGTTTTCGTGTCCGGGTTGTGTGTGGGTTGTTGGGGGTGGGGTGGGGTGGGTTGTTGGTGGTGGGGGTTTTTCTGTCTGTCTGTTTTTTCTTGTTTTTGTTGTTTGTTGTTGTTGTGGTTGTGTTGTTAGGGGAAGATGTTTTGGCCGGGGGTGAGGGTGTGGGTGGGGTCGTATTTGTTTTTGGTGTTGGTGAGGTTGTTCCATTGGGGGCCGTAGTGGTTTTTCCAGTCGGTGGGGGTCATGTGGGGGATGGCGCCGACGAGGTAGCGTTTGGCGCCGAGGGTGGTGGCGTGGTCGTAGAGGGTGCGGTTGTGGGTGAGTTGGGTGGTGGGGTTGGTGTTGGGGTGGGGGAAGGTGAGGAGGTCGAAGAGGTAGGTGGTGGGTTCGTTGGGGGTGATGGTGTTGGGGTGGGTGATTTTGTTGGTGGGGAAGGGGTAGAAGAGGAGGAGGCCTTGGCCGAGGGTTTCGGGGGTGAGGAGGGGGGTGGCGTAGGTGATGAAGTTGGCGGCTTGGGTGGCGGGGAGGAAGAGGCTGAGCCAGGGTTTGGGTTGGTTCCAGTAGCCGAGGTTTTTGAGGTTTTGGGTCCAGGTGTCGGCGCGGTGGGTGTATTGGCGGTAGGTCTGGTCGGTGGTGGTGGTTTGGCCGGGGTTGGGGTTGAGTCCGGTGAGGAGGGGGGTGGGGTTGGGGGGTGTGGTGCCGTTGTAGTAGGTGGCGGTTTCTATTTTGTATTGGGGGGTGGTGTTGGTTTGGGGGATGATTTCGCCGATTTGGGTGTGGAAGCGGCCGTCGTTGAGGATGGTTTGTTGGTCGGTGAGGTAGGTGGTGAGGTTGTTGTAGTAGAGGTTGAAGACGAGGGCGCGTTGGGGGGCGGGGATGAGTTTGATGGTGGTGCGGATGATGATGCCGAATTGTCCGGCGCCGGCGAGGGCGGCGTGGAAGAGGTCGGGGTTTTTGGTGGGGGTGGCGGTGAGGAGGTGGCCGGTGCCGGTGATGATGTCGATGGATTCGACGGTGTCGGCTTGGAGGCCGTGTTTTTGGACGGTGTTGCCGATGCCGCCGATGCTGATGGTGCCGCCGATGGAGAGGTGGAGGTAGTCGGTGAGGCAGGGTGGGGTGAGGCCTTGGTCGAGGGTGGCGTCGGTGAGTTGGGCCCAGGTGACGCCGGCGTCGACGGTGGCGTTGGTGGGGGTGATGGTGTGGATGCGGTTGAGGGTGCGGGCGTCGATGCTGATGCCGCCGGCGGGGGAGGCCTGGCCGTAGTTGGAGTGTGATTCGAGGTCGTTGTCGGTGCCGCTGCGGCCGTTCATGGCGACTTTGAGGCCGTTGCGGCGGGCGTAGTTGATGATTTTGATGATGTCTTGGTCGGAGCCGGGTTTGAGGACGGCGTGGGGGGTGTTGGTGGTGAGGCGGCCGAAGTCGTGGCTGAATTCGGTGAGGGTGGTGGTGTCGGTGGTGAGGGTGCCGTCGAGGGTGGGGACGGGGGAGAGGCGGCCGTGGGTGGTGGGGGTGTTGGTGGTGGCCCAGGTGCGGGTGGTGGTGTTGAAGCCGGTGATGAGGGCGGCGGTGGCGGTGGTGGTGAGGAGGGTGCGCCTGGTGAGGTTGGGGTTGGGCATGGGGGTCCTGTTCGGGTAGGGGTGGGTGTTCGGGTGGTGTGTGTCTGTTTGTGGTGTGGGTGTCTGATGGTGTGATGTTCTGGGGTTGGCGGCCGGGTGGGCGGCCTGGTGGTGGTTAGTGTGAGGGTGGGTGGGTGGGTCCTTGAGGTGGTGGGGGCTGTGTGGGTGTTCGGTTGTCGGTTGTGTGTCCGGTTCTGGTGTCCGGTGGGGTGTTTTGGGGGTGTGGGGCGGCCGGGCGGCGGGGTCCGTGGGTGGGCGGGTGCCGCCCGGCCGTGTTGGGTGTGCCTGTGTGGTTGTGCCCGTGTGCCCGTGTGCCTGTGTGTTCGGGGGGTCTGGCTTCTGTGTGGGTTGGGGGTCGGGGGGTTAGGGGGTGGTGTGGGTGACGGTGGCGCGTTGGTAGTTGGGGAGGTCGAAGCGGCGGGTCTGGCGGCGGAAGCGGTAGGTGTAGGTGGGCCAGATGGAGGGGTTGTTGCCGTGGTGGTCGGTGTACCAGCTGTGGCAGCCGCCGGTGTTCCAGACGGTGTTCTTCAGGCGGCCGGTGAGGGTCTGGTTGTAGGTGTGTTGGGCTTCGGGGCGGACTTCGACGGAGGTGATGCCGTGGTTGTCGATGGTTTTGAGGGCGTCGATGATGTAGGCGATCTGGGCTTCGATCATGACGGTCTGTGAGGAGTGGCCGAGGGTGGTGTTGGGTCCCAGGAGCATGAAGAGGTTGGGGAAGCCGTGGATGGTGGTGCCGCGGTGGGCTTTCATGCCGTGGGTGTGCCAGGTGTCGCGCAGGGTGGCTCCGTCGCGGCCGTGGATGCGGCGGGCGATGGGGCGGTCGGTGGCGGTGAAGCCGGTGGCGAGGATGATGGTGTCGATGGTGCGGGTGGTGCCGTCGGCGGTGGTGATGTGGGTGGGGCCGATGTCGGTGATGGTGTCGGCGATGATGTCGACGTTGGGTTGCTGGATGGCGGGGTACCAGGTGTTGGAGAAGAGGAGGCGTTTGCAGCCGACGGTGTAGTCGGGGGTGAGGCGTTGGCGCAGGTCGGGGTCGGGGACGGATTTCTTGAGGTGGCCGGCGGCCATGTTCTTCATGCCGGTGGTGCGGCCTGGGCGGGACATGAAGAACGCGACGATTTCGCGGCCGTTCTTGTTGAAGGCGCGGCGGAAGCGCTGGTAGCCGGGGAGGTGGCGCAGCATCCAGGTGTGGCGCGGGGTGTTGGGCTTGTCGGGTTTGTGGGCGATCCAGGGGGGTGTGCGCTGGTAGAGGTCGAGGTGGGCGACCTGGTTCTGGATGGCGGGGACGAACTGGATGGCGGAGGCGCCGGTGCCGATGACGGCGACGTTGCGGCCGGTGAGGTCGTGGTCGTGGCGCCAGCGGGCGGAGTGGAAGAGGGTGCCGGTGAAGGTGGCCAGGCCCGGCAGGTCGGGGATGGCGGGTTCGGAGAGGTAGCCGGTGCCGGTGATGAGGATCTGCGCGGTGTAGTGGCCGTGGGTGGTGTGGATGCGCCAGTGGCGGTGGTCGGTGTCCCAGTGGGCGTCGAGGAGTTCGTGGCCGTAGCGCAGGTGGGGTTCGACGCCGAAGCGGTGGGCGGTGTCCTTGAGGTAGGTGTGGACTTCGGCCTGGGTGGCGAAGGTGGATTTCCACTCGGGGTTGCGGGCGAAGGAGAAGGAGTAGAGGTGGGCCTGGACGTCGCAGGCGCAGCCGGGGTAGGTGTTGTCGCGCCAGGTGCCGCCGAGGTCGGTGGCGCGTTCGAAGACGAGGAAGTCGTCGGTGCCGGTCTGCAGGAGGCGGATGGCGGTGCCCAGGCCGGAGATGCCGGCGCCGATGATGGCGACTTTGAGGTGGCGTACGGCGGTGGTGTCGGGGTGGGTGGTGGCGTCGTGGGGGTGGGGCTGGTCGGCGCCGGAGGGGGTGGGGGGAACGGCGGTGGTGGTCATGGCCGGGGTGTCCCCTTTCAGGCGCGGCGGGTGAGGG
The DNA here is from genome assembly GCF_044745805.1 of Kitasatospora sp. NPDC086801. Taxonomy (NCBI): domain Bacteria; kingdom Bacillati; phylum Actinomycetota; class Actinomycetes; order Kitasatosporales; family Streptomycetaceae; genus Kitasatospora; species Kitasatospora sp. NPDC086801. The sequence continues at coordinate 14,632 of NZ_JBIVAX010000063.1, forward strand.
TGACGCGGAAGTTGTTGAAGATGTGGTCTTCGAGGGTGTAGGCGAAGATGTCGAGGTAGCGCTCGAAGCGTTGGACGGTGGTCTCGTCGGCCATGGCGACGGCTTCGTCGCGGCGGGCGGCCAGGAGCTGGAGCCAGGCGCGGCAGGCGCGGGCGAAGGATTCGGGTTCGTTGCGGATCTCGGTGACCTCGAAGAGGCCGTCGAGGCCGGCGGCGAGTTCGGGCAGGCGCGGGATGTGGCAGCCCTCGAACTCCTCGCGCTGGAGGAACTTGAGGTCGTCCAGGAGCTGGCGGCGCAGCGGGGGGTTCTCGACGGTCATGGTGTGCAGGACGAAGCGGGCGCCGGGCTTGAGGAGGGAGTGGACCTGCTTGAAGAAGACGCGGTAGCGCTGGGTGCGTTCCTTGGGGGTGAGGGAGGAGAGCACGAAGTGTTCGAGGGCGTTGATGCAGAACGCGGCGTCGTAGGGGTCGCCGTCGGCCTTGTGGTCTTCCCAGCTCTCGACGCGGGCGTGGATGGCGGGGTTGTCGAGGGCGGCGACGAAGTCGGCCTGGGTGCGGGAGAGGGTGACGCCGACGGCCTGTTGGACGCCGTGGACGGTGGTGAGGCGGTTGAGCATGGTGCCCCAGCCGCAGCCGATGTCCAGGACCTTGGCCTTGCCGGCGGCCTGGGCGAGGTCGGTGAAGACGTCGAGCTTGCGTTCCTGGGCCTCGTCGAGGGTGGCGACGAGGTCCTCGCCGTCCTCCCAGTAGCCGCCGGAGTACATCATGGTGGGGCCGAGGATGAGCCGGTAGAGGTCGTTGCCGACCTCGTAGTGGTGGCGGATCGCGTCGACGTCGGGGTTGATGGAGCGGGTCTCGGCGGTGGTCATGCGGGTGGGCCCCTGTTCTGGTGGTGGGACGGGTGGACTGGACTGGGTGGGACTGGGTCGGACTGGGCTTGGTCGGGCCGGTGGGACTGGGTCTGGCGTGGCCGGGCCGGGCCGGGCCGGGCGGTGCGGGTGCCCGGTGTCGCGGGGCGGTGCCGGTGCGGTGCCGGTGCCGCCGGGTCCGGGCGGACGGATGCCGCGGCAGGGCCGGGTGGTGCCCTGTCCCCGGGTGGACGGCCGTTTCGGCGGCGGTGGCCGGTCTGCGTCGCCTGCGGACAGGCCCGCCGGTGAAGGCGGTTGATCCCGTGCGGTGTGAACGGCCGGGCCGGTGCGGGTGGTTGCTCCCGTGCGGTGTGAACGGCCGCTCTGGTGAGGGTGGTTGGTTCGGCGTGGTGTGAGCGGCCGCTCTGGTGAGGGTGGTTGGTCTGTGCCTGCGTGTCGGTGCGGCCGCCGGGTCGTCCCGGTGCGTGCGGCCGGTGGTGCGGTGTGTGCGGCCGTGGTGCGGGTCGTTCCGGCGTGGTGCGGGTTGTCCCGGTGTGGTGCGGTTGCGGGGTGGTGGGTGTCGTGCGTGTGGGTGCGGTGTCTCGGGTCAGGTAAGCGTGTGTCTCGCAAGTGGTGCGCAAGCGTGGGTGGAGGGGTGGGGTTGCGGGGCGTTTGCGTGGGGGTGGGTTTCATGCGGTTTCGACAAGACACGCGGCCCCCACGGCCTTCCCGGGGTTTTCCCGGGGGGTTTCGGGTTCCGTCGCGGTGCTTCTTCTGTCGCCTGTGGGTGGCGGGGGTGGGCCGGGGCGGTGTCCGTGGTTTCCCCTCGGGGGGCGGGTTTTCCCGGGTCTGTTCTGCCTCATCACGTGTTGGCGCCTGTTCCGGGCGTCCAGGAAGGAATGATCACTCATGTCCGACATCCCCACCATCGAGGACCTGGCCGTGCAGTTGCAGGCGGTGTCCGGGGCGCAGGAGATCGACGCGGACGCGGCGTTGCAGCACATCGCGGATGTGGATTCGCTGGATCTGATGGAGTGGCTGTACGGGTTCCAGAACCAGTACCCGCACATTCCGGCGGACGAGTCGTTGTTCGCGGACATCGACGACACGACGACGCTGCGGGTGGTGCACGAGCGGATCCTGGCGCTCGTGGGCCAGGCCGGCGTCTGAGCGCGGGGCACTGTTCGATGAGCGGCTTCGACATCACGGGGTGGGGGATCTCGGTTCCCGAGCGTGTGGTGACCAGTGTGGAGCTGGCGGAGCGTTTCGGTGTGGACGAGCACTGGATCGTCTCGAGGTGCGGGATCCGGGAGCGGCGGGCGGTCGGGGCGGGGCAGAGTACCGCGTCGATGGCGGTTCAGGCCGGGCGGCGGGCGCTGGAGCGGGCGGGGCTGTCGGGTGGCGATATCGCGCACCTGATCGTGGCGACGGCGACGCCGGAGCAGCCCTCGCCGGCGACGTCGGCGTTCGTCCACGACGAGTTGGGGATCGCGGGCAGTGCGCATGACGTGAACTCCGAGTGTGCGGGGTTCGTGTACGCGCTGGTGACGGCGGTGGGTCTGTTGCGGATGGATCCGCGTCCGATCCTGGTGATCGGCTCGGACACGCACACGCTGACGGCGAATCCGGCGGACCGGGACCTGTCGATCCTGGTGGGTGACGGGGCCGGTGCGGTGGTCCTGCGGCCCGGCCCGGTGGATCGGGTCCTGGCGTGGAACCTGGGCGCGGACGGCTCGTGCAAGGACAGTCTGAAGGTCCTCGCGGGGGGTTCGCGGATGCCCACCACGCAGGAGACGGTGCGCCGGGGTCTGCACTACGCGCAGATCAACGGCAACGAGATCTACCTGAACGCGGTGCGGTACACGGTGCGTACGATCCGCGAGACGCTGGAGCAGGCGAAGCTGACGCCGGCGGACGTGGACCATGTGGTGCCGCACCAGGCGAACATCCGGATCATCAACTCGGTGCTCGCGCATACGGGTATTCCGGCGGACCGGCTGGTGGCGAACCTGGACCGGTACGGCAACACCGCTTCCGCGTCGATTCCGATCGCGTTGGCGGAGGCGTTGGACGCGGGGCGTATCCGGGAGGGGGACAGGGTGCTGCTGGCCGGGTTCGGTGCCGGGATGACGTGGGGTTCGGTCCTGCTGACGTGGGGAGGGTCGCGGTGAGCGGCCGGGGTGTGTTCGGGCAGCGGCCCGCCTCGCCGGTGGCGCTGGTGACCGGCGCGTCGGGGGGGCTGGGGCGGGAGCTGGCGCTGGCGCTGGACGCGGCCGGGTGCCGGGTCGCGGTGCACTACAACAGCGCCCGCCAGGCCGCGGAGGAGGTGGCGGGCAAGCTCGCCGGCGATCATGTCCTGGTGAGCGGTGACGTCGCGGACTACGCGCAGGTCGCTGCGATGTACGAGCGCATCACCGAGGCCCTGGGCCCGGTGGACGTGCTGGTGAACAACGGGGCGGTGCGCAAGGACGCGCTGATGGCGATGCAGGATCCGGCGCAGTGGCGGCAGGTGATCGACACGAACCTGGTGGGTTCCTTCCACACGGCGCGGGTGTGTGTGCCGGCGATGCTGCGGGCCCGCTGGGGCCGGGTGGTCAACATCGTGTCCCCGTCCGCGCTGATCGCCACCGCCGGGCAGACCGCCTACGCGGCGTCCAAGGCCGGGCTGATCGGGCTGACCCGTACGCTGGCGGCCGAGTGCGGGCGCCGGGGGGTGACGGTGAACGCGTTGTCGCCCGGGTTCATGATCACGGGGATGACGGACACCCTGCCCGAGCACGTGATCACCGGGATGCGGGAGAAGGTGCCGGTGCCGCGGTTCGTCACCCCGCAGGAGGTCGCCCGTTCCATCGGGCTCTTCCTCGACCAGGACTGCATGACCGGGCAGGTCATCAGTATCGACTCGGGCGCCTCCATCACCTGACCGCACCCGGCCCAGTCCCGGCCTCGTCCCCGGGCCCGGACCCTCCCGTCCCGGCCTCGTCCCGGCCCTGTCTGTCCTGTCCCCGGCCCGTCCCCGTTCCCCGGGGGGCGGGCCGGGGGCGTCGGGCGTTGCCGGCCTGGCGCCGGGGTGCGGGGTGGCGCCGGCCCGCCCTCCGGGTGTGGGGGGCGGGCCGGGTGGTGTGCGGGGGTGGCCGGCGGGGCCGGTCTGTTGTGGCGGGTTTTTAGGCGAGGACGGCGAGTGCGGCTTCGTAGTTCGGTTCGTCGGCGATCTCGGCGACGAGTTCGGTGTGCAGGACGGTGTCGTTCTCGTCCAGGACGACGACGGCGCGGGCGGTCAGTCCTGCCAGCGGGCCGTCGGCCAGGGCCACGCCGTAGTTCTCGTGGAAGTCGCGTCCGCGCAGGGTGGACAGGGTCTGGACGCTGTCCAGGCCTTCGGCGCCGCAGAAGCGGGCCTGGGCGAAGGGGAGGTCGGCGGAGATGCACAGCACCACGGTGTTGGCCAGCGAGCCGGCCTTGGTGTTGAAGGTGCGTACCGAGGTGGCGCAGGTGGGGGTGTCGATGCTGGGGAAGATGTTGAGGACCTTGCGCTTGCCGGCGTAGTCCTTCAGGGACTTGTCGGCGAGTCCTTCGCCGACCAGTGTGAACGCCGGGGCCTGGCTGCCGGCCTGGGGCAGTGCGCCGCCGACCTGGACCGGGTTCCCCTTCAGCGTGACCTGAGCCATGAAAAGCCTCCTACCAGCGGTGGAATGTGGTGACAACGCCGCCGATCCTACTGTGCGCCCCCGGTCCGGGGTGCCGGGTGGCCGTCCTTCGGACGGGGGAGGGCTTCGGGGTGTCCCGGCCGGTAGGCCTGGGGGTAGGTCTGCGGGTCAGGCGGACCAGAACGGGTCGTCGTAGGCGGGCAGGGTGTCGGGGTTGCCGCCGGGCAGGGTGGGTTCGGGTACGAAGGGGTCGCGGTCGCGGATGACGGGGATGGGGCCGACGGTGGCCTGGAAGGTGATGTTCCCGGCGGCGCCGAACAGTACGGCGACGCCGTGTCCGGCGGGGGTGGTGGCGAACATGGCGGGTTGGCGGGGGTTGACGGCGGTGATCCGGTAGCCGTGGGCCTGCCAGCCGCGTTCGGTGACGCCCAGCAGTGCCCCGTACTTGGCGGGGGTGACCCGGGTGGTGATGTGCCGGTCGCGGGTGGCGGTGGCGTAGCCCAGGGAGCGGTCCCGGAGGCCGCCGGTGGTCTGTTCGGTGGAGCGCGGCCAGCCGTCCCGGTGGCGCAGTGGGGGGCGGATGGCGGACGTCGCCTCGTCGAGGAGCGCGTCGAGGGTGTGGACGGCCTGTTCGGGGGTCATGGCGGGGGCCTTCGGCTGGTGCGGGGTCACGCGGCGGGGGCGGGGCGGGCCTTGGGGGTGGGGTGGGGTGGGGTGGGCCCTGGGGCGGGTCGGGTGGATCGGTATCAGGTGGACCAGTAGGGGTCGTCGTAGGCGGGGAGGGTGTCGGGGTTGCCGCCGGGCAGGGTGGGTTCGGGGGTGGGGGTGCCGAACGGGTCGCGGTCGCGGATGACGGGGATGTGGCCGCCGCCCGAGGCCTGGAGGGTGATGTTGCCGGCGGCGCCGAACAGCATCGCGACGGAGGATCCGTCCGGGGTGGCGGCGAACAGGGCCGGTTGGTTGGGGTTGATCGAGGTGATCGTGTACCCCTTGGTTTTCCAGTCGCGTTCGGCCATGTCCAGCAGGGTGGTGTACTTGGCCTTGGAGACCTTGGTCGTGATGTAGCGGTCGCGGGTGGCGGTGGCGTAGCCCTTGGAGTGGTCGTCGATGCCGGTGCTCTGTTCGGTGGAGCGCGGCCAGCCGTCCCGGTGGCGCAGCGGCGGCTGGATGCCGGAGAGTGCCTCGTCCAGGAGCGCGTCGAGTTTCTGGACGGCCTGTTCGGGTGTGGTGAGGGATTCGGGTGCCGGGTGCTCGTCGCCCGTGCCCGTGCCCGTGCCCGTGCCCGTGTGCGCGCAGGCTGTCAGGGCGAGTGCCAGTGCGGCGGCCGTGAGGCCGAGCCGTCGTGTGGTCGGGGTTGCCATGTTCATCGGCTTTCCTGCCGGGTCACGGCGTCGTACCGGCCGGCCACGATCTGGCCGATGTTGTTGACCGATTCCAGGGTCTTGGCGTCCTTCTCGCCGGGGTCGGTCATGTAGTCGGAGTGGGATTGGAAGGAGTTCTCCGGTCCGTCGGCGACTTCGAACCGGTTGGCGCCGAAGTCCTGGCTGGCGGGGTCCTGGCCGAACCAGAGCTGGTTGTCGGGGCCGAACCAGTCGTACATCTTGTCGGCGACGTAGCCGCCGCCGAGCATGCCGAGCGGGCCTGCGGTGGCGCCGGCGAGGACGCCGCCGAGGTCGTTGGTGACGCGGCCCTTGGCCGGCAGGTGGCTGACCGGGTCGTTCTCGGCGTCGCCGACCCATACGTGGTGGGGGTCGATGTGCAGTTGGGAGGCGTTGGCGGCGCCGGTGCCGGGGGAGCCGACGAGGATGATGTCGTCGGCGCCGGTGCCGCCGGGCATCTGTGCGCCCAGGCCCACGGTGGTGGATCCGTAGCTGTGGGCGAGGGCGACCAGGTGTGCGGGGGTGCCCTCGTGGGTGGCGCGCAGTCCGGCCATGAACGTGTCGTAGGCGGTGCCGCCCTTGCTCGCGCGGTCGGTGCCCGTCACTTCGAGGGGCCGGGTGTCGCCGTCGGCGAGTTTCTCCAGTCCGGGCGGCGGGTCGTAGCCGAGCCAGACCATGGAGGCGGTCGCGCTGGTGGGGTCGGCGTTGTGTGCGGCGTTCCACACGTTCAGGGCCCGGTCGGCGTCCTTGCCGCCGACGGCGGACAGCGTGGTGCCCAGGCCCGGTACGTAGGCGCTGACGTTCTTCGCGGTGTCGGGGTCGCCGAAGGACAGGATGCCGCGGCCCTGGCCCTGTTCGCCGACGCCGAGCAGGAACGCGGGCGGCTGTTTGCCGTTCTGCACGTTCAGCTTGTCCCGGATGGCGCGGAAGCCCTCCAGTTTCTGCTGGTCGTCGTCCGAGGGGTTCGGCTTGTGCTCGTAGGTGTCGATCAGGTGTGCCAGGTTGAGGCGGTTGGCCTGGTCGCGGGCGGTGGCGGGGATGCCGTCGCGCATGCCCAGCAGGTCGGGGTGGGCCTGGATCAGGCGCTGCTGCTCGTCCGGGGTCAGGCCCTTCCACCAGGAGTTGACGCCGGTGGGGGCGGCGCCGGCGGGCGGCCAGCCGGCCGCCGTCAGGCCGGTGCCGAGCTCGTCGACGGCCTTGCGGTCGGCGGCGGCCTGCCCCGGGTCGAGCCCGGTGCCGGTGCGGGCCCGGGTGGTCAGGGCGTCCAGCAGGCCCGCGATCTTCTGGTCGGCGTTGTCGGCCTCGGTGACGGCGTGGGAGATGCGCTCCGCCAGTGCCCGGGCCCGCTGCGGGGTGTCGTAGCTGGAAGCTCTCCGAGGCCTCGTGCAGCAGGCCCGACACCGCGGACATCTCGGTGTGCGCGGCGTCCAGGCGCCCGCTGGTGCGCTGCAGCGAGGCGTTGGCGGCGCCGGCCGCGGTGCCGACCCACTGGCTGTTGAAGACGTGTTTGGTGACCTCGGTGTCCATCGCCTGGACGTGCTTGCCGAACGCGCCGGCCAGGGTGTCGTAGGCGCCGGCGGCCCCGGCCAGGCCGGACAGGTCCGCGTCGCGCAGCTGGGCGAGGGTGACCATCAGTTCACCGCCGGCGCGTAGGGCCCGGCGCCGGGCGGCTTGAGGCCGTTCGCGTTGCCCGTGTCGGTGCCGCGGTAGTTGCCGGCGGTCTGGCCCAGTTTCAGGCTCACCCCGTCCACCTCCGAGGCCAGCTTGTTCAGGCACTCCTCCCACGCCGCCGTGCAGGTGTGCAGCGACGCCCCGGTACGCCAGCCCGACAGCGCCGCGACCGCCGTGTCGGAGGGCTCGTGGATGTGCTTGAGCTCGCCCGGCATCGCCTCGCCGGTGTCCTTGGCGGCCTTGGCCGCCGCGTCCAGGTCCGCCGGGTTCACCCCGAACAGCGGCCCGCCCGCCGGCGGCCCGTACGGCCCGTACGGGCCAGGCCCGTCGGAGCCCGCGTACGCGTTCATGGATCCCGTCCCCCCGCTGGTCGAACGACTGCTGTGCCCGCCCCGGGCCCGCACCACCCGTGCGCGCGGCCGGGGTCCCGTGCGGGCATGCGAAACCGGCGCACTTGTACGGTTCGCGTCGAAGCATGGCGAAAATAGCAGATCAGCCCACCGGCGCCGACCCGCCGGCGGCCCGGTGGTGGCCCGGTGGTGGCCCGGTGGTGGCCCGGGGTCTTGCGGTGTCCGTGTCTCGGTGGTGGCGCCCCGTCACCCGGGCGCGCACGGCGGGCCCGGGTGACGGGGCGGACGGACGCTGGCGGGCCGGACGGCCGGACGGCTGTGCGCCTGGACGGCTGGACGGCTGGACGGCTGGACGGTCGTGCGGCCGGGTGTCGGTGCGGGCGCGGTTCTACGGCCGCCGGGGCCGCCGGGGCCGTCGGGGTCGGGCGGCGATGAAGACGAGTTCGCGGCCCGGCCGGTCGGGGGCGTCGCGGACCTCGCGCAGGGTGAAGCCGTGGGCGGCCAAGTCCGCTTCCACCTCGGCGCGTTGGCGAAAGCGCAGGGTGGAGGTGGAGGTGAGCCGCTGCCCGTCGGCGGTGAACCCGTAGGTCCAGCGGAAGGTCACCAGTGGGCCGTCGACGGCGACCAGGTCGATCCAGGTCTCGACCGGGCCGGTGCCGGGGACGTCGGTGACGGTGCGGGTGGCGTCGCGGTGCCAGTCCTCCCAGGCCCGCCGGGCCGGGTCGCGGGTCTCGAACACCAGGTGCCCGCCCGGGCGCAGCGCCGCGAAGGCCCGGGCGAGGGTGGCGTGCCACAGGCGCGGGTCGGTGATCTCCTGGGCGGTGTTCGCGGTCATGGTCACCAGGTCGGCCCGCAGCGGGGGCAGGGTCCTGGCGTCGCCGTGGATCCAGCGCACGCGCCCGGCGCCGGGTTTGGCCCGGGCCACCTCCAGGCACGCCCGGGCCGGGTCCACGGCGACGACCTCGGCCCCGCGTGCGGCCAGCAGCAGCGCGAACACCCCGGTCCCGCACCCGAGGTCCAGCACCGTGCGCGCGCCGAGGCCCGCGGCGAGGGCGAGGTAGACGTCCAGGTCGTCGCGGCCGGCCTGCAGCGCGTCGTAGAGCGCGGCGAGCCGGGGGTGGGTGAAGTTCTCGTCGGCCATGCGGGCGACGGTAGCGGCGAAGGGCGCCGCGAGGCCGCTGTCATCCGCCGTCCCGCCCGGACCCGCCGTCCGGACCCGCCGGCCGCCGTCCCGCCCGGACCCGCCGCCCGGTGGCGTCGGCCGGCCGGGCTGGGCCGGCTGGGCCGAACCGGACCGGGCGCAGGGCCGGTTGGGTCCGGGTGCCTCAGGTGTAGGTTCCGCGTTTCGGTGTCCAACGGCATCGCAGTGACCTGCAGGGCTTCTGTGTTCCGCGCTCGTGTCCTCCGAACGCGTTCCGCAGAACTGTGTCCAATCCGCGCCGGTCGGGCCTTATGACGTTGCTGGCCGTGACTGGGGCGGGGGTGACGTCAACCCCGTATTCCGCACATGGCCAACGTCAGTGCTGCCCGGAGGGTTCGGCCCATGGCGGGGTTCATCGGTTCTCCCACCGTGCGATGACGTCGCGGCATGCCTTTGCGTGGCTTTCGGCGACAAGCAGGACGAGGTTGCCGTCGTGGTCGCTGTACTGGACCAGCACGTTGACCCCTGCGTCACCCAGGAGTCTCGCCAGGGCACCGAGTTGCCCGGGCATCTCCTGGTTCAGCCGGGTCATGACGACGTCGCGAACGGCCGCAGGGCCGAGCTCTGCTTCGGTGGCAGCCCGGAGCGCGAGCGGGCCATTGTCGACGAGGTAGTGCGCGATGGCGTGGCCGTTGTGGGTGAACACGCCGCCGCCTTCCAAACTCACTCCGGCACGGCCGAGAGCTTGTCCGAGGACGGCCAGTGCGCCGGGCCGGTCGGGCAAATGGACCTCGAGGTCCTGCAGGTGGGCGCTCACGCGGTCACCGCGGTGGTGGTCACCTCGACGGGAACGGACAGCGAGTTGGCGATGTAGCACTCATGGTGGGCCTGCTCACTCAGCTCCTGGACCTTGGCCTCGTCCGTCCCGGCGGCGACCTTGACCGTGACGACCAGGCGGATCGTGGCGAGGCGGGCGGACTCGGCCGTCAGGTCGAGGTGACTGACGGCCTGGTCGTCGTAGGCCAGCACGTCGATGCCGGCGCGGGCGGCGGCGCCGAGGAAGGACAGCATCTGGCAGGAGGAGGCGGCCATGACCACGAGTTGCTCGGGGTTGAGCCGTTCGGGGCTGCCCCGGAAGGCCGGGTCCGCGCTCAAGGCCACTTCGGCGGCGGCGGGCGGGGCAACAGCGACGTGGTCGCGGGAGTAGGAACGGATCCCGGTGGCGGTGGAGCCGTTCCAGTGCAGGTGGGCGACGTAGGGGTGCGAGTTCATGCCCCGACGGTAGGCCGCGGACGCTTCGGCGCTCACCGCAGCGTCGTCGTCGAAAGATTGAACGCGCTGACCAGCGCTTCCACGCGGCTTGTCCAATTGGTCATCCGCTGGACATGGCGGTCCGGAATTGGACACCGAAACGCGGAACCTACATCAGGGGGCGGGGTCCGGCGGCCGGGCCGGGGAGTGCCAGGGGTAGGTGGGGTCCTCGGTGATCCGTACCTGCTGGGGGGCGTCGCGGGGGAAGGTCCAGATCCGTCCCAGGGTGCTGGTGGCGGTCACCGTGGTGTCGTCGAGGGTGACGTCGGCGAACGGGTTGGACGAGCAGGAGATCGCGAGCCACTCCAGGGTGTTCTCGTCGTCGTCGCGGGTCAGCGCGACCCAGCCGATGCTGCCGTGTTCGGACGCCTCGCCCGCGAGGGCGCGGTGGCCGGCGTGGGTGCTGGTGGCGAACACCGTGTCGACGTCCGTCCAGTCGGTGGGGGTCCACGCGGTGGCCCGCAGCAGTTCCCACCAACTCCACTGCTGGGCCCGGGGCTCGTGCAGCCGGTCGGCGGGGGAGAACCGCATGAGGCGCATCACCGACAGCGATCCGTCGCCGAACACGATGAAGTCCCCGTGGGGCACCTCGCGGGAACGCCAGCGCTCATGGACCGGGCCGGCCTGGGGTCGTGCGTCGTCGAAAGCCACGCCCGCCATGATCGCACCCGCCGACAGTGCGGCAACGGCCGGTCCGGGCCCGGCCCGTGACCGCACGGCGGCGCACGGCGGCGGACCGCGGCGGACCGCGGACCAGCCGACGGGCCGGGCCGCACGGAGCCCCGGACGGCCGGGAAACCGCCCGCCCCGGCCCGGCGGACAACCCCCTTCACCTACTCGGATCCGAGTAGTACGATCCGAGTGTCACGGGTCCGGGCCCGAGGCTCCCCGCCCCGGGCCCCGGGCCCCCGCGTGCGACCACGGAGTGCCATGACCGCCAAACGACCCGCCAACCCCCTGGCCCTGGCCCTGCTCGGCCTGCTCCTCGAACAGCCCCTGCACCCCCACGCCATGGCCACCACCCTGCGCCAGCGCCACCTCGACCAGGCCTTCAAACTGACCACCGGTTCGCTGTACGACACGGTGCGCGCCCTGGCCCGCGACGGCTGGATCGAGGCCACCGACACCGAACAGGTCGGCGCGCGCCCCGCCCGCACCGTCTACCGCCACACCCCCCAGGGCCGGCAGTACTTCACCCAGTGGCTGGACGAACTCATCCGCGAGCCCTCCCGCGAATACCCGAAATTCCTGTCCGCCGTCAGCTACCTGGGCGCCCTGGGACCACACCGCGCCGCCCAGGCACTGCGCGAACGGGCCGCCGCCCTGCACACCCGCATCACCGAGAGCGAACAGGCCCACCACAGCGCCACCCACGAACACCACGCCCCCCGACTGTTCGTCATCGAGGCCGAGTACGCCCACGCCATGCTGCACGCCGAACACCAATGGGTGCTGCGCACCGCAGAGGAGATCGAACAGGGCACCCTGGCCTGGCCGGAGGCCGCCCCCGATGCCTGACACCCCCACACCCGCGCCCGCACCCGCACCCGCCGCCACGCCCGTCCCCGTCCCCGCACAGGTCCCCGCCGCACGGCGCTTACCCGCCGCCGGAGCCGCCGGAGCCGCCGGGCCCTCCGGGGCCGCAGACGCGGACGTCCTGGTCGTCGGCGCCGGCCCCGCCGGCCTGACGCTGGCCTGCGAACTGGCCCTGGCCCGCGTGCGCACCGTGCTCCTGGAACGCGACCCCGCCCCGCCCGGCTACTGCCGCGGCTTCAACCTCAACGCCCGCAGCCTGGAACTACTGGAACGCCGCGGCCTGGCCGAACGCCTCCTCGCCGAAGGCCCCACCGTGGCGACCACCGCGTTCACCGCACAGGCCCGCCTCGACCTGGCCGCCATGCGCACCCGCCACCCCTACGTCCTGGGCATCGCCCAGACCAGGGTCGAGGAGATCCTCACCGAACACGCCCACCACCTGGGCGTACGCATCCTGCGCGGCCACCGCCTGAACGCCCTCGACCTCGACGACGACGGCGTCCACGCCCACACCGACACCCCCGACGGCCCCGCGCTGCTGCGTGCCGGCTGGCTGGCCGGCTGCGACGGCGGCCGCAGCACCGTACGCAAACTCGCCGCCATCGCCTTCCCCGGCACCCCCGCCCGCCGCTTCACCCTGCTCGCGGACGTGGTCCTGACCGACCCGCAGGCGATCCCCTTCGGCGTGAACACCGGCCCGGGCGGCACCGTGTTCGCCATCCCCAGGCCCGGCTACGTCCGCCTGATCACCGCAGACCCCCACCCGCCCCGGGACCGGCACGAACCCCTCACCCTGCCCCGCTTCCAGCAGGCACTGGACCACGCCCTGGGACACCGCGTCCCGATCGCCCGCGCCCACTGGCTGACCCGCTTCGGCGATGCCGCCCGCCTGGCCGAACGGCTGCGCCGGGGCCGGGTCCTGCTGGCGGGAGACGCCGCCCACATCCACCCGCCCGCCGGCGCCATCGGCGTCAACGCCGCCATCGACGACGCGATGAACCTCGGCTGGAAACTCGCCCTCGTCGCCCGCGGACAAGCCCCCGAAACCCTCCTGGACACCTACCACACCGAACGCCACGCGGCCGGCGCCAGACTGCTGCGCAACACCCGCGCCCAGGCACTGCTCGCCGGCGACGACGAGGAACTCGCGCCCGTGCGCGACCTGCTCGCCGACCTCGCACAGGCCAAGGACACGGCCGGCCCCCTGGCCGAGGAGATCACCGGCATCGCCACCCGCTACCCGGCCCCCCACGGCAGCGGCCACCCCTGGGAGGGCGCGATGGTCCCGGACGTCCCCCTGCACCACGACGCCTTCCACGACGACACCCTCCACGACGACACCCTCCAACACGGCGCCCTGATACCGCTGCTGGCCCACACCGGCGCCGGCGCCCTGCTCCTGGAGGACACCACCGCGGCCGATGCACTGCGCACGGCGGCCGCCCCCTGGGCGGACCGGGTGAGCGCGGCGACGGTGCGGCCCGGCGCCCTGCCCGACACGTCCGCGGTCCTGGTGCGCCCGGACGGCCACGCCGCCTGGACCGCACCACCCAACCAGGCGCCCCAGACCGCCGCCGAACAACTGCGCGCGGCCCTGCACCTGTGGTTCGGGCCGGCGGCGGCACCGGGGCCGGGGGCGCCCGACCTCCCGTAGTGCCGCGCGGGGCCCGGGCGCTCCGGCCATCCGGCCGTGTGCCGCCGGAGTGCCGCCGGGCGAACCGGCGGTGGTGCGCGAGGCGTTGACGGCGTCCGCGGCACAGGGGTCCGCGGTTCAGGGGTCCGCTGCGCCGCGAGGCCCGTCCCGCCCGCCCGCCGTCCCGCCCGCCGTCCCGCCCACCCGCCGTCCCGCCCACCCGCCCGCCGTCCCGGGCGGGGCAGCTCCCGCGGCCGCCCGGGGCGGCGGGTTGCCCGGGCCCGGGTACGGCCTGCGCGCGGTGCGGCCCCCGCTGCGGCCGCTACAGGTTGACGCCGCCGGTGACGTCGATCTTGGTGCCGGTGATCCAGCGGGCGTCGTCGGAGGCGAGGAAGGCGACCGCGTCGGCGATGTCCGGGATCTCGCCGATCCGGCCGAGGGCGGTCAGGGCGAGGTTGCGTTCCAGGTTCGCCGGGTCGGCCAGCACGTCGGCGGTCATGTCGGTGCGGGTGAACCCGACGACGACGGAGTTGACGGTGATGTTGCGGGGTCCGAGGTACTTGGCCAGGGTGTGGCCGAACACCTCCAGGGCGCCCTTGGTGAGCGGGTAGCCGATGCCGTGGGCGGAGGCGATACGGGTGGAGACGGAGGAGATGTTGATGATCCGGCCGCCGTCGTGCAGCCGTGGCAGCAGCCGCTGGGTGAGGAAGAACGGCGCCTTGACGTTGACCGCGACCATCTCGTCGAACTCCTCGGGAGTGAGGACCTCGATCGGGCGCCCCATGAGATTGAGCCCGGCGTTGTGGACCAGGATGTCGAGCGCCGCTTCCCCGTGCGCGCGCAGCCCGGCCTCCAGCCCGCCCACGAGGGTGTCCACGTCGCCGGGAACGCCCAGTTCGGCGCCCACGGTGAACGCCCGGCCACCGGCCCCGGCGATCGCCGCGACGCACTCCTTCGCCGCCGCCTCGTTGCTGCCGTAGTGCACGGCGACCAGGGCGCCGTCCCGGGCCAGGCGTTCGGCGATGCCCCGCCCGATGCCCCGGCCGGCGCCGGTGACCAGCGCGACCTTCCCGCTGAGGTTTCCCATGTCCACCCTTTCGACCGTGTTCCGCCCAGATCCCGCCGTCCGACCCCCCAAGGTCAGCCTCAGCCGAGTTTGACGTCCACTCAGGTACTGCGGGGTATGGTGCCCGGCCACGGCCACGCCACGGCCGCGCACGCCTGGGCCCGAGCCCGGGCCCGGGCCGGTCCCGCCGCCGCCGGTCCCGCCGGGCTCAGGCGGCCAGGCCCGGGAGGACCTCGGCGCCGGGCAGGCGGGCCGTCGCCCAGCCGGGCAGGATCAGCTTGCCCCGGCGCCGTCCGCTGCCGATGAGCACGTGATCGGCGGCGGCCACCGCCTCGTCGACCAGCAGCGGCCAGCCGCCCGGCAGGCCGACGGCGGTGATGCCGCCGTACTCCATGCCGGTGGCGGCGACGGCGATGTCCACCGGCGCGAAGGAGGCCTTGCGCGCGCCCAGGTGCCTGCGCACGGCGGTGTTGACGTCCAGGCGGGTGTCGGCGCGCACCAGGCAGGCGGCCAGGGTGACGTCGCCGCCGCGTCTGGCGGCGACCACCACGCAGTTCGCGGAGAGCTCCAGCGGCACGTCGTAGGCCTGGCAGAACACCGCGGTGTCCGCCTTGTCGGGGTCGGTGTCCACGTACAGCACGGATCCGGCCCACTGGTGCGCGTCCGCGTTCTTCAACGCGTCGGCGACGGGGGCGGCGAGGTCGCCGCCGACCTCGACCGCCGCGCGGACGAGGGGGAAGTCCCCGAACGGGGCGCGCACGTTCTCGTTCATGCAGCGGACTGTACCGCGCACCCCGGCAGGCCTGGCGCGGGTCCTGCGGCTGCCCCCGGGGCGGCGAAATCCGTTGCCGCCGGCCGGAGTCGGTGGCGCCGGGCGCGGGAAAGGGGCCCGCCATGGAAGATCTCGCGCAGGACACCGATGAGGCGGCCGCCGGACACGGCGGTCCGCCGCCGCACCTGCTCCCCGGCCCGGCGACGGGCGCGGTGCGCCTGGCCGGCGGCGCCGCGAACACCGTCTGGCTGGTCACCCTGGCCGGCGGCGGGCGCGTGGTGGTGAAGTCCACCCCGGCACTGGCCCCCGACGTGTACGCGAAGGAGGCCCAGGGCCTCGCGGCCCTGCGCACCCGCGGCGCGCTGGCGACCCCGCGGGTGCTGGCCCTTCACCCGGACGGACTGGTCCTGGAAGCCCTCGAACAGCCGCCCGCACACGACACCGCCTTCTGGGAACGCGCCGCACACGCGCTGGCCGGCCTGCACGCCACCACCGGACAGCGCTTCGGCTGGGCCTCGGACGGCTGGCTCGGCCGCCTGGCACAGCGCAACCCCTGGACCGAGGACGGACACGAGTTCTTCGCCCGCCACCGCCTGCTGCGCTACCTCGACGAACCCCTGGCACGCCAGGTGCTCGGGCCCCGGGGACGCGCCGACCTGGAACGCATCTGCGACCGGCTGCCCCAACTCCTGCCCGCCGCACCACCCGTCCTCACCCACGGCGACCTGTGGCACGGCAACGTCCTCGCCCGCCCGGACGCAACACCGGCGTTCATCGACCCGGCGGTGTGCTGGACGTGGGCGGACACGGACCTGAGCATGATGTTCTGCACCGGCGGCGTCCCCGCCCGCTTCTTCGACGCCTACCGCGAACACCACCCCCTCACCGACGGCTGGCAGGACCGCATGCGGCTGCTCCACCTGCGCGAACAGCTCAGCTGCGCCGCCCACTTCGGCGCGCGCGACGGCCACACCGGCGACCTGCTCGACGTGCTGCGCACCTATCGCTAACGCGGGCCGCTCGGACGGTGGCCTCAGCGGCCGTCCGGCCGGTGCTGGTCCTGCGGTGTGTCGGGGACCAGTTCCTGGTCGTAGCGGGCCAGGAGGGTCTGCATCATCCGGCGGTGGGGCCGTCCGTCGGCGGCGAGGGCGGCGGCCTCGATGAAGAACTCCTCGAAGCCGGCCGGGGTCAGCGTCACCAGGATCGTGGCGGGGGTGTCGCCGATCGCGGTGAAGGAGTGCGGGTGGGTGCGCGGGACGTGCAGGAAGCCGCCCGGGCCCGCCTCGGTGGTGCGCTCGTCGCACCGCAGGCGGAACGCGCCGCTGACGACGTAGAACGTCTCGTCGTGGCCGCGGTGCAGGTGCAGGGGCGCGCCCTGGCCGGGCTCGAAGGTGGACTCCAGGACGGCGATAGATCCGCCGCTCTGCGCGCCCGCGAGCTTGACGACGTACGGGCTGCCCGGCACGTGGCGCCGCCCGCCGTGCCCGGGCGCCAGGACGACGGGCTCGCGGCGGACACCGCCACGGCCGGGCCCCCCGCCGGCCTCGCCGCCGGGCTCCGCGCCGGGCTGCTTGCGGTGGGTGTCAGCCACGGCCGGGCTCCCCGCCGGGTTCCTCGCCGGGCTCCTCGGTGAACTCTGCGCGGTGGCGTTCGGCCCAGGCCCGGAAGGGCGTCGCCGCGCGGCCGGTGAGCCGCTGGACCGCGGGCGTGACGGTCGCGGCGAACGGTTCCAGCGAGGCGGCGCGCAGCGCCATGACCGCGTCCGCGGTCTCCGGGCGCAGGCCGTGGTCCAGGAGTGCTCGGCGGGCGGCGGGGGGCGGGATCTCGGTGAACGCCAGCGGGGTGCCCAGGACTTCGGCGAGCGTCGCGGTCATCTCGCCGGGGGTGAGGGCCTGGGGGCCGGTCAGCAGGTGGGCCCGGCCGTCGTGTCCGGGCTCGGTCAGGGCGCGGGCCGCGGCCGCGGCGATGTCGGCCGGGTCGATGACGGAGACCCGGCCGGCGGCGAACGGGGCCCGGACGGTGCGGGTCGCGCGGATCGTCCCGGCCCAGGCGAGGGTGTTCGACATGAAGCCCGTCGGACGCAGGAACGTCCAGGCCAGGCCGCTGTCCTGGACGGCCTGTTCGCCCGCGCGGTGCCAGCGGGCGACGGGGTCGTCCGCGCCGGGGTCGGCGAGGCGGCCGGAGGACAGCTTGACGACGGCCTCGGCGCCGGCGCGGGCGGCCGCGGCGGCGAGGTTGGCGTCGTGGCGCGGGATGTCGGGGCCGTCGGAGAGCAGGAACACCTTGCGCACGCCCCGCAGGGCGGCGGCCAGGCTGTCCGGCTCGCCGAGGTCCGCGCCGACGACGTCCACGCCGCCCGGCAGGCGGGCCCGCTCGGGGCGGCGGGTGGCGGCGCGCACGGGCGCGCCGAGGGCGGCCAGGTGGCCGACGAGGGCACGGCCGACGGTGCCGGTCGCGCCGGTCACGAGGATCACGGGGTCCTCCGGGTGTTCCTCGGCGGGGTGTTTTTTGTCGGGGTGTTCTTTGGTGGAGTGTTCTTCGACGGGGTGTTCTTCGTCAGGGTGTCGAGCAGGTCGTCGTGCCAGGCCAGGTCGGCCTTCAGACGGGCGAGGCAGTGCTCGAAGATCCACGGTTCGAGGCCGGTCAGGTCCGGCCGGGCGGCCTCGAACTGCTCCTCGAACAGGGCCACCTGGTCGGCCACGGCCCGCCGGCGCGCGGCCACGGCCCCGGCCAGGTCCTCGTCCGTGAGGTCCGCGGTGTACTGCAGGGCCAGGTCGACCGGGTCGGGCAGCAGGCGCACCCTGCCCAGCGCCGCGTCGCGCAGGGCGGCGAGCTCCCGGCGGCCCCGGTCGGTGATCGCGTAGACGGTCCGCTCGGGCGGGTTGCCGACCTTCTCGCTGCGCACCACCTCGACCAGGCCGTCGTCGGCCATCCGGTGCAGGACGCTGTAGAGCGATCCGGGCTTGACGTCGGTCCACAGCTCGGTGCGGTCGAGCTGGGCCGCCTGGCGGATCTGGTAGCCGTGCATCGGCCCGCCCCGGGCCAGCGCGCTGAGTGCGAAGAGTCGCGAAGTGCTCACATCACTAGTCGAACACGACTACGGTTCATAGTCAAACGCGACTGCGGGTGCGGGGCCGTGATGGTTCTGCGGGCCCGGATGTGGGGGGCGGCGCGGGGCCGGGGGCGGGGCCCCGAAACACCCCCCCCCCGCCCCAGGCCGGGGGGGGGTGGAACCCGGGGGTAACCATACCCCGGGCCCCCCGCTACCCCCAAAGGGGCGCCCCGAACAAACAATTTGCCCTC
>NZ_JBIVAX010000064.1:0-32516 GCF_044745805.1 Kitasatospora sp. NPDC086801
CAAAGGATGGATGTTGTTCATCTATCGGGCATAGCGTAATCAAAGCGACGTGACCATAAGCCATTTATGGGATCAGAGATCCCAAAACCCCCACTGAGTGGGCGTTTGATGTTGATTTCTGCGGGTAATTTTCAGGCGGTTTGCACCGTTTTATGACCTACGGACATGACCTGAAACACTCGGGCATTCCTGGCTAATCGGATGTTTCTATCCCGTTGCTAGACCGGACGGAATCCGGGCGACACATGCGAACCAAACGGGCGATCCGCTCACCCCTTTAGAGCACGCAAATAATCCCCAAAGGGGTGAATCGTCCCATAAGTCGTTAACCTCAATAGCGGCACATCACCACTGAGCATGATCCGCGCCACCGGCGATATCGCCGACCCCGGCCAGCAGACCGCGGCCGTCAACAACGTCGAGCAGAAGGCCCCCCAGCAGTACGCCTTCCTGCCGCTCTACAGCGGTCCCTCCACCCACGGCATCAGGAAGGGCCTCGCCAACGTCGGTGCCACCGTCTTCTACAGCCCGCTGCCCGAGACCATCGGCTGGCAGAAGTAGCACCAGTGTTCCGGCGACCTTGCGGGGCCGTGCGTGAGCAGCACTACTCGGCGAGCGGGGCCAAGGACGGCGCAGGGTGCGGAAGCGCGTCGACGGCGGCCGCAGCGAGGACCGGCACCGGCGCCGGCATCGGCACGGTGGCCTCGCGCAGGTGGAGGAGCCGGGAGGCGGCCCGCTCGCCGGGGGGCCTGGGTGCGGGCGTCGGGCGTCGGGGATCAGGGAGGCGAGGCCCCGGGGGAGGGGCTGATTGCTGGTCACCCGTCCCATTCCCCGGTGCCCCGGGTGACGGTGTTCACCGCGGCCGGTCGCCGGGTTCCCTGTCCGGCAGGCGGCCGTGGCGGTGGCGGACGGCGGCCTCCAGCAGCGCGGTGGGGGCCCGGCGCCAGCGGACGTCCTCGGTGCGGCCGGCGTCGGCGGCTCACCCGGGCAGCGGCCTGTCCTGCGCGGCCTGCTCGACCGCTGCTCGAACTCCTCCAGCACGGCGTGCAGCGCGCCCTCGACGGCGGCGCGCGACCACGGGGGCGGAGTGCGGGGCACGCGGACGGAGTCGGCCAGGACTCGGGCGGCGGGCGGGAGTCCGGGACCGACCGCCGACAGCTGTCCGCCCGGGGGCCTGCTGCGCCTCGTCCGGGTCAGCGGGGGAGAACGGACTTCACCATGTCGTTCGCCGAGATGAGCCCCAGCCCCGGGACAGCCTCCCGCAGCACCCTCACGGCCCGGACCGGATCCAGCGCGGGGTCGACATCCGCCGCGGACAGGGTCCGGCTCACCCACCGGCGCACACGCTCCTCGTGCGCCACGGTCACCTGGCGGTCCACCAGGCGCAGGGCGGCTTCCAGTCCTGGCCGCTCCGCCGCGCCCGCCGTCTGCAGTTCCGCCAGGAGCTCGGCACGGATGTCGTCCAGGTCGTGCAGGACCACGATGGTGGGTGCGTTCTTGGTGAACACGCGAGTTCTCCGATCAGAGCACGAAGCGGGCAGGAAGCAGACGACCCCGTGGCGGGCTCCCGTATCCAACTGTTGCCGGCTCTCGGTGGAGTCCAACCTACCGGTGACCTTGTGCGATCGTCAGGGGAGGGCCGCTACCGGGAGTTCGGCCTGCACCCTTACCACCAGACGGACGCCTGGCCGGCGTCGCGGTCGACGCCCTGCGCAGACCACAGGTCACCGCCGACGGCACCGCCACCTCGTCGGCGTCGTTGTCGGCGTCGCGGCGGTAGTGCTCGGCGGCGGCGCAGGCGAGACTACTCAGCTCTGAACCGCTGGTGCCGTACCCCGCCGGGCCCCGGGGCCGGTGCGGACGAGGCCGCTCCGTGACGGAGGCCGCCGACCGGTCGTGACGTAAGGGCGTGCGAGGAATTTCGCCCCGAAGGACGACCGCCCGAGAGTCCTGAGGCCGGGCCCCCGTAGGTGGGGGCTGCGGGTTCTGCGTAGCCGCAGGTTCCCCGTCGGGCTGTCCGGCCCGCAGCCCCGTGCGGACGAGTTCACCCGGACGCTGCGACGAGGATGGCGCCGGGCCGGGGCACCGGGACGCAGAGTGGATGGTCCGAAGGCGGTGGCGCGAAAGGGACGTGGCAGTGGGCGCAAGAGCCGGCGCGAGCCTCAGGGTGGGATCCGTCCTGGGCGGCCTGATGCTGACGGCGTGTTCGACCCCCGTCCCGCGTGCCGTGGATGGCAGCGGCGGAGGGCTTCGGGGCAGTGCGGTGGTCGTTGAGGCTGATGGGGCGTCCGGGCAGGCGGCTCTATCGGGTGATGCGTCGGTCGTTGCGGCCGATCCGGGGTCTGGGCCGGCCGGCGTTCGGGGCAGTGCGTTGATCGTCGCGGTCGATCAGGCGTCCCGGCAGGTTCTCGTCCTGGACGGCGAGACGACGCGGGAGGCCGGACCAGAGGCCGACCGGTTGCCGGTGGTGTGGTCGTGGACCGCTGACGGCGACGATCGGCTGGCCGACCTGGAGCCGGACCGCAGCTGGGCCAGGCCCACCGAGGCCAGGGACGTGGTGCTCGACGGTGAAGGCTCCCTCCTGGTCACCGCCTCGGGTGGCTTGGCAGCCCTGGTCGACACGGCGACCGGCGCGCCGATCTGGGCCACGGACCTCGGCACTTCCGCCAACCCCCACAGCGCGGAGCTCCTACCGGACGGCAACGTCGCCGTGGTCGCCAGCACCGGCGGATGGGTGCGGCTGTACGCGGCTTCGGAGGGGCCTCGCAGCACCACCTATTCCGAGCAGGAACTCGACGGGGCCCACGCCGTGCAGTGGGACGAGGGCGCGGAGTTGCTCTGGGTGCTCGGGGACGACACCTTGCTGGCCCTTCGGGTCGGTGGCACGCCCGACACCCCGTCCCTCACCCCCGAACGCAGTATCCCCCTTCCAGAAGTCGGAGGACACGACCTCGCACCTGTGCGCTCCGCGCCGGGGACGTTCTGGCTCAGCACCGGCGATCGCCTGTGGCGCTATGACTCGCATCTCGACCGCTTCGAAGCCGTCGGGCTGACCACGGAGGACTCAGCCCGCGGGATCAAGAGCGTGGGGAGTGAGCCCGTTACCGGTCGCCTGCTCACCATCACGCCCGATCACGCGGGGCCCTGCTCCTGGTGTACCTCCGCCGTCACCTTCCACCATCCCGACGGGACGCTCGCCCTGACCGGAACCGAGCTGTACAAGGCCCGCTGGTGGACCACACCGCTTCCAGGTCTGGGGCCGACGAACCGACCCCGGTAGCGCGGTCCTCCGGCAGCCGCAGGCCACGCTCAACGCCGGGGCCTGCGGCATCCTCGCCGACGCGGCGGCCAAACGCAGCGGGAGTCCGCATCCAGCGTGCCAGCCACTGCCAACATCGGCTCGACGTGCGGCAGCCTCACCTGCGCAGATCCCCGGGGGCCATGCCTTCCGGGGTACGGCCGCCCGACCCAGGTCGGGGCGCGGGCACCGCCGACCGGCGGCCGACACGGCGGCGCCCGACCGGGTACCCCCGGGGTCCTGGGAGGGTCACGGAGCGGGGCACCGGGCTACCCGCCGTCGTCCACCGGCGTGCCGGGCCCGAGAGCGAGGAAGTACGCGAAGGACTCCGGCGCCACCTCGGCCATGGACTGCTGCTCCTCGGCCGGCCGGCTGGCCGGCGGGCGGTCGCGGTCCAAAGACGCGACGTTCGGCCGGGGTCAGCTCCTGTTCGACGGGCACGTTTCCAGTGTGCGCCGGGGGCGTGAGCGCGGTGAGCGGGGCGCGAGGGCCCAGGGGCGTTTCAGCGTGGGGTGTTGCCGTGGACGGTGGTACGGCCCGGGTAGTGGGCGTCGAGGTAGGTGCGGGCGGCTGTGAGGTCGCCGACGACGCCGACCGTGGTACGTCCGCTCTCATCGGCGCCGGTCTCGAAGACCTGGAAGCCGGGCTGTTCGAGGGCCTGGAGGGCGCCTTCGAGGACGTAGTCGTGGCCGTGCCGCCAGACCAGGTCCGAGGTGACGTGTCCGCGGATCACCCGGGTCTGGCCGGGGAAACGCTGGTCGAGGGCGTGGCGGGCGTCGTTGACGTTGCCGATGACCTCGACGGTCTGGACGTGGCCGCCGGGCTGGGCGGCGACGGTGTCGACGTGCCAGGTCGCAGGGCCGATACCGGCTCGGTGGATGGCCTGCTGGAGTTCGGCCAGGGCCTGGCCGCGGGGCGATGGTCCGGGGACGGCGGCGGCCGCGCCGCAGGCGAGGGCCAGTACGCCGAGGGTGGCCGTGAGCCGGCAGGTGACCGCGACGTTCACGACGGTGTTCCTTTCCAGGTGGTCAGGCGAGGGAGATGCCGAACTTGTCGATGACCGGGCCGATCGGCACGAACGCGAGGGTGTCCCAGCAGGTGACGTTTTTCGCCGCCGTGTCGGTGCCCCACTTGCAGGTGACCGTGCTGCCGCCGCCCGCGCTGACGATGCCCCGCGCCTGCATGTCGTCACCGCCGTTGACGCTGGCGACCACCGGGCCGCCGCTGTCGCCCTGGGCCACCGCGATCGTGTGGTCGTCGGTGCGGGTCGCGTAGTCGAGGTCGGAGCGCCACACACCGTCGACGTTGGTGGAGGTGTCGGTGCGGGTGATCTTCAGCGCGCAGTGCGCGCCCGACATCGACCCGCTGTCGCAGACGAGGTCGCCGACGTTGTTCCGGCCCGCGCCGACCGTCCGCCGCCGCTCACCCTGGGCGTTGTCCCAGCCACCGTAGTAGAACTGCCCCGACGGGGTGCCGTTCAGGCTGATGACCGCGGTGTCCAGGTCGGAGTTGGAATCAGCCACCGACCCGACCACCGTCCCCGTGCCGTTCTTGTAGGCACCGGAGTCGCCGCAGTGGTGCGCGGTCAACATGACCGCCGTCTTCCCCCGCCACCCCCCGAACGCCGACGAGCAGGAGTCGCCACTCGGGGTGGTGAGCTGCGCTCCGCCGCTCCAGGGGTTGGCGTCGCTGTGCCGGGTCCCGGTGGCCTGCGGGGCCAGCCCGGGCGCGGCGTCGACCGGCACCCCGGCGAGCTCGGCCGCACGGGCCGCGATCCGCTCGCGCTCTGCCGAACCGCCCGCTGTCCGGGCCGTCGGCAGTCCGCCTGCGGGGGTGTAGGTGAGGGACAGTCCCGTGCCGTCGGCTGCCGGGCCGACCACCGTCCACGCCGCGCCCGCCTCGCCGCGCGCGGCGGCGACCAGGCGGTCCCGCGCCGAACGCAGCTGCGCCAGGGAGTACGGGGCGTGGAACACGTGCGCGGTGATCCCGGCCGGGGGGTTCGCGATCAGGCTGGTGACGCGCTCGGGGACGTTGCCGTGCCAGTAGACGGTCAGCCGTCCCTGCTCGGGGTCGACGGTCAGGCCCGCGTAGCCGGGGACGTCCGCGCGCTGATGCTCGGGGACGGGCGTGATCTGGTCGGCGAGCCGGTCGAGGACCTCCTGACGCTGCAACACCTCCCGGCCCACCGGCGAAGGGCCGGGCGCAGGCGGCTCGCCGTGGACGGCGTCGGCCGGCAGGGCGGCCGTGGTCAGCAGGGCGAGCACAACGGCGCCAAGGACCGTTCTCCTGGGCACGTCCCATCCCCCTCGTTCCCCGAAGTCCCGGTGCACGCGCGGCCGCAAGTCCCGGTGCACGCGCAGCCGCGCGTGAGCGCTCATACCGGGCCCAGTACTCCACACGGCAGGCCGCTCCCGCCAGCAGACGACCCGTATGTCACCCGCATGAGCGACCACCACCCGCATCGAAGCCGTCCCCGCGCAGCAGCCGGAACCCGGCTGGGGCGATCGCTGGCGAGCGGGACGCGCCCCCACACGGCGGAGGCCCGTCAACCGCAGGCCGAAGCCGGCTCCCGCTTCGGCGGGACGGACAGCCCCGGTGGGCCCAAGTCCTTCGCAGCGCAGGCCTGCATACACGTGGGGCACTCCAGTCGATCCCGGCCGGCCTTATCCCAGGGCTTCAACGGACAGCCCTCCCATCGTTGGTGGGCCGGACGGGTGGGCGGCGCACGGGCGTGGCCGGCCTGTCAGAAGGGCGGGTTGTCGGGCCAGGACGGGCCGGTGACGTACGGGCTGCGGTCGTCGTCGCCGGGCCGGGCGAAACCGGTCGTATCGTGGCCCCAGGCGGTCAGGGCGTCAAGGGCCTGCCAGCGGCGCCACCGCGTGTCGCAGGTGAGCAGGAGACGGCGGGCGCGCTCGGCCAGGCCGTCGCGCTGCCCGGCGAGGCCCGGGTCCTCGGCGAACGCCAGGGCCGCGGACAGCGCGGAGTCGGCGACCGCGGGGTCGGGATCGTCGAGGAACGGGGCGACGGCCTGATACAGCACCGGCCTGAGCGAACGCACCGCCACCATCGGCGCCTACCCGTCCAGGTAGTCCTCGCCGCAGTACCGTCGGCCGGCCGCCACGCAGGCGTCGTCGCTGGCGCGCAGACTCCCGTGATCGGCTGATGCAAGGTCGTCCTGACCTGCGGACGGCCACGAGGGCGTCGGGGAAGGCCGAGACCGTCGCGTCGGGGGCCCAGCCGAGCCGCAGCCAGTGGGCGTTGATCGCCCGTTCGACGAGTGCGGCGTAGCGGGAGTTGTGCAGCACCCCCATGGGGTCCGGGTCGTCGAAGTGCACCGAGAGCTGCTCGCAGTGTCCGGGGTCCTTCATCCGGCTCTCCAGGCAGGGGCGGTGGATGGCCATCGACACGTTAGGCGGGGCGGAGCCGCCCGGCACCGTGCGCCGCCTGCCGTCGCTAAATACGCGGTCCGCCGCGCAAAGTACGCGGTATCCACCGCCCGGTTGACGGTTATCCCAGGTCGGCACGGGGTTCTAGCGTCGTCCCGTGTCGCTCCGGCCGCCTGGCCGTCCCGAATCACCGCGCAGTGAAGTGAAGCGCCAGGCGTCCCTTTCCGCTCCGTCTGTCTGTCTGTCCAGGGGATTCCCATGTCCAAAATCATCACAGCCGCCATTCCGGCGCACGGTCACACCGGACCGCTGCTCGCCATCACCGCCGATCTGGTCGCTCGCGGCCACGAGGTGGTCTTCCTCGGCGGCGCACGGTACGGCGAGGCCGCCGAGGCGGCGGGCGCGCGGTTCGTCGCGCTGCCCGCCGAGTCCGACTTCGACGACCGCGACCTGGGCGCTGCCTTCCCCGGGCGGGACGGGACCACGCCCGGTCCGGAACGCGTCGCGTTCGACATGAAGAACGTCTTCCTGGACCCGATGCCTGGTCAGTACCGCACCCTGAAGAGGCTGCTGGCGGAGTTCCCCGCCGTCGCGGTCATCGCCGATTCCGGCTTCGTGGGGGCCCAGGCCCTGGCCATGGCGCTGCCGACAGACCGACGGCCGACGGTCGTCAGCATCGGGACCGGCGTCCCCCCGCTGCAGAGCGTGGACACCGCCCCGTTCGGCCTCGGACTGTCGTCGCTTCCGGGCGAGGAGGGACGAGCCCGGAACGCGGCGCTCAACGCCGAAGTCGCCAGGCTCAGCGAACCGCTCACGCGCTACGCGGCGGAACTCTTCGCCACGGTGGACGCACCCCTCCCGGAGGGTCCCTTCGGCCACGTCCTCGCCACCGTCGCCGACCACTTCCTCCTGCTGACGGTGCCCGGTCTCGAGTACCCGCGCACCGACGCCCCGCCGACCCTGCGTCTCATCGGGGCGCTCCCGGCTCCCGCGGGCGACGAACCCGAACTGCCCGGCTGGTGGGACGACCTGACGCAGGACCGGCCGGTGGTCGTCGTCACCCAGGGCACCGTGGCCAACGACGACCTGGACGAACTGGTCGCCCCCACCGTACGGGCCCTGGCCGGCCAGGACGTCCTGGTGATCGCGGCCACCGCCCGCCCGGACGGCCCCGAGATCCTGACCGGCCTGCTCGGCGAACTGCCCGAGAACACCCGCGCAGGCGGGTACCTGCCCTTCGAGCTGCTGCTGCCGCACGCCGACGTCCTGGTCACCAACGGCGGCTACGGCGGGGTGCACACCGCGCTCCGCCACAGCGTCCCCCTGGTCGTGGCCGGCGCGTCCGAGGACAAGCCCGAGGTGGCCGCCCGGGTCGAGTGGAGCGGCGCCGGCGTCGACCTGCGCACCGGACGCCCGACGGAAACCGCGATCACCGAGGCGGTCACCGCGGTCCTGGGCGACCCCCGCTTCGGCGAGCGGGCCCGTGCCCTGCACGACGAACTCAGCCTGCACCGCCCGCTCGACGTGATCGCCCACCTGGTCGACGGGCTCAACTGAGAGGCACCGCGCGCACCGGCAGGGAAGGCCCTCACCGAGTCCGCCGGCGACCGGGCCGCCGTCCTCAGCACCGGCATCTTCCCGCTCGGCGTGCCGAGCCGGGACACCGCCCCGCACCCGCTCGGCCTGCTGCCGTCCGTCAACGAGGGGGAGCGCCCCCGGTACGCCGCGCTGCTCGCCTGGACGAGCTTATTCGTGTGCCGCCCCTGACGGGGGCACAGTTCAGAAGCCATCTCAACCACGATCAAAGAGTCATGGAAAACCACATAAGAATCCTCCCGCCTCAGCGCAGGACAGCCGTCCATCGCGGACCGATCGTCCAAGCAGTTCTGCTGTCAATGCTAGCCGGACTCCTTGGGCTCGTTGCACCGATCGCGACCGAAGCGCGAGCCCAGGGCAATGAGTTCCGTATCGGAACCTGGAACATGAACCGCGGGGCCGGGAACGACTGGTTCGCCGATATCCCTGACCTGCTTGCCAATCGCGATTCCCAGGGAAATGTGCATGGGCTAAATATCCTGGCACTCCAGGAACACAACAACGGCCTGGCCTTCTTCGATGAACGGCAGAACGAATACGTACCGTTGAATGACGGGGTCATGGTGGACGGCACTACGGATGCGAATGGGAATCCGGTGAATGTGCGGTGGCAGGAACTCCTCTGGACTCATCCTGACGTTCCCGCGGAGGAGTACCACGTCTATGTCTTGGAGGCGGCGAACCGGGACCGCGCCCGGGTGATCATCTCTGATCGTCCGGCGGACGATGTCAGGGTGGTTCCCGCGGTGGCCCCGGCTGCGCCCGCCGACCGTGGGGCGGTCAGCGACGGCGCGGGCAATCAGCGTCCTCGCACTCCCCAGGAGTGGGTGAACGCCTACGCCCGTCGGCCTGCACTCGGCATTCGGATCGGCGGTACCTGGGTATTCACGGTTCACACCAATACGGACGGTGCCGCGGAAACCCGGTACCGGGACGCGAGCGGCCTGCTGAGAGGGGTGCGGGCGGCAGCCGGCACGGCCCCCTGGGTCGCGGTCGGCGACTGGAACATTCAGCCGGGCGACGCATTCTGGCAGAACGAGCTGGCAGCCGGCGAGAGTTTCGCCCGCTCGGGGCAGCCGACCTACCCCAATCGGGTCGATCCCGTGGCGAGCCCCCCGGTCTCCGAATACGACTACGCGGTGGCGAGTGGCGTCACCCCTCGTGGCGGAGATCGCATCACCCATACGAGGGGCGTCGCAAACGATCTCTTCAGGCCGCATTCCGACCATTTCCCGGTCGCACTGACATTCCCTCCCGTGTCGCAGCCCACCATGACCGCTGATGGCCTTCTGCATACCATTCAGTCCACGCCCACGCATTCCTATGTAGCGGTTCACCCGACGCAGGACCTCCGCGCCGACGGAGCTGAATCGAGAATGCGCGACAATGTATTCATGGAGAGCGGGACGCGAATCATGCGGCCCGATGGATACATGTATCTCCACCTATCACCACTCGCAATGCCGGGGCTGTGCCTCGTCGCCAAGAAGCTCATCAAGCGGGATTCGCAGAGCGGTGACGACACGGCCACGCTCGGTCTCGCTCCCTGTGCCGCGGGGGACACTTCCGCGGCACAGCTGTGGCGCTTTGACGAGCTCGGGAACCTGTTCAACGCCGACGACCGTGCGGTCTGGATGGACGACGGCGGCAGCGGTGTGCACCTCGGGCAGACAGGGAAAGAGCCGCTCGATGCCGCCTGGGAGCACTGCTCCTGGACGAGCCAGCTTCGCGGCGGAGGCATGGATCTGCTGCCGGTGTCCTGTAGCGACGGGAGAACCCCGCCACCGTTCCCCCTCAAGGCCCCCGTGGGCATCCAGGCGTCGTTCCTCGATCTGACCGCCTCGGCCAAGGAACGCAGGACCGTGGTCCAGCTCTTCTCCGGAGGACAGGCGGCGACCTTGCGCTTCGACGAGGACGACCCCGGAGCCGGTGACACGCTCTCGCCGCCGAGCGGCTTCCCCGTCCCGCAGGACAGCGTGCTGAAGAACGTCGACGCGGCCGTCGACACCCTCGACAGCATGGCCGACGGCACCTTCCTCGCCTTCAGCCACGAGGACGACCAGGGCACCAACACACCCTTTTGCGCCCGGCTCAAGCCGGGGGCACAAGGCATGGCGGATGCGGCACCGGTCTTCGCCGACCAGCCCAAGCCGATCAGTGAGGCGTTCCACGCACTGCGTGGAACGGTCTTCGAGAACGGCGTGGACGCCATCGTCAATGTGCCCGGCGACCTGGCGCTCGCGAAGGAGGTGTTCCTGTTCAAGGGGGACCAGTACGCGCGGATGTCGGTAGACCTCGGCGGCACCGGAGACAAGATCACCAACGGCCCGCTGTCCATCGCGAACAACTGGGGTGCCCTGAAGGCCAAGGCTCCCGAGTTCACCCGGGACATCGACAGTGCGTTCCAGATCAAGAACTTCGTGTACTTCTTCAAGGGCGACTCCTACGTCAAGGTCAAGGTCACCCCGAACGTGAACGGGGACACCGTCGTCGAGGGACCCGCGAAGATCAGCGAACGCTTCCCCTCCCTGCGCGGCACCGTCTTCTCCGGCGAACTGCCGCCGACCAGCCGTACGGACCGCATCCGGCAGATCCGCCAGGCGCATGCGGCGGCCGGCTGGGCCACGCCCCGTGAGCCAGGCGGATCCGCTCCGGAAAACGGCCGTTACACCACCCTGCTCTCGCGCAGCGGGCTCGCCGCCGATCTCAACGCCGGGAACACCGCGCAGGGCACCCCGGTCCTGGCCTGGGCGGCGGATCCGGTCAAGGCGAACCAGCAGTGGCAGCTGCGCGACACCGGCGGCGGAAACTGGCAGATCGGCAGCGCGCTGGCACCAGGCATGGTCCTGGACCACGACGCGTCCACCCACCGCGTCACCCTGTGGACGGGTGATGCGGCCAAGGCGAGCCAGCAATGGCAGACCGAGGACTTCGGCCACGGCTGGTACGCACTGCACAGCGCGGCCGACCAGAAGTGTCTGACCGCCACCGGCCAGGGCGCGGACCTGACCATCGCCACATGCGACGCGAGCGCGGGCCAGCTGTGGAAGCTGTCGTTCACCACACCTCCCAGCCAGGCCGGCGACCCCTTCGACAACACCACCGACAACCGCTCCGCCAAGCCCGCGGTGTCGGGTTCGCCGTCGCAGTGCCGCCCGGACGGCATGGCCGTCACAGCGGGTGCGGATACGCGGTACTGCGATGTGTACGACACCTCGGGCCGCGAGTGGTTGGGCGGGGCCGGGCACGACAAGCGGGTGGTCGGCTACTTCACCGGCTGGCGCAGCGGAGCCAAGGGAGACGCCCGCTACCTGGTGAAGAACATCCCCTGGTCGAAGGTGACCCACGTCAACTACGCGTTCGCGAACATCGTCGACAACAAGATCTCCATCGGGAACACCGAGGACCCGGCCAACCCGGCGACCGGCATGACATGGCCGGGGGTGGAGGGTGCGGAGATGGATCCGTCACTGCCGTACCTGGGGCACGTCAATCAGCTGGCCAAGTACAAGAAGCAGCACCCGCAGGTGAAGGTGCTGATGTCGGTGGGCGGCTGGGCCGACACCCAGGGCTTCTACGCGCTCGCCACCAATGCCGACGGCAGCGTGAACCAGGCCGGCATCAATACGTTCGCCGACTCCGTGGCCGGATTCCTCAACCGGTTCAAGGACGCCTTCGACGGCATCGACATCGACTACGAGTACCCCACCGCCCTGCCGGACACCGGCAACCCCAACGACTGGTCCGTTGCCAACCCGCGCCGCAAGGGGCTGGGCGCCGGGTACACGGCGCTGATGAAGACGCTGCGCACAAAGCTCGACGAGACGGGAGCCGACCGGGCCCGCTACTACCTGCTCACCTCCGCCGCCTCCGCGTCCGGGTACCTGGTGCGCGGCTACGACGCCGGACAGGCGCTGCAGTACCAGGACTTCGTCAACGTCATGTCGTACGACCTGCACGGCTCCTGGAACAACTACGTCGGCCCGCAGGCCCCGCTGTACGACGACGGGCGTGACAACGAACTCGCGTCGGCCGGGATCTACGACAGCGCCAAGAACCCCGAGTACGACAGGACCGGCTACTTCAACGTCGACTGGGCCTACCACTACTACCGCGGTGCCCTGCCTCCGAGCCGTATCAACCTCGGCATCCCCTACTACACGCGCGGCTGGCAGAACGTGACCGGCGGTACCGACGGGCTATGGGGTACCTCCGCACTGCCCGACCAGAAGCAGTGCCAGCCCGGCACCGGCAGCATCGCCCCCTGCGGGAACGGCGCGGTCGGCATCGACAACATCTGGCACGACCTCGGCGGCGCCGGACAGGAAGTAGCGGCCGGCTCCAACCCACTGTGGCACGCCAAGAACTGAGGTGACCCCCGTGGTGTGGACACACCTGACAATGGATCTTGTTGGTCCAGGAAGGTGAAGATCTGCATGGCGAGGCCATCGAAGTACAGTGCGGAGTTCCGGTCGGACGCGGTGGCGTTGTGGCGGGCCTCGGCGGGACGGCGGACGTTCAAGGACGTCGCGGCCGATCTGAGCGTCAACCCGGAGACACTGCGGTCCTGGGTACGAGCCGCCGAGGCCGGGACGGCGACAGGACCTGGGCGGCACGCGGAGGACGTACAGGCGGAGCTGGTCCGGCTGCGGGCGGAGAACGCGCGGCTGTCGAGGGCCGAGAAGGAGTGGGCGCTCGAGCGGGAGATCCTGCGGCGGGCGGCCCAGTATTTCGCGAAGGAGATGAAGTGAGGGCCCGCCGCTGGGATTTCATCTCCGCCAACGCCGGTGACTTCGGTGTCCAGCGGCTGTGCCGGATACTCGGCGCGTCCCGCTCTGGCTACTACCGGTGGATCGCCGGCGGTGAGACCCGCGCCGCGCGCCGGTCCGAGGACGACGCCCTGACCGCAGAGATCCAAAAGATCCACGCCGAGCACCGCGAGGCCTACGGAGTCCGACGCATTCACGCCGAGCTCCGGGCCGGCGGCCGGGCGGTGAACCGCAAACGGGTGGCCCGGCTGATGCGCGAGCGACAGATCACCGGCCGCCACCTGCGGCGGCGCAGACGCACCACGATCCCCGACCCGATCGCTCCACCGGTGCCGGACCTGATCGAGCGGGACTTCACCGCCGAGCGGCTGGACGAGCGCTGGTGCGGCGACATCACCTACATCCGGGCCAGTGGCTCATGGCTGTTCCTGGCCTGCGTGATCGACATGCGCTCGCGCCGGGTGGTGGGCTGGTCGATGGCCACCCACATGCGGACCTCGCTGGTCATCGACGCACTCGAGTCCGCGGTCGCCGCCCGGGGCGGCGACGTCACCGGAGTGATCTTCCACGCGGACCGCGGGTCGCAATATACCTCCGCTGCCTTCGCCGAGGTCTGCGACCGTCACGGTGTCCGCCGCTCGATGGGACGGGTCGGCTCGTCCTACGACAATGCCCTGGCCGAGAGCCTCTGGCAGAGCCTGAAGCGCGAGGCACTGCACGGGATGCCGCTTATGACGGTGGCCCGGACCAGGCTCGAGGTCTTCCGCTGGCCCACCTACTACAACGCCCGTCGGCGTCACAGCGCCCTCGGCTACCTCCCACCCGCCGAGTTCGAACAGCGGCACCACGCCCCGGCTAAACTCTCCCTCGCGGCATGAAACCCCTGTGTCCACACTCCGGGGGACACCTCACTCTCCGCAGACCCCAAGATTCGCTTCTCAGAAGTGTCCACTGCTCTAGGAAAGCCCAGTTCGGAACGTGCCCATGCTTCCGGCCCGCCCCTGCGGGGGCGGGCCGGAAGCGGTGTTCATCGGTTGTCTACCAGCTACGGCCAGCCTGGTGGCCGCGGATCCCGTTGGTGGAGTCGGCCCTTTCTTTTCCCGGGTCCGGTTGTCGCCGCGGCGAGTCATGCTTCGGCTTCACGGTCGTGGGCCTGGGCGTTTCGCGCTGTTCTGTACTGCTGAGCAGTTGTGGAACCTTCGTTAAAAGGGGGACGTATCTTATTGTGCGATGACGAATCATCATCAATGGTCTAGGCCGATCGGCTGCCGTCGTGCGGCTGGTGCGCGCTGTGAGCAAGTAAGGATTCCCATGGGCATATCGCCCTCATTCTCTCCGTTCGCCGGTCCGCCGGGGCGTTGGAGACGGTCCGTGGTGGCGGCCGTACTGGCCGGCCTGCTGGGATCGCTGATCACGCTACTGACCCCTGCGCCCGCCGTGGCGCTGTCCGACCCGCAGCTGCGTGCCGTCAGCTTCAACATGCAGGGCGGTAACAAGTGGGGCGAGGTCAGAGCCCTGATGCCCAACGCCGACGTCATCGTGATGCAGGAGGCGACCTCCACGCCGGACGGCGCGCAGCTGCGCCAGCTGGAGTGGGCCTCCAACGAACTGGATCCCGCGGTCAACGACAGGGGTAAATCCAGCCTGAAGTACCGGCTGTACAAGGGGCCATACCACTCCTCCGGGACGACTCGTGGGGTGCGAGGGGTTCTGTACTACCTGAAGGTCCTGGACAGGAAGGAATGGGGAAACTGGGCCGACGGGGACGGCGGCCCCGAGGACGATCCCGACATCGGCACCAAAGCGCCGAAATCGATGGCGATCTGGGTCCGCGAGAACCTTGCGCCCACGACCGATGAGGAGGACATACCACGCCTCGACCTCGTGACGCCGACCGTGGACAACAACAGGTGGGTCACGTCTCGCCCCGCGTTCGGCATCGAGATCGGTGACAGGTGGTACTTCGACATCCACGCCGCGTCGATGCGCGTCGGGGAGGCGGTCAATCCCCACACGCGCGCCCTCGTGAACGCCGTCCGCGCCAAGAAGCAGGGCAAGTCGTGGCAGATCATGGGGGACTTCAACAGTGTCCCCAACACCCTCGCGCCGCTTCCAGGCCAGGGTGAGCCCTACAACACGTTCTACGCCACCAGGAACCAGGTTCCCTATGGCCCGCCAGCACCAACGCAGTTGAACGCGGGTGCCCTGGACTACCTGGTGGCCCACGACCAGCTGAGGAACCTGCGGGTGTCCGTCAAACGCGGCACCGGGTCAGACCACTTGCCGGTCCGGTTCGAGCCCGACGGCGGGCCACGGTGCGATGTGAACGACTGGACGAACAGCACGGTGTACAATCCGGAACGCCGCACGGCCCGGGCGGCAGCGGCGGGCGGGTGCGAGGACTCGAACTCGGGCGCGGTCGTGGCCATGGGCGACAGCTACATCTCCGGCGAGGGCGGCCGGTGGGCGGGCAACGCCCTCACGAAGCAGGAGGGGGACGTCTGGGGAACGGACCGGCGCTCCCGCTGCCAGCCCGGACAGGACTGCGTCTACGACACGACGTCCTACGACAACGGTGGCAACCGGTGTGACCGCTCCGACGTGGCGCCCATCAAGGGAGTGGAGTTCGAGGACATTCCGGTCGAGCGCCGGTTCAACATCGCCTGTTCGGGGGCGACGACGAAGAACATCCTCTCGGATTCGTTCAAGGGTGAGAAACCTCAGGTCCAACAACTGGCCGACCTCGCCCGGACCAACGACATCCGGATGGTCGTGGTGTCCATCGGCGGCAACGACCTGAGCTTCAGCGAGATCATGACGGCGTGCGGCGTGGCCTTCTTCAGTACCGCTCTGAACTCCTCCTGCAAGCCGGACGGGGAGAGGCGAATCGCCAGCAGGCTCGACTCGGTACGGTCCGATGTCACCAACACGCTGACCGCCATCCGTCACGCCATGTCGGCCGCCGGCCAGTCGGACTACAAGCTCGTGCTCCAGTCGTATCCCAACCCTCTCCCGGCCACGGACGACTTCCGCTACACGCAGGGCACGACCATCAGCGACCGGTACCGCAAGGGGGGCTGCCCCTTCCGCGACGTGGACGCGGAGTGGGCCCGTAACTCGGTGGTGCCGCGCATCACCGACATGCTGCGGCAGGCCGCCGGGTCGGCCGGCGCGAAGTTCCTGAACGTGCAGGACGCCTTCGCCGGGCACGAGTTGTGCGCGAAGACGGCGGAGCAGGCGACGGACGCGAACAGCAACGCCGCTCCGCTGCCGGCATCGAAGGCGGAGTGGGTCCGGTGGGTGCCCTACGTTCCCGGTTTCGATCCGGTTTCCCCCAACGCGCAGGGCGATGTCCAGGAGGCCATCCACCCCAACGCGTTCGGTCAGCAGGCACTGTCGCAGTGCCTGACCGAGTTCGGCAAGGCGGCGTCCGACTCCGACCGGTACATCTTCAACTGTGCCGGTTCGAACGACGGCATGAAGGTCGCCCCCGACCCGTCCGCGGTGCGTGAGGGCATCATCCGGCTGCGCAACGTCCGCACGGGCGAGGTGCTGGACGCCGAGGGAAACGGCAGCGACGACTACCTCGTCACCCGCCCGGACGACGGGCGGGCCAGCCAGCGCTGGCTGCTCCACAACGTGGGTT
Organism: Kitasatospora sp. NPDC086801; assembly: GCF_044745805.1. Taxonomy (NCBI): domain Bacteria; kingdom Bacillati; phylum Actinomycetota; class Actinomycetes; order Kitasatosporales; family Streptomycetaceae; genus Kitasatospora; species Kitasatospora sp. NPDC086801. Next base: position 16,696 of record NZ_JBIVAX010000064.1, read on the forward strand.
CAAAGGTCTCGCTGCAGGCTCAGCACAACGGGCGCTACCTGGGCGTGTGGAACAACGCTCTCAGTGGCAGGGACTGGGCGTACCTCGGCGGCAGCGAGCTCGGCTGGAGGTTGTCTCCGTTTGGAGAAGGCCGGGTCTCGCTGTGGCAGGAAGGGATGGGGTTCAAGGGGAGCGGCGCCTGCCTCAGGCAGGATCCGGGGAGGCGGTCCAGCGACACGAACTGGGTCGGCGTCGACTCCTGCGACGGCACCGAAGGAAAATCGGACTGGAAAATCGAGTACCCCGGCGACATCATCATCACCCCCCGCGACCCAGCCTCCGGGACGGACCCTCGTGAGGGCCAGCAGGTCGAGCTGCGTTCGGGCACCGGCATGGCCGTGGACCTGAACGGCAGCAGCACCGCCGCCGGGACGAGCGTCCAGGCGTCCGAACCCAAGGGCACCGGCGCCCAGCGGTGGGTGATGCGCTCGCTCGGCGGCGGGAACTGGCGGATCGCGGCTTCGGCGAAGCCGGACATGGTCGTGGACCACGATCCCGGGCCGCACACCACCCACCTCGTGCAGGCGCAGGAGGGCAACGCCAACCAGGTGTGGCAGCCGAAGGGCACCGGCACCGGCTGGTACACCCTGGTCAGCAGTGCCGACGGCGGCTGTCTGACGGCCGGCGGCGCGGGCGAGGCGCTCGCGGTGACGGCCTGTGACGCGAACAACCAGGCCCAGCGGTGGAAGTTCCGGGAGACCGGGACGGGCACCGAGGTCGGCACGATCCGCGGCCTGGGCGGCAAGTGCGTCGAGCCGCGCGGCGGCAGCCGGGACGACCGGACCGCGGTCGGGCTCACGGACTGCGCCGGCTCCGACGCCCAGGCCTGGACGGTGTCGGCCGACGGCACGCTGCAGTCGCTGGCCAAGTGCCTGGATGTGGACGGCGGGCGCGCCGACAACGGGACGGCCGTCCAGTTGTACAGGTGCAACGACTCGCCCGCCCAGAAGTGGATCTACACCGCGCGCCAGGAGCTGCGGAACCCGAACTCGGGCAAGTGCCTGAACGTCCCCGGGTCGGACACCGGCCGGCCATTGCAGATCTCCGACTGCGACCGGTCCGACGCCCAGAAGTGGCAGCTGTCCGCCCGCCCGGTGGGCCAGCCGGACGGCGGTGACGCGGGCGACCCGTTCGACGACTCCGCGGACGGCCGCGGCACGAAGCCGGCCACCTCGGGCGACTGCCGACCCGAGGGCATGACCGCCACCGCGGGCGTGGCGGCGCGGTACTGCGACGTGTACGACAACAGCGGCCGTGAGTGGGTCGGCAACGACCGCACCCGGCGCGTGGTCGGGTACTTCACCGGGTGGCGCGCGGGGAAGAGCGGCGATCCGAAGTACCTGGCGTCGAACATCCCCTGGTCGAAGGTCAGCCACGTCAACTACGCGTTCGCCGACGTCAAGGACAACCGGATCAGCATCGGCGACCCGAACGACCCGGCCAACCCGGCGACCGGCATGACCTGGCCGGGCGACAAGAACGCGATGGATCCGTCCCTGCCGTACAAGGGGCACTTCAACCTGCTGAACACGTACAAGAAGCAGCACCCGGCCGTGAAGACGCTGATCTCGGTCGGCGGCTGGGCGGGCACGCGGAACTTCTACGCGATGGCCACCAACGCGGACGGTTCGGTGAACCAGGCGGGGATCGACGCGTTCGCGGACTCCGTGACGGACTTCCTGGACCGGTACGGGTTCAACGGCGTCGACATCGACTACGAGTACCCGACCGCGCTGCCCAGCACCGGCAACCCGCTGGACTGGGACGTGTCCAACCCGCGCCGCAAGGGCCTCCAGCAGGGCTACAACACGCTGATGAAGACGCTGCGGACCAAGCTGGACCAGTCGGGCGCGGCCAAGGGCCGGTACTACCTGCTGACCTCGGCCGGGTCCTCCTCCGGCTACCTGGTACGCGGACTGGACGCCGGCCAGGCGCTCCAGTACCAGGACTACGTCAACGTCATGAGCTACGACCTGCACGGCTCCTGGAACAAGTACGTCGGCCCGCAGGCCCCGCTCTACGACACCGGGCAGGACAACGAGCTGGCCGCGGCCGGGATCTACAACGACCAGGCGCCCGACACCAAGGACTACCAGAAGAACGGCTACTTCAACACCGACTGGGCTTACCACTACTACCGCGGCGCCCTGCCGCCCGGCCGGATCAACCTCGGCATCCCGTACTACTCCCGCGGCTGGCAGAACGTGCAGGGCGGTACGGACGGGCTGTGGGGCACGGCCGCCATGCCGGACCAGGCGCAGTGTCCGCTGGGCACCGGCGGGCGCGGCCCGGCCAACGCGCAGTCCTGCGGGATGGGCGCGGTCGGGATCGACAACGTCTGGCACGACCTGGAGAACGAGCGGGAGGTCGGGGCCGGGTCGAACCCGCTGTGGCACACCAAGAACCTCCAGGACGGCCGCACCCCCGGCTACCTGCGCTCCTACGGGGTCGACACCGGCTTGCCGACCGGGCAGCTGACCGGCACGTACGCGGAGAAGTACTCGGACCCGCTCCAGGCGTCGTGGCTGTGGAACGACGCCAAGAAGGTGTTCCTCTCCACGGAGAACGAGAAGTCGGTCGACGCGAAGGCGAAGTACATCGCGGACAAGGGCGTCGGCGGGGCGATGATCTGGGAGCTCGCCGGCGACTACACCAAGCGTTCCAACGGCGAGTGGGGGATGGGCTACGACCTGACCACCCGCCTCGACAACGCGCTCAAGGGCGCGGGGGCGTCCGGCAACACCACCGGCGGCGGCAAGACGCTGCCCGCCGAGGTGATCGACGTCAAGGCCGAGCTGGTGGACTTCCCCACCGACGTCGCGGACATGTGGCCGATGCAGCCGAAGCTGCGGATCACCAACAACTCCAAGGTCGCCCTCGCCCAGGGCACGGAGATCTCCTTCGACCTCCCCACCTCCGCCCCGCCGGTGGTGAAGGACGGGGCCTGGAAGGAGATGAGCGGCATCGTCCCCGGCCACACCGGGCCCAACGCGGGCGGGCTGAAGGGCGACTTCCACCGGGTGACCATCAAGCTCGGCTACTGCGAGGACGTGCCCGCCGGCAGGTCGAAGGACATCGACGTCAAGTACTACCTGCCCATCACCGGCCCGGCGAACGTCACCTTCAGGATCGGCGGCAAGGACTACGGATCCACCGGCGACAAGCGCCGCGCGGTGACGACCGTCGATCCGCCGGCACCGGCCTCCGGGGCCCAGTGCCAGGCCGCGCCGTGGCAGGCGCACGCCTACAACCCCAACCCCTCGTTCGCGTTCTGGCAGACCGGCGACAAGTGGATCATCGAGGACCGCAACAGCGGCAACGTCCTCGACCACCCCGGCAGCTGGACCGACGCCCACCTGGTGGACAAGCAGACCGGCAACGCCAACCAGCTGTGGACGGTGACCGAGGAGGACGCGGGCTGGTACCACATCAAGTCCGGTACCAGCGGCCACGACCAGTGCCTCGGCGCCACCACGGCCAGGGGCACCCTCACGGTGCGGGACTGCGACGGGAAGACGGACCAGTGGTGGCGGCTGGTGCCGCTCAGCACGGACCAGGCCACCGCGGGCAAGCCGCTGCTGGACCAGTGGGTCACCCGCGGCCCCCAGCACGGCAGCGCCTACGCGCTGGGCAGCTTCGCCGACGGGACCGACTGGTGGAAGACCCCGGCCTACCTCGCCGCCCCCGCCAACAGCGCCACCGCCTCCAGCACGAAGATCATCACCGGGGACACCGACGGCGCCTGGGCCTCGACGGTTTCGTGGAACGGCTTCTACTGGCGCGCCAAGTGGTGGAACAAGGCGACCGACGAGCCCGGCAAGAGCGACGCCTGGCAGAAGCTCGGCCCCACACCGTGACCACCCCCGGCTCCGACCGGAGTTGACCGTACAGGCCCCGGGAGAACGGTGACGCCCTCCCGGGGCCGGTACCCACTACCGGCGCCTGAGCAGGTGCGAAACACCCCAGTCACCCCGGAGTCCTGACGGAACGCGAGGGCCGGGGCGGGCAGTCGAGCGACTGCCCGCCCCGGCCCTCGTTCGTCCTCGACGGTCACCCCGCCTCCGCTGTCCGGGGCTGCGGTTCCGCTGTGTCGGACGATGTCACCACGTGATCAGCACGAGCCGCTCCTCCAGCCGGTGCCGGTGCCTTGCTCCATCACCCTCATCCCGGGTCCGGCCTGGAGGCCGTCGAGCATAGAGGCGACCAGGGAGAGCATCGAGGCGGGGCTGGTCGGCGCTGGTCGGCACGGTACCCGGCTCACGGCCGGTGTGTGCTCCTTAGCCCCACTGGGTGACGACCCGGATACCCGCGGCGGCCGCTTCGAGCCAGGCCTGCTCGTCCCCGGCACGTCGACGAGCAGGCTGGTGCCGGTCGCCATGTCGTAGGCCCACACCAGATCCGGAAGGAACAGGGAGCAGGGGACAGCGTCGAAGGCCGATGCCCGGACGGCGTCCGGGGGGAAGGACCGCCCCGGTACGGGGCGGTCTCCCTGCTCGGAGGCGAGCGTCACTTCCCGGTGCGCGAGGCACTCGGCTGAGGCGCGACCCGGAACGCGGCCTGGGGGACGTACCGTGCGCGCAGGCCCGGGTTCTGGAGCGGTCCGGCCGTCTGGACGAGGCGATCGGGCTGCTGGCCTTGGAAGTGGCCGCGAATCGGCCCTGGTCGCACAGCACCGTCGACGGATACGCGAAGCTGCTCGCGCGCCATGGCCGGACCAGGGAACTGCGGGAGCTCGCCACCGGTCCCAAACGGTCGACCGCCGCGCGCTCCCACGTGACGGCCCTGGAGGATCTGGGCCGCGCCGAAGAGGCGGAGGCGTACCTGCGCGGCCTCATCGCCGCCGACACGTATCCGAGCCACTACGAGAACGCGCTGATGGAGCTGCTGATCCGGCTGGGCCGTTTCGATGACGCCGTCCAGGCGGTGGAGCACACCTTCGACGACCTCTACTCCGGAAACCTCCTCCAGGCGGCCATGCCGTGCTGGCCGAACAAGGCCAGCACGGCATGGCCCTGTCCCTCACCGTAGGGCGTAGCCCCGAGTTCCTCGCGGAGAACGAGGCGTGCTGGCTGCGCTCCAACAGGTGGTGGCTGATGGGAGAGTCGGGCCGTTGCCGGGAGGCGATCGCTGAGATCGAGGCGCTGGCGCCGCACGAGGTCGACGACCGCGAACTCACGATCGCCTGGTTGCTCGGCCGGGACGGCCGCGTCGAGGAGGCCATGGCCCGCCTGCGCCCGCTGCCCGGCAAACGGGCGGCGACCGAGCTGGCCGAGTTGCTCGTCCGGCAGGATCGTTTCGCTGAGGCCATCGCGGTCATCCCCAGCGTGGCCGCGCAGCGGGAGGAGGAACGGCGCTTCTGGACCGACTGGGAAGAGCGTAAGAGGAACGCGGACGACGACGGAGGGTGCACCGAGGCGCCACCGTTCTGACCCGTACCTGGCACCGCGGCTACGACGTCTGGGCGTCGCGGCTCAGCGGTGAGCGGTGAGCGGTGAGCGGTGAGGAATGTCCAGGTCGGTCGCACGCTGGCAAAGCTCGGTCCTGGCGAGCTGGGACGGCACGTCGTGGGATTCGAGATTACGGCCTGCTTTCGCGTCCGGGGTTGAGGCGCGTCGCGAGGCGGTCGTTGCGGTCCAGGACCGCGGCCGCTCCCCGATCCGGCCGCGGCCTCGCCTGCCCGAGCGGCGCCTGAGGGGTGGCCAGCCCAATGCCCGGCTGTTCCCGATCGCCTACGCCTACCTGCTCGGGGAGTTCACGCCCTTCGGGTGGCTCGGCTGCTCGAAGCGGCCGGGCCTGGCCCGCCCGCTCTTCGGAGCTGGCCCCGTGGGAGCGGCTGTCGAGCAGGCCTGCGGACGTGGCGGGCTGGGGGCGTGGACTGTCAGGAAGGTTCGGGCTCCGGCGCAGCGCCCTGTCCCGGTGCGTGCGGTGCGCTGTAGAACTGGCGCGCCCAGCGGCGGTACTCCATGATCGGGCCGTCTCCGCGGCTGAGTTTGGGGTGTTCCACGTACTTCTTGTTGCTCCAGATGTGGAAGTCCTTTGTGACGTCCGTGAGGTAGAACGGCGCTACCGCCTGGGTCAGGATCTGGGACAGGGTTCTGGCTGCCCAATCGGGACAGGCGGAGATCCCGGATGAGCGGACGGACAGCGTGAAGTACGTTTGAACACGAACAGGGTCGATCGGGGTGGCCATGGCCTGGCCCAGGAAGTCGGCGCCAAAGCGATCGAGGCGCCCTGTGAGGTGTTGGCACCCGAGGCCGTGTACCACCGCCACGATTTTTGTTTCCACCGACCCGAGGAGGGGGAAGGCCCTTTCGAAGGTCACCGGGATGCCGAGGTGGGGTCCATCCGCTTGCAGTGGATTTGCGATCATCGCGTTCTGGAATCCGTGGATGGGCGCGAAGTGCGCAAGGTCGACGGTGTTCTCGAACACGTCTTGCGGATGGTCGACCAGGGTGAACGCCCGCCGCGTCGGTGGCGGGAACTCGTCCACCGGGAGGGTCGGGATCTGCCAGGTCGGGGCGGAGCCCCCCGCATGGCGCCATACCGAGATGAATCCGTTGACCTCACATGACGCCCAGGGTTTCAGGGATGCCCGGGGCGGGGTCGACCCGTCGCCGGTTCGGACGCATTTCCCCGTCAGGTCATAGGCGAAATGGTGGAAAGGGCAGACGATGTTCTCGCCGTCCACCGAGCCTCCGAAGCCGAGATGGGCGCCCAGGTGAGGGCAGTGCGCGTCCACCACTTGCGCGGCGCCTGAACGCGTACGGTAGGCCACCAGTTCCTCGCCCATGAACTTCCGTCGGATGACCTTTCCACGAGGCAGTTCATCGCTGAAGGCGATGGCGAACCACCCGTCCGGGTAGGGCAGGCGGGGCTGGTGTACCGGGTTCGAGGATTCGTCGATGTCCATCTCGGGCCTTTCTCCATCAGACTGACGGCGGGGGCGCTGCCTACCTGCGGCGGATCGTGTTCGCCGTGTCCGCCACTACGGCCGGCGTCCCGGCGGCGATGAGCCGCTGCTCTGGTTCCTCAGTGGGATTCGCCTGAGCCTTCGGTCAGGCGCGGGGCTGCTTCGATCCACGCTGGGATCGTGGACCCGGGAGAGCAGTGACGTGGCGTTCAGTGAGGTCAGATCGGGAAGGAGGGTGCGCGGCGCCCACTGGTCGGCTTGAGGGTTGTCGCAGAAGAACGTCCACGCCTCGATGACCGTGACGAGGACGACGCCTTCGAAGTCGCCGCTGGGGTAGGAGGTGCAGCCGACGCCCGCCAGCTGAAGGTCGTCGTACGCGTGCCGGTACTCGGGGACCTAGAAGACGCCGTCGGCGGCCAGCTCCTCCGCGATCCGGCGGCTGAGTTCGTCGGATCGCGGATTGCTCTTGAGCGGCATGGGCCAGTACAGCGGCGGGACTCGGTACGGCAGGGACGGCATGTCGTGCCTTTCGGGAGAGGTGATCAACGGGTTCGGTCGGCGATCGGTCGTGCGGCCTGCCGGTGAACAGGGCGAGTCCCGACAAGCCCGGGGACGTCCTGTTCGTGTCCGTCGAGGACGTCGTAGAGCCGCGACCCGGCGGTGATGCGGATGGCGGCCGGGCCTGGCCGGAAGCGCGGACAGCGCTACGGCACGGCCTCCGCGGCGGTATCCGGGCCTTCGGTCAGGCGCAGGGCCTCTTCGATCAGAGATTCGACGATGCGGTGTTCGGGGACGGTGCGGATGACTTCGCCTTTGACGAAGATCTGGCCTTTGCCGTTGCCGCAGGAGACGCCGAGGTCGGCTTCGCGGGCTTCGCCGGGGCCGTTGACGACGCAGCCCATGACGGCGACGCGCAGGGGGGAAGTCGTCGAAGGCGGCTTCGACGCGCTGGGCGAGGGTGTGGATGTCGACTTGGAGGCGGCCGCAGCCGGGGCAGGAGACGATCTCCAGCTTGCGGGGGCGCAGGCCGAGGGACTGCAGGATGTGGGCTCCGGCTTTGACCTGGTCGACGGGTGGGGCGGAGAGGGAGACGCGGATGGTGTCGCCGATGCCCTCGGTGAGGAGGACGCCGAAGGCGACGGCGGACTTGATGGAGCCCTGGAGGGTGGTGCCGGCCTCGGTGACGCCGAGGTGGAGGGGGTGGTCGCAGGCCGCGGCGAGGAGGCGGTAGGCGGCGATGACGGTGAGCGGGTCGTGGTGCTTGACGGCGATCTTGAGGTCGGTGAAGCCGTGCTCCTCGAAGAGCGAGCACTCCCACAGCGCGGACTCGGCCAGGGCCTGGGGGGTGGCGGCGCCGTGCTTGGCGAGCAGGCGGGGGTCGAGGGAGCCGGCGTTGACGCCGATGCGGATCGGTACGTTCGCTGCCCGGGCGGCGTGGGCGATCTCGCGGACCTTGTCGTCGAACTTGCGGATGTTGCCGGGGTTGACGCGCACGGCGGCGCACCCGGCGTCGATGGCGGCGAAGACGTAGCGGGGCTGGAAGTGGATGTCGGCGATGACGGGCAGCTTCGACGTGGCGACGATGGCGGGCAGGGCGTCGGCGTCGTCCTGGGAGGGGACGGCGACGCGCACGATGTCGCAGCCGGCGGCGGTGATCTCGGCGATCTGCCGCAGCGTGGCGTCGACATCGGCGGTCGGGGTGGTGGTCATGGTCTGGACGGAGACGGGTGCGTCGCCGCCCACGGGGACGGTGCCGACCAGGATCTGCCGCGAGCGACGACGCTTCGGCGTGCGCGCAGACGGGGGCGGTTGGGGAAGCCTCAGATCGGTCAGGGCCATGACTGTTCCTCCGGTCTCGGGAGGGTGCTGCCGGAGGGGGAGCCGGGGCGGCGTCGGTGGTGCTCGGGGCGCGCAGGCCGGTGGGGGTGGGGGTCCGGGGTCAGTGGTCGCGGTGGCTGATCATCTCGGCCAGGGCGGTGAGTTCGGCGGCCGCCGCGGGCACGGGCCGGCTCAGGGTGAGGTGCTCGTGGGCGTCGGCGCTGTGGCGTCGGGCCCGGCGCAGGGTCCAGTCCCTGGCGCCGCTCTGTGTGGCCTGTGGCACCTGGAACCGGCCACGGGGGTCAGCTCGGAACCGCGACACCGGTTCGACTCGACGGCTGCCGCGCCGGCAGACGGGTTCTTGCCGACCGCCGGTGTGAGCGTCCAGCACGATGTTCTCTATACCAACAGGCGAAGGGTCCTCCCGGAACGGCGCGCGGCCCGGTAGTCGGAGCACGACCTGTTCCGGTTCGCGCCCTCCTCCCCGGCCCCCACGCCTGCACTCGACGGTCCCTTCCCTGCACGAACCTTCGTGGCGGGGAAAGCATTTGGGGTCGATGGGGCCCGCAGGGGTCCGGCGCGGTCCCCGTACCGCCCGGCGCGCGGCCGACCCGGCGGCACCACCCCGTCTTCGCCGTACCACCCGACCCCACGGACTTCCTGCGGGAGCCAGGGCGGCGGGAAGCGGCCGCGGCCGGGGCAGCGGGCGCGCATACGGCGCTCCCGGCGCCGACAGCCGCAACCCGGTGCCTCCCGAGCCCCCCGCACGCGGGGTTGCCGCTGAGGTGGGTGCTGCCGTGCACTCGGAGGACCGAACGCTTTCCGTCCGAACCTTCGGCCACGGGCGATCAGGCCTTCTCGCGTGCTCGCACCCCAGCAGTGAGGACACCCCCCTCATGAGTGAGTCCCGGCCGCGACGCGGCGTCATCCGGTCGCTGCGCACCATCGTCGACGACGCCAAGGAGATCGCCGACGAGCTCATCGAGCGCGCGGCTGAGCTGGAGTGCAACCTCCGTGACGCCCATCATCGACCTGCTGGACGAGGACACGGGGAGCGAGCCCTCCGGTGCCACTCCCCGTCGCCCTGCGGGCAGTGTGGGCGCGGGAGACGAAGGAGCGGAACTCGCGGGCCTGCGGGCGGAACCGGCCACCCTGCGGGAGGAACTCGCCCGCCTGTCCAAGGCTTCGCCGGCACGTGACTGACCCGAGGGTGCGGGTGGCCGTGTGGGTCGTCGTAGACCAGCGCGATCGAGCCGGGCGTGTGCCCGGTCAGGTGCCTCGCGGTCAGCTCGACCCGCCCGACCCGGAGCGTGTCCCCGTCCGCGACCGGCACGTCGGTCGGCACCGGGATGCCCTCGGTGTCGTAGGCACCCGCGTAAGTATGCGCCCCGGTCGCCCCGAGGACCTCGGCCAGCGCACCCCAGTGGTCGCCGTGCCGGTGCGTGGTGACCACAGAGGCGATGCCACTGTCGCCGATCAACGACAGGAGAGTCTGCGGCTCGGCCGCCGCGTCGATCAGCAGTTGCTCGTCGGTCGCCCGGCAGCGTAGGAGGTAGGCGTTGTTGTTCGTCGAGCCCACCGCGACCTTGGAGATCACCAGGTCCGGGAGCTCCCTCACGTCCGCCGGACCACCGACCTCGACCACTCCGGCATACGTCATGGCGGCGGTCCTAGCTAGCCGGGCTCGGCTGGAGGTGGTGCGGGCACTCGGAAGGCGTTGAGCAGGGCCGAAGTCGCGAGGTAGGCGCCGATCAGGTTGACCATGTCCAGGACGCCGGTCTGCCCCACCGCCTCGATCGCGAGGCGGTACGTGTCGTCGCAGACGGACCGCGTGCGTGCCAGTTCATCGGTGAAGCGGTGGACGGCTGCCTCGGTGGACGAGAAGTCGACACTCGGGCGTCCGGCGAGGACGGCCTCGATCACCGGCTCCGCGACGCCGGTGTGCCGGGCCATCGCGGTGTGGACGTAGATCTCGTACTCGCAGTTCCACGCCGCCCCGACGGTGAGGATGATGATCTCGCGCAGGGGCGCGGCCAGGGACGAGTGGGCCTGGTCGGCGAGGACCCAGGCCAGGAAGGGCATGCCGGCGGCGGGACGGTGCACGAACGCGTTGAACGGGCCGATCGGATCTCCTTCGGCCGTGGCCGCGGCGGCTCCCGCCTTCCGGGCCCACGGCACCACCTGGGCCCGTATGCGTCGCTGCGCGGCGAGCTGGTCCTCGGTGAGGGGGCCGCGGGAGGCCAGGGGCAGTCGCCCGCCCCAATTCCGGTCTGCGGTCGATGGCTGAGCGGCGCCGGTCATGACGCGGCGAAGGCGGTGACGAGGTCGGAGAGGGGCTGGGGTGCCTCCAGCGGCACCTGGTGGCCGGAGTCGATCGATGCGATCGTGACGTTGGACAGGTGAGGCACCGTCAGCTTCTTCTGCATCTCCAGGCCCCAGACCGGGTCGCTGTCGGCGACGATCAGCAGGGTCTCGACGTCGATCGGCGCGGCGCGCTCGGTCCAGTCCTCGTAGATCCCCTTGTTCAGCCAGGCGTCCCAGGCCTTGCGGTTCATCCGCGCGTAGTCCTCGCAGGTGCGGTCGAACACCTCCGGCGTCAGCGGCACCGCGGTGCGGTCCAGCACGAACTTCTCCGCGTCAGCGTGGTCCCTGCGGCTCTCGAACAGTTCGCGCGGCAGGTCCTCGCCGCCGACCTCCTGCCCGAGCGGGGTGGGGGTGATCAGCACGAGCTTCGCCGGCGGATGCCCCAGCCCCAGCCCCGCGCCCGCGCGGCTGGCGAGGATCTGCATGACCTTGCCGGTCATCGAGTGGCCGACCAGCACGTAGTCGGTCAGGCCGAGCTCGTTGATCGTGGCGGCGAACGCGGCGGCCATCTCGGCCATCGTGTAGCCGGGGATCTCGCGTGCCTCGCCGTGGCCGGGCGCGTCCACGGCGACGACCCGGAACTGCTCCGACAGCGGAGCACTGGCCTCGATCCATTCGCGGCGGGCGAAACTGAACGAGTGCGAGGCCACGAGGGTGCGCCCGGGGCGCTTCGCATGGGGCTGCTGAGGAGTGTCGGTGATGGGGAGCATGGTTCTAACCTCCGGTTGCCTTCGGTGCGAGGGACGGAGTGGTCGGCCGGGTGAGCATCAAGCCCTGCAAGGCGGTGCGGGCCAGGTGCACGCAGGAGTCCACGTCGACGGGCTGGTGGCCGAGCAGCAGGCGGAACGCTGTCGGGCCGAACAGCAGATCGATCGCCGCATCGGGCTCGACGTGCGGATCGAGCCCGCCGCGCGCGACCCCGCGGTCCCACAACTCGCGCAGCGCCGCTCGGCGCGGCGCGAAGAACCGGGAGTTGAGCAGGTCGGCGGTACCGGGTTCCAGCACGGCGGCGGCGACCAGCTGGGCGAAGACGATGCCGTCGCGACCTTGGTAGTACTCGGCCAAACGGGCGACGGCCTGGACCAGGTCGTGCGCGCTGTCCCCGGTCTCGGCCAGCGGCACCAGGCGGCCGATGTGCGCGGCGAAGGCCTCGATCGCCAGCGCGGTGCGGTGCGGCCAACGCCGGTAGATCGTGGGCTTGCTCACACCGCTGCGGCGGCTCACCGCCTCGACCGTGCACGCGGCGACGCCGCCTTCCAGGAGCAGTTGCGTGGCGGCGGTGAGTACGAGCTCCGCGTGCTCGGGCTCGCGAGGCCGTCCCCGGCCGCGGGTCTGCGGGCCGGTCACGGCTGAGCCGGGGGTCGGACGGCCTGCAGCGGGCCCTGCCGCTCGCCGGACACTTCCCGGGCGAGCCGATCGAGCCGCGCCAGCACCGCGTCGTCCAGGGAGATCGTGAGCGCGGCCACGTTCTCGGCCACGTGCCGCGGGCTGCTGGTGCCGGGGATGGGCGCCACGGAGATCCCGAGCTGACGACCGCGGGCGTACACCCAGGCCAGTGCGAGCTGCGCGCCGGTGACACCCAGCTGCGCCGCCAGCGCGCCCACCGTCTCGGCCAGCCGCCGGTTGGCGGCGGCGTGATCGCCCTGGAACCGGGGATGGGCGCGTCGGGAGTCGTTCTCTCCCAGCGAGCCCGGATCCACCTTTCCGGCCAGGAAACCGCGCCCCAGTGGCGCGTACGGCACCAGGCCGACACCGAGCTCGGCCATGGCCGGTACGACGGCTTCGACCTCCCGGCTCCACAGGGAGTACTCGCTCTGCACGGCGGCGATCGGGTGCACGGCGTGCGCCTGCCGCAACTGGTCCGCGTCGACCTCGCACAGTCCGAGGTGGCGCGCCTTGCCCGCGGCCACCAGCTCCGACATCGCCTGAACGGTCTCGGCGAGCTCGACATCCTGCGGTGGCCGGTGCAGGTAGTACAGGTCGATGTGCTCGACGCCCAGGCGCAGCAGGGAGGCGTCGCAGCAGCGGCGCACGTAGTCCGGCTCCCCGCGCACACGGCGACGATGATCGCCCGCCGAGCGGTCAATGCCGAACTTGGTGGCCACCACGACGCCCTCGCGCCGGTTCGCGATCGCGCGGCCGAGCAGGACCTCGTTGTGCCCGGCACCGTAGATGTCGGCGGTATCCAGCAGGGTGACACCCAGATCCAGTGCGCGGTGGACGGCCGACAGGGCCCGATCCCAGTCGGGCCGGCCGTAGTACTCGCTCATGCCCATACAGCCCAGTCCCTGTGCCGAGACGTGAAGTGATCCGAGCGTGGTGTGGCGCATCGCCATCTCCTTTACGTTCCGATACGTAATCTAATGCGGGTTCCGCCGACCCGCAACACCCGGGCTCCGGGACGCGGGCGGCATGGCGCCGAACCGCCCTGGAAGGGTCCAGGTCCGAGGTGTGGTCCGGGCGAAGACGATGCGCGCGGCCGCGGATCCCGGCGAGCAGGGCCCGCCTGAGGTCACCGCCGGGTCGGCTGCGACGCGGCTGACTTCGACACCCGGCGAGGTAGATGCGGGAGTCTTGCCGGCAAGGCAGACAGGATTCCGGCGAGGTGGGAACACGGAGTGTCGCGAGAACAACCTGGGCGAGCGAGACTACGGCGTTGGCCGGATCGGGGCTGGCGCGCACCACCCGTGCAAGGGCAGCGGTCCTCGGCTTCGCCGCCTGGGGGTTCCTGGCCGGGACTCAACCTCGGCAACGATGGTGCGAGCTGCGGCTTCCAGCCAGCGGTTCTGGTTGCAGCCGCGAGCATTCAGACGGCGGTCGCACTGTTCGGCCTCGGCGGGAACGAGACGGGCAATGCCCGGGGTCGTGGGAGCACCCGGGCAGGCCGGAATCCTGTCTGTAACACCCCGGTGTCGGGGTTCTCGTGGCGGTGTTTCATAGGTGGTCGCTTGTGGAACCCCCGGCACCAGGCGCTCCACCTGCGGCGACCATGTTTCATGAGTTGTTGCAAACGCCTGGACGCCTGAAACACCCTCATGAAACAGTCGGGGCCGTGAGCGACAACGACTTCAAACTGGTGGAATCGCAACCCTGCCCGATGTCCACCTGCGCCGCCCCTGCCGGCTCCCCGTGCCGGACCGGCAAGGGCAAGGTGGCCATCCAGTACCACACCGCCCGATTCCGCCTCGTGCCCCAGCTCGCCATGGTCTTGCGTGTCCCGACCCCGGCCGTACGCAAGCCCGGCTCGGTGTGGACTGAGCTGCCCCGGCCCGCGAGCGCCGACACCCGGCCGGTCGGGCACGTGCGCCTCGGGTACGCCCGCGCCTCAACTGCCCGGCAGTCCCTCGACGCCCAGCTCGACTTCCTCGCCGAGGCCGGGGTGAGCCGGGTCTTCTCGGAGAAGATCTCCACCCGCGCCACCCGGCGCCCCGAGCTGGAGGCTGCGGTGAAGCTCGCCGGGGAGATCCGCTCCTCCGGCGTCGCCGTCACCCTCGTCGTCCACGAGCACAAGCGGCTCGGCCGCGGCATCGAACTGGCCATGCTCGCCGAGGAGCTGAAGGCCGGCGACGTCGGCCTGGAGTTCCTCACCGGAGAGCTGGAGGGCTCGCACGACCCCTCCGGCATCGTGTTCGCCGTGCTGGCCGCCATGTCCGGCATGGAGCGCGAGTACATCCGCGACCGTACCCTCGAAGGCCACGGGTCCGCCCGCAAGCGCGGCAAGACCATCGGCGGCGCCGGCGTCACCGACGAATCCATGCTCTCCATGGCCCTCCACCTCCGCAGCCAGGAGATGAGTCTTCGCGACATCGCCAAGCGCCTCGTCATCACCACCGGCGCGAAGAAGGGACAGCACCCCTCACCCGCCACCGTCATGCGGATGCTGCGCGAACACGACGAGAGCCGCTGACGTCAGCTTTGAGTCCTCGGCGTCCCGTGTACCGGCGGGCCCCGACGCCGACCCGCATCGCCAATCCACCAAGATCATCCCGTGGTGGCTTTGGGGCTCACCTTGGAAGCGGGCAATGAGCCCCGTGAGCTCGTGAAAACTGAAGGGTTCTCGGCAGGAACCCACGGGTCCAACAGCGGATCTTCCGGTGAGAAGGCCCGAGTATCTCCGACAGCTCCACCGCGAAGGTCACCGGAACCTGGCACCGTGCGAACCTTCAAGCCGCCTGCAACCTGGCGGTTCGTGACCTTCACACGTACTACGTCCTCGCCGGCGACACTGCTGTACTCGTCCACAATGAAACCTGCCTGGACTCCGTCGTTGAGAACTCGAAGCGCAGCATCAAGGAATGGGAGGGACGCGAGACAGCCGGATTCGCGCGAGGCGACAAGGGATCAGAGCCGGGATACAACCTCGTCAGCGGCAACGGGAAGGAGGACTCCGAGCTGATTGATTGGGTCGACAAGAAGCTCAAGGCAGGAGGCCTCACGCCGGGCGCATCCACGTCCACTCGCAACGACGACGTGGAGCAGAAATTTGTTGCGATCATGTACAAGGCGGGCATGACGAAGGCCGAAATCGTGATTAACCACCCGGGGGGTCTGTGTAAGGACGCTCGCCTCGACTACCTGCTCGGCGACATGTCGCTGCTAGTACTCCAGCTGTAGATCACGATCATGCTTGGGTCGCGGCTTGGCGTCTGTAGTGACTGGCCTGGGAACGGGCTTGATGACGACGTCTCCA
>NZ_JBIVAX010000065.1:0-31033 GCF_044745805.1 Kitasatospora sp. NPDC086801
CACCGGCACCACCACCTACACCCTCACCCCCACCCACAACAACCAACACACCAAACTCACCATCACCTTCACCACCACCCCCCACGGCTGGCCCACCCTCCTCCCCAAACACACCATCCCCAACCAACACACCAAAGCCACCCACAACGCCCTCACCCACCTCAACACCCACCTCACCAACACCAACACAGACACACACACCCAATAACCGAGACCCAATAACCCACCGCCGCCAGCCCACAGACCACCCGCCCACCGCCAACTCCCGTGAATTCGATGCCCCGCCCTACGAGGAGCGCACGCGTCCCTTCGTCCGTCGCTCCGACCGCCCCTGGCAGCCGTCCCGTTCCGTGCCCCACCGCCACCACGCGAACAACGCCCTCCCTCAGGCCTACCGGCTGTCACCCCTGCCCGGCACAATCACCGGTATGACGATCACCACGAGCGTGCCGCCCCCGCGCAGCACCCCGGTCGCCCTCGCCCGCAGCTTCCTGACGGGTGCCGTGATCGGGGGTTCGCTGGCCGCGATCGTGGTCGGCGTGGTCGTCGAGAACGTGCCGTTGTTCGTCGGGGGCCTGGGTCTGCCCATCGGTTACGGCCTGTTGTTTCTCCTCCTCGGTGCGCCGCGGCGGGCCCGGGAGGCGGACGTCGTGCCCCGGACGGCGCTCGCGATGGTCGAGAGCCTGCGCGCCATCGGGGGTGAGACGAGCGACGTGCCGGTGCGGTTCGATCTCACCGTCGCGCCGGACGACGAGCCGGCGTACCGCGTCGGGATCACTCAGGACATCAATCTCGTCGACCTCCCCGACTACCGGCCGCGCGGCGTCCTGGTGGTGCAGTATCCGCCGGACCGGCCGTGGCGGGTGCGGATCGTGAAGCGACCGACACCGGAGTGGGAGGAACGGGCGGCCGGCGCTCACCTGGATTCGGCTCCCGAGTCGGCCATGGTGACCGAGCCTCCCGAGGTCCGTGCGATCGGCTTGGTCGGGCTCCTCGGCCTGTTGCTCGCCGCGGCTGCCGTGGTCTTCCTGTTCCGCGTGGACCTGTTCGAGCAGGAGGACTCCGCCTCCCCGACGCCGACGGTGTCTTCGACTTCTTCGACGTGGTCGACCACGGTGGTGTCCTCCGGGACCGGCACGGTCTCCCTCGGACTCGACCAGTCGTTCCTCGACGACGGCGAGTTGCGCCAGGCCGTCAACTCCCTCACCGAGGGCAAGGATCCACGCCAGGCGATCACCGTCTTCGTCCAGGAGCGTGTGCTGTCGGTCGTGTTCTCCCCGAGCGGCACGAAGGCTCCTCAGTTCGATCCGCTTTCCTTGCCGTACGAGCGCCTCCCCGCCCTGGTCAAGGAGGCCGAAACCACGCTCGGCGTCCGCTCCCCGCAGTCCTGGCAGCTCACCGCCGACCGCCTCGCCGGCTCCCTCACCATCAGGGTCGGCGTGACCGGGCCCGAGGGCAGTGCCTCGCTGGAGGCGGACGCGCAGGGCCAGGTGGTGCGAAGCATCCCGGCACGCTGATCACCGGCGCTTCACACGATTCAACCTCAAGAACGTTGGCTACCAAGCAACTTGGGGTCGCCGCCACGGCACCCCATCGACCCCGAACGTGGTAGATCTCGCACGCGACGGCTTGCCGCGACAGCCAAAGGAGCCCCGGTGCTCCACACCGGCGAGGGTGCGCACGGCGGACCGTACCAGAAGGGCAGGAAGAGGACGCATGGGCTGGCACGACTATCTGGCGCTCTGGTGCGGGGTGTTCGGCACGGTGGCACTGCTCGGGTACGGGCGGTCGCTGGCGGGGGTGACCCGGGCCCAGCGGACGGTCCGGGTGATGAGGCGGATCGAGCGGGTGCAGCAGCCACGACACGGGGGTTCCGAGAAGGACGGCATAGCGGTCGTCGTCTCCTTCCAGGACCCGTCCACCGGGCAGGAGTTCACCGTCACGAACGACGGTGATTGCGGCGACAGGATCAGCACCGCCTGGACGGGCCGGGAGATCGGGGTCCGCTACCCGCGCGGGAGGCCGCACGCCTTCCGGTTCACCAACGACCTCTGGGACGGCCGCTACGGGCTCGGCTGGCCGAACTTCGCGGTGTTCATGATCTACGTCGGGCTGGTGGTCGTCGCCGCGATCGACTGGGGCTGGCCGTGGGCACTGATCGGTGTCGGCGCTCCGTGGACCGTCGTCATCGCGTGCTACCTGCCTCGGGACGCCCGCCGCGTGCGGCGCCGCCTCGACACCCTGGCCGCCATGGTCCCCGTTCCGGGCCGTGTCGTCGCCGTCGTCAAGAACGTCCACACCGACGAGGACGGTTACACGTCCACCAGCCAGACGCCGGTGGTCGCCTTCACCACCCACGAGGGCGTGGCCGTCACCGCCTACTGCCCCTCAGGTCTGCCGGACCCCGCCAACTCGCACGGCCGGGACGTCACGATCCACTACTCCCCCGCCGACCCGGCCGACTTCACCCCGAACCTCGCGGCCGAACACCGTTCCAAGAAGAGGGACATCACCTGCACCATCCTGGCCCTTCTCGTCACGGCGTCGGCGGCAGTCGTGGGAGCGGTCCTGCTCTGAGAGCAGTCCTGCGCTGACACCCGACGGCCGGCGCGTCCCCGCGCGGCGGGCCGTCACCCGGCCCCGACCGACACGGATACCGCGATCCGTCGTCAGCCCCGGGACCGCTCTCAAGGCCGTCGTCATCCTGTGGGATCCTTGCCCGATGGATACACCGAGGGCCCAGTGGGTCAACACGACGCATGACTGGTCGAGCACCGTCGATACGGATCATCTGGCGCGTATCAGGCAGAGCCCGGCGGAGTTCGCTCCGGGCGGACCGTGGCACCTCGTCCTGGAAGTCCTCGGCTATGCCGCCGACGAGGCATCGGTCAGCGGCGGAGGACGCTGCGCCGTCGTTCTCCATGCCGACGGCTCCCTCTCGGTCAGGGACGACGGGCGGGGCACCGACACCCGACTGGACGAGCAGGGCCGGAGCGTGAAGAAGCCGGTCATGGCGACGAAGGACCTTCGGTTCTTCGACTTCCCGCAGGTCGAAGAACTGCCCGACGGTCTTCCCCGGCGCGGCATGTCCGTCGTCGCAGCGCTCAGTGAGTGGCTCGTCCACACCAACCGCCGTCTCAACGGGGCTTGGACCCAGCGCTACGAACGCGGCGTCCCCGTCACCGGGCTCGCGCCCGTCGAGGTGGACGGCACGACCGGGACACTGGTCCACTTCAAGCCGGGCACGTCGGTGGGCGCGGTCACCACACCGACCGCCGACGACCTGACGCGCCTGGCCTCAGCCTGGCCGCAGTTGGAGGTCCGGCTCGATGACCGGCGCGGGCCGCACTGACGTCCGACCGGCAGCGGTTCGAGCTCCCGCGTGTCAGATCAGGCTCGTAGCCTGACCCCGCGCGTTCCGGGGCGACCGCTCGCGGCGCGGGAGCAGCAGCGGGGTGGCGAGGAGGAGGATTCCGGCGGCGGCGATCGCGGTGCGGGGGCTGGTGGTGGCGGCCAGCGGCCCCCACAGGGCGGTGAGGGCCGCGATGGCGGCACTGCTGCTGATCGACCATGCTGCGAGCGTGCGGGCGAGCTTGTCGGGGTCGGTCCGTTCGAGCCGGTGGGTGGCCAGCAGCGGGTTGAACAGGCCGCAGCAGGTGACCAGGCCGAGCTGGACGGTGATGATGAGGGCGATCCCGGGCGCACCGGGCTGGACGAACGCCAGCCCGACGGGCCAGCACGCGCGCAGCACTCCGGCGGCGAGCAGCGTCCTGTGCTGCCCGAAGCGCGCCGCGAGCAGGCGGGCGAGGCGTGAGCCGATCAGGCCGCCGACGCACGGGGAGGCGAACACGACACCGGCGCGAATGCGCGGCGCCTCCGGACCGGTCCGCCGGAGCCGGACGCGCGCGCCCGGTAACGGGTGGTCAGTTGAGGTCAGTCCCGGGGATCACCCTGCTCCCGTGTCACTATCTGAGCGTATTCAGCCTGGATAGGCCGGTTCGCCCCCTTGAGGAGGACTTCGCATGCGTCGTCGCTCGACCCGCCCCGCTTTGATCGCGGCCTTCGCGCTAGCCCTCGTGCCGCTCGCGGGCTGCACCGGCGTGGGCAGCGACGCCGCCGCGCCGGCGGTAGCCGCGCCTCCTCCGCCGGAGAAGGCGTTCGGCCCGAGCTGCGCCGCGCTGCCGGCCGACGGCCCCGGGAGCCTGG
The DNA here is from genome assembly GCF_044745805.1 of Kitasatospora sp. NPDC086801. Taxonomy (NCBI): domain Bacteria; kingdom Bacillati; phylum Actinomycetota; class Actinomycetes; order Kitasatosporales; family Streptomycetaceae; genus Kitasatospora; species Kitasatospora sp. NPDC086801. The sequence continues at coordinate 4,207 of NZ_JBIVAX010000065.1, forward strand.
CCTCGATGGGCGGCATCCCGGTGCTGTCCGCGATCGACCAGACCAAGGACCTGACCGCGATGTCCACGCTGATCAAGACGGCCAAGGCCAAGGACGTCTTCGACTCGATGGACAACGTCACCGTCTTCGCCCCGAACGACGCGGCCTTCGCCAAGCTGTCGGACGACCAGAGGAAGTCCCTGGGCGCCCAGCCCGGCGCGAGCGATCTGTTGCGTCGGCTGATCGTGGTCCGGGACCTGCGGAAGGCCGATCTGGCGGACAAGTCCTACACCTCGCTCCAGGGCGCGGTGATCAAGGCGACCGGCAGCGGGGACGACTACCTGGTCGGCGGTGCGCAGGTGGTGTGCGGCAGCATCCGGACGGCGAACGCGCGGCTGGCGGTGCTGGACCAGGTGCCGGCGTTCGGCTGAACGAGCTGAACGCACTGACGGAGCTGAACGCACCGACCGAGCTGAACGCACTGACCGATCCGGAACGTCGGCACACGGGTCGGGGTGGGGTGGTCCCCACCCCGACCCGCCGTTCCGGGCGGGTTTCCGACAGGAGTCCTCCGGGGTGGAGCACCGACTCCGCCGACACCCGCGAGGCCTGGCCGAAGCCTCCCAATAGGCCAACAGCAGGGATTCTCACGTAATGATCAGATGACACGGCCCCGAGTGACCGCTACACACCGTGACCTCGGTTATTCCTGGTCGCGCACGCGTACTGACGCGTGATCGCGAGAGGAGGCGCCGGTGCGTCCGGTGCGGTCGTTGGTCGACGGTCCAGTGTCCATCCTGCTGCGGGGCGTCCTCGCCCTGCTCTGCCTGGTGCCGCAGGGAGGATTCGCCGTCGCGGCGTCCCTGCACCCGCAGCGGAGCGCCCCGAACCTCGTCGAGCGGAACCGCGCCCAGGTCTCCTGCACGCCGTCCGGCACCAACACCAACTGCGTCCGCTTCACCTACAGCGGCGGCGACCAGACCTTCACCGTGCCGGCCGGGGTGAGCAGCGTCTACGCCCGCGTCTTCGGCGCCGGCGGCGCCGGGTCCCCCCGCCCGTACTACACCGGGCAGTACGGGGGCGGCGGGGGCGGCTACACCACCGGCACCCTCGCCGTGACGCCCGGTCAGACGCTCACCGTCACCTCCGGCCAGGGCGGCGTGATGAACAGCACCAGCTCGACGTACGGCGGCGGCGGCGCCGGCGGCGAGGGTCGCACGAGCGCCGGCACCAGCGCGACCGGCGGCACCGGCGGCGGACTGAGCGCCGTGTGGAACGGGGCCTACGGAAGCAATCCGCTCCTCATCGCCGGCGGTGGAGGCGGCTCCTCCCCAGGCGCCGACGCCACCACCCCGGCGGCCGGTAGCGGCGGCGGCACCAACGGCGGCCAGGACAACCAACCCGCCGCCTCCGGCCGGGGCGGCACCCAGACCGCGGGCGGCGCCGCGGCCACCCAGACCGCCTGTGCGGCGGCCGGGGCCGGCAGCCAGTACCAGGGCGGCCGCGGCGCCAACAACAGCGGCTACGAAGGTGGTGGAGGCGGCGGCGGCGGCTACTACGGCGGTGGCGGCGGCGCCTGCCAGCGCTCCGGCACCCTGGACGCCAACGGCATGGGCGGCGGCGGCTCCGGCTACAACAAGGGCACCGGCGTCACCAACACCCAGACCTCCAACGGCACCAACAGCAACGGCAACGGCCAGGGCGGCACCTCGGGCGGCCGCACCGATGCCCAGTACGTGACCGGCATCGGCGACGGCGGCGGCTACTCCAACGGCGGCGACGGCGAGGTCGTCATCGAATGGCAGACCACGGTCGGCCTGTCCATCACCAAGACCGCCGACAAGGCCGGCTACGTCCCCGGCCAGCCGCTCACCTACACCATCACCGTCCGCAACGCCGGCCCCGCGCCCGCCGTCAACGCGGCCGTCCGCGACGCCCTGCCGTCCGCGCTCTCGGGCTTCACCTGGACCTGCACGGCCGCCAGCGCGAACAGCGCCTGCGGTACGTCGAGCGGCTCGGGCAACCTCGACACCACGGCCACCATCGCGGCCAACGACAGCGTCACCTACACGGTCACCGGCACCGTCCCGTCCTCGACCACCGGGACGCTCAGCAACACCGCCACCGTCACCCGCCCCTCGGCGAGCACCGACCCCAACTGCGGCCCGACCTGCTCCAGCACCCTCGACACGCCGTCGCGGCCGACCACCGGCCTGTCCGTCACCAAGACGCCGGACAAGAACCCGTACGTCCCCGGTCAGCCGCTCACTTACACGATCGTGGTGAAGAACAGCGGCCCCTCCGACGCGACCGGGGTGAGTGTCAGAGACACGCTGCCCGCCTCCATCCGGAACTTCACCTGGACCTGCACGGCCGCCAGTGTCAGCAGCTGCGGCAGCACCGCATCGGGCACCGGGAACATCGGCACCACCGTCGACATCGCGGCCGGCGGCCAGGTCACCTACACCCTCACCGGCACCGTCCCGGCCGACGCCACCGGTGCGCTGGACAACCGCGCCACCGTCACCCCGCCGGGCGACGCCACCGACCCGGGCTGCACCCCGAACTGCACCAGCACCGCGAATCCGATCCCGCCGGGCGGGCAGGCCACCCTGGGCATCTCCAAGGTCCTGCTCACCAACCCGGTGGTGCCCGGGCAGCAGCTCCAGTGGCGGGTGACGGTGACCAACAGCGGGCCGTCGCAGGCCCGGAACGTGATCGTCAGAGACACGGTTCCCGGCGAGGTGAGCGGCGCCTCCATGAAAGCCGACACCGGCGGCGCCAACTGCCCCATCAGCAACGGGACGGCCACCTGCCCAGCCGTCGAAATCCCCGTCGGCGGCTCGCTCTCCTGGACGCTCACGGGCACGCTGTCACCCGACGCCACCACCACCCCCACCAACACCGCCACCGTGACCGGCGGACCCGACCCGGCCACCCCGACCCACACCGCAGTGGCATCGTCGACCGCCACACCGTCGCCACAGGCCAACCTGACCGTCTCCAAGGCCCTACTCACCAACCCGGTGGTGCCCGGGCAGCAGATCCAATGGCAGGTGAGCGTGACCAACAACGGTCCCTCGCGCGCCCGGAACGTGATCGTCAACGACACCGTGCCCAACGGGGTGAGCGACGCCTCCATGAAGGCCGACACCGGCGGCACCAACTGCCCCATCAGCAACGGGACAGCCACCTGCCCAGCCGCCGAGATCCCCGTCGGCCAGACACTCACCTGGACCCTGACCGGCACCCTCGACGCCAACGCCACCACCACACCCACCAACACTGCCACCGTCACCGGCGGCCCCGACCCCACCACACCCACCCACACCGCCGTCGCCTCGCCGACCGCCTCCCCTTCGGGGCAGGCCAGCCTGACGGTGTCGAAGGCCTTGCTCACCAACCCCGTTGTGCCCGGCCGGCAGATCCAGTGGCGGGTGACGGTCACCAACAACGGTCCCTCCCGAGCCCGGAACGTGATCGTCACCGACACCATTCCTGACGGCATCGCGAACCCGTCCCTGGCCCGGGACACGGACGGCAGTCTCTGCCCGATCACCGGGAACCAGGCGACCTGTCCCGCCATCGAACTCGCCGTCGGCCAGTCGCAGTCGTACACCCTCACCGGCACCCTGGCCTCGAACGCGACCACCACACCCACCAACACCGCCGTCGTCACCGGCGGACCCAACCCCGCGACGCCCACCCACACCGCCGTCGCGACCCCGTCCGGTTCGCCGTCCCCGCAAGCGGATCTGTCGATCGCCAAGGTGTTGGTGACGAGCCCGGTGGTGCCGGGCGGCCCGATCCAGTGGCGGGTCACCGTCACCAACAACGGTCCCTCCCGAGCCCGGAACGTCGTCGTCACTGACACCATCCCGGCGGACGTCCACAACCCGGCCGTGACCGCCGACGCCGACGGCACGCCGTGTCCGATCTCCGGTAACACGGCGACCTGTCCGGCCATCGAGATCCCGGCCAACGGCACCGCCTCCTACACCGTCACCGGCACGCTCGACGCCGCCGCGACCAGCACGCCCGTGAACGTCGTCTCCGTCTCCGGCGGCCCGGACCCCAACCCGTCGAACAACACGGCGACGGCCACTCCCACGGAGACGACCCGGCCGCAGGCGAACCTGACCGTGACGAAGATCCTGCTCACTGACCCGGTCGTGCCCGGCCGGCCGATCTCGTGGCAGGTCGCCGTCACCAACCAGGGCCCGTCGACCGCCCGCAACGTGGTCGTCAGCGACCGGATCCCGGACCAGGTGGTCGGCGCCATGATGACCGTGGACGCCACGGGCTCGTCCTGCCCGATCAGCACCGGCACGGCGACGTGCCCGGCGGTGGAGATCCCGGTCGGCGCGACGGCGACCTTCACCCTCACCGGCATGCTCGCCCAGGACGCCACGGCCGTGCCCGGGAACACCGCGACCGTCACCGGCGGTCCGGACCCGGCCACACCCACGCACACGGCGGTCGCCAGCCCCACCGCCACCGTCAGCCCGCAGGCGAACCTGACGCTCAGCAAGGTGCTGGTCACCGATCCGGTGGTGCCCGGGCAGCAGATCCAGTGGCGGGTCACCGTCACGAACAACGGGCCGTCGCGGGCCCGGAACGTCGTCGTCACGGACCAGATCCCGGCGGGAGTGTCGAGCCCGACCATGACGTCCGAGACCGACGGGGTCGCCTGCCCGATCGCGGGCGGCGTCGCGACCTGTCCGGCCGTCGAGCTGGAGGTCGGCCAGTCGCACGGCTGCAGCCTGAGCGGCGTCCTCGACCCCGACGCGACGGTCACTCCCACCAACGGTGCCTCCGTCACCGGTGGCCCCGACCCCACGGCCTCCTCGCACACCGCCGTGGCCTCGCCCACCAGCTCCCCGTCGCCGCAGGCGAACCTGACCGCCTCCAAGATCCTGCTCACCGATCCGGTGGTGCCGGGCGGCCCGATCCAGTGGCGGGTCACCGTCACCAACAACGGTCCCTCCCGGGCCCGGAACGTCGTCGTCACCGACCGGATCCCGGACGGCGTCGGCAACCCCGCGATGACCGACGACACGAGCGGGGCCGGCTGCGCCATCACCGGCGGTGTCGCCACCTGCCCGGCGGTGGAGATTCCCGCCGGAGGCACCGTGAGCTGGACGCTCACCGGCACGCTCGACCCCGCGGCCACCAGCACACCGGTGAACACGGCGGTGGTCACCGGCGGGCCCGACCCCGCCACGCCCACCCACACCGCGGTCGCCTCGCCGACCGGTCCGCCCTCCCAGCAGGCCCGTCTGACGGTCTCCAAGGTGCTGCTGACCTCCCCGGTCGTGGCCGGCGCGCCGATCTCCTGGCGGGTCAGCGTCACCAACGACGGCCCCTCGCGCGCCCGCAACGTCGTGGTCACCGACCGGTTCCCGCAGCAGGTGGACCACCCGGTGCTGACCGCCGACGCCGACGGCACGCCCTGCCCGGACACCGGCGGCGTCGCCACCTGCCCGGCCATCGAGCTGGCCGTCGGCGCCACCGCGACCTACACCCTCAGCGGGACCCTCTCGCCGGACGCGACGGAGGTCCCGGTGAACTCCGCCGTCGTCACCGGCGGCCCCGACCCGTCCGCCACCGCGCACACGGCCGTGGCCACCCCGACCGAACCGATCACCGTCCGGCACGACCTGCACCTCGCCAAGCAGGTCTCCCCGGCCGACCCCGGCCCCGGTGACAAGGTCACCTACACCGTCACCGCCACGAACCGCGCCGGCGCCACCTACCACGGCGCCGTCGTCGTCGACGACTTCACCGGCGTCCTGGACGCCGCCGTCTACGACGGCGACGCCCACGCCACCATCGGCCGGATCTCCTACAGCCGGCCGCGCCTGACCTGGACCCTCGACCTCCGCCCCGGAGCCACCGAGACCCTCGTCTACACCTTCACCGTCAAGTCCGACGCCGGCGGCAAGCGCCTCGACAACCGGATCGTCTCGCTCGGCGACGGCAGCAACTGCCCCGGTTCGTCGAACCGGTCGGTCCGCTCCGCCCAGGAGGTGCCGGAGCCGTCGACGACCACCGACGGGCCTTGCGCCACCAGCATCACCGTCAACCCGTCGCAGCCCTCGCCCAGCCCCACCGGCGGCCCGCTGCCCCCCACCGGGTCGGACCCCATGCCCCTCGCGGGCCTGGCGGCCTTCGCGATGCTCGCCGCGGGCGGCCTGTTGCTGGCACTCCGCCGGACCCGCCGCTGACAGCCGTCCTGCCGGTCCCAAGGCGCGCTCTGGGACCGGCAGGACCCCGATTGCGTCGGGCCCTGCGGCCCTGCGGCCCTGGTGACCGCAGGCTGATCGCCCGCCCCGCACAAGGATCGGGGCTCGTACCGGTGAAGCCGGTACGAGCCCCGATCCCGTTCCCGACCCGGTGGCGCGGACGCTCACCGGCGGGCAGGCGGCCTCAGCAGATCCGCGGGAGCTGCTCCCCCATCGGCAGGTCGATGACGCGGGTGCCTCCGAAGGGGGTGCGGCAGACGACCATCCCGGGGTGGTCCGCCACGCACTCGCCGATGACCGCCGAGCGCGCGCCCAGTGGGTGCGCCCGCATCGCGGCAAGGACGGCGTCGGCGTGCTCGCGCGGCACGAAGGCGACCAGCTTGCCCTCGTTGGCGACGTAGAACGGGTCGAGCCCGAGGATGGCGCAGGCGTTGGCGACCTGCGCGGGCACGGGGACGGCCCGCTCGCTGACCACGACGCCCACCCCGGCGGCCTCGGCGATCTCGCCGAGCGCCGCCGCGAGGCCGCCCCGGGTGGGGTCGCGCAGCACGTGCAGGTCGGGTGTGACGGCCAGCATGGCGGCCACCAGTCCACCGAGGGCGGCGCAGTCGCTCTCGATCTCGACGCCGAATTCAAGGCCCTCGCGCACGCTCATGATGGCCACGCCGTGCAGACCGATCTCACCGCTGACGATCACCACGTCGCCGGGGGCGGCGCGTTGCGGCCGGATGTCGACTCCGGCGGGGACGAGCCCGATGCCGGCGGTGTTCAGGTACACGCCGTCGCCGTGGCCGGCTTCGACGACCTTGGTGTCACCGGTGACCACCTCCACCCCGGCGACCCGGGCGGCGGCGCCCAGCGCCTGGGCGACGTGCGCGACCACGGCCGTCTCCACGCCCTCCTCCAGGATGAAGCCACAGGACAGATAGGCCGGCTGGGCCCCGCTCATGGCCAGGTCGTTGACGGTGCCGTTGACCGCGAGGTCACCGATGCTTCCGCCGGGGAAGAAGAGCGGTCGCACGACGTAGGAATCGGTGGAGAAGGCGAGTCTGGCGCCGCCGAGCTCGACGACCGCCGAGTCCGCGAGCCCGGCGAGCACCGGCCCGCCGAAGGCCGGGGCGAACAGGTTCGCCACCAGTTCGGCGGACAGCACCCCGCCTCCGCCGTGCCCCATCACCACCCGGGGGTGGTCGCGCAGCGGCAGTGGGCAGCTCCATCCGAGGATGTCCGGGGCGCCGCCGGCCCCGGTCAGGATCCGGGTCTCAGCCAACGGGGCTCGCCTCCCGGGTCATGCCCGGCGCGTCGAGCCGCCGGTAGAGGTAGTAGGCGGCGCAGGCGCCCTCGCTGGAGACCATGGTGGCGCCGAGCGGGGTGCGCGGGGTGCAGGAGGTGCCGAAGGCCTCGCACTGGTGCGGTTTGAGCAGCCCCTGGAGGACTTCCCCGCTGCGGCACTGCGCGGGTTCGACGGTGGTGATCCGGGTGACGTCGAAGCGGTGCTCGGCGTCGTGGTCGCGGTAGCGCGGGGAGAGTCGCCAGCCGCTGTCCGGGATGACGCCGATGCCGCGCCAGGCCCGGTCGGTCACCTCGAAGACGTCCTCCAACATGGCCCGGGCCGCCGGGTTGCCCTCCGGTCGTACGGCCCGCGCGTAGGCGTTGTCGACGGTGTGCTCGCCGCGCTCCAACTGCCTTACGGTGCGCCGGATTCCCTCCAGGATGTCCAGCGGTTCGAAGCCGGTGACGACGATCGGCACCCGGTGGCGTGCCGCGAGCGCGGGGTATTCGTCGGTGCCCATCACGCTGCACACGTGTCCGGCGGCGAGGAAGCCCTGGACCCGGCACTGCGGCGAGTTCATGATGGCCTCGATGGCGGGCGGCACCCGTACGTGCGAGACGAGCATGCTGAAGTTGCCGATGCCCCGCTTCCTGGCCTGGTGCACCGCCATGGCGTTGGGTGGGGCGGTGGTCTCGAAGCCGATGCCGAAGAAGACGACCTCCCGGTGCGGGTTCTCCTCGGCGATCCGCAGCGCGTCCAGCGGGGAGTACACCACCCGGACGTCCCCGCCCTCGCCGCGCACCCGGAAGAGGTCCCGACCGGTGCCGGGCACTCGCAGCATGTCGCCGAAGGAGCAGAAGATCACCTCGGGCCGGGCCGCGATCTCCAGTGCCTTGTCGATCACCTCCAACGGGGTGACGCACACCGGGCAACCCGGCCCGTGGATCAACTCGACCTCTGGCGGCAGGAGTTGGTCAATTCCGTGCCGGATGATGGTGTGCGTCTGGCCGCCGCACACCTCCATCAGCGCCCACGGCCGGGTGACCGCCGCCCTGATGTCGGCGAGCAGGCCGCCGGCCAACTCGGGGTTCTGGAACTCCTCCAGGTACCTCACCGCTCCTCCTCCCGCATCACCGAAGCCGCCGCGGCCTCCCATGGGTCTCCGAACTCCTCCTGGATCAGGCCGAGTTCCTCGAACAGCTGCAAGGTCCGGCGGGCCGATTCCTCGTCCAGCCGCTGTAGGGCGAACCCGACGTGGACGATGGCGTACTCGCCCACCTTCAGGTCGGGCAGATATTCCAGGCACACGTCCTTGACGACCCCGCCGAAGTCGACGACCGCCATCCGGGTCCCGCCGCGTTCCGCGATCTCCAGCACTCTTCCGGGTACCGCCAGGCACATTGCGGTCTCCCTCCTCTCTCCGGTTCCTCCGAACCTGCCGAACTCCGTACGCGCGGCCCGCTCAGCCGTCGGCCCGCGCCGCCACCATCAACTGGCCCAGCGCGAGCCCCGCGTCGTTGGGCGGCACCCGGCGGTGCCGCAGCACGGTGAACCCGTCCTCCGCCAGACCCCGCGCGCACGCCGAGGAGAGCAGCGCGTTGGCGAAGACGCCGCCGCTCAGCGCGACCACCCCGGTGCCGTGCCGCCGCCTGGTCTCGGCGCACACCGCCCGGACCAGTGCGGCCACCGCCGCATGGAACCGGGCGGCGATCAGCCCGGGCGGTGCCCCTGCCGCCAGGTCCGCCACCACCGCGGCCAGCACCGGCCCGGGTCGGGCGGTCACCATCCCGCCCTCATCGGCGAGTTGGAATGCGTAGCCGCTCCCCGGGCCGGCTGCCGGCCCGTGCGCGAGGGCGGCCGCCTCCAGCTCGATCGCCGCCTGCGCCTCGTACCCGGCGTTCTGGCAGACCCCGGCCAGCGAGGACACGGCATCGAACAACCGGCCCATGCTGGAGGTCGGCACGCAGTTCACCGACCGATCCAACTGCTGCGACAGCAGCCGGAGTTCGCCCACCGGGCAGGCGCGCACCGGCGGCAGGTCGGCCGCCCACGGCAACCCGGCCGCCCGCAGATGGGCCAGCGCCATCCGGTACGGACGCACCACGGCCGCATCGCCCCCCGGCAGCGGAACGTAGTCGAGTCGGGCGAGGCGTCGAAAGCCCCGGTAGTCGGCCAGCAGCGCCTCTCCGCCCCACACCGCGCCGTCCTCCCCGTAGCCGGTGCCGTCGAAGGCGATCCCGATCACGGGCCGGGTGCCATCGAGGCCGTGCTCGGCCATCACCGAGGCGATGTGCGCGTGATGGTGTTGTACCTCCCGCACCTCACGGCCCCGGGCCGACCTGCGCACGTGCCGGGCGGAGCGGTAGCCGGGGTGACGGTCCACCACGAGCACCTCGGGCCGCACGCCGGTGACGGCGCCGAGGTGGTCCACCGCGCGGTCGAAGGCCCGGAGGGTGGCGAGGTCGTCCATGTCGCCGAGGTGGCCGGACAGCCAGGCGTAGCCGTCCTGGGCCAGCGCGAAGGTGTTCTTGAGGTCGCCGCCCGCCGCCAGCGCGGGCCGCACCGGCACCGGCAGGGGCACCGGGAGGGGAACGTAGCCGCGCGAGCGCCGCACCGGCAGCAGGTGCCCGTCCACCACCCGCACCACGGAGTCCTCGCAGGGCACGTGGATGGGGCGGTCGTGGCTGAGCCACCCGTCGACCAGCGGGGCGAGGCGGGCGACGGCCTCCCGGTCGTCCGTCACGATGGGCTCACCTGAGAGGTTGGCGCTGGTCATGACCAGCAGTCCGGGGCCGGGAGGGGCGAGCAGGAGGTGGTGCAACGGGGTGTAGGGCAGCAGCACGCCGAGGTCGGGGCTGCGTGGAGCGGCGGCTTCCAGCTCCGCGAGCCGGTGCGCCCCCCGGCGCAGCAGGACGATCGGCCGCACCGCGCCGGTGAGCAGTTCCTCCTCGACGGGCCCCAGTTCCACCGCCCCGGACGCCGCCAGCGTCCTGAGCTGTTCGAGGTCGCGGGCCATCAGGGCGAAGGGTTTGTCGCCGCGCCGCTTGCGCCGGCGCAGCAGGGCGACGGCGTCCGCGTTCGTGGCGTCGCAGGCCAGGTGGTAGCCGCCGATGCCCTTGACGGCCAGGACCGCTCCGCAGGTGATCAGGCGCCGGGCCTCGGTGAGCGCCTGCTCGCCGTCGAGCACGGGGAGCCCGGGGACGGAGAGGGTGAGGGTGGGTCCGCAGGTGTGGCAGGAGACGGGCTGGGCGTGGAAGCGCCGGTCGGCCGGGTCGGCGTACTCGCGGGTGCAGTCGGGGCACATCGCGAAGGCCGCCATCGTGGTGTTGGCCCGGTCGTACGGCAGGGCGGTGACGATGGTGTGGCGGGGCCCGCAGTTGGTGCAGCTGATGAACGGGTGTCGGTGGCGGCGGTCGGCGGGGTCGGCCAGTTCGGCGAGGCAGTCCGCGCAGGTGGCGGTGTCCGGGGGGATCTGGGTGCGGTGCGGTCCGTCGGCGCGGGAGGGTGCGATGACGAAGCCCGGTGCGCCGGTGACGGCCAGCGGCCGGTGTTCCACCGAGGCGACGTCGGCGAGCGGGGGCGCGTCGCTGGCGATCCGCCGGCAGAACGCGGCCACCGCCTCGCCGGAGCCCTCGATCTCGGCGAGTACGCCCTCGCCGGTGTTGGTGACGCTGCCGGACAGGCCGAGTTCGGTGGCGAGGGTGAAGACGAACGGTCGGAAGCCGACGCCCTGGACGAGTCCGCGCACGGCTACGCGGCGGCGCTGGAGCGGGGGCGGCTGCTGATCCGTAGTCACGGCAGGTCCACCACCGGGTGCGGGTGGTCGTGGGCCCCCGCGAGACCGTGGACGTGGCCGTGATCGGGGTCGTGATCGTGATCGGGGTCGTGGCCGTGGCCGTGGCTGTGGCCGTGGCCGTGGCCGTGGCCGTGCGAGCCGGCCATCACCGGCCGGTGGACCCGCGCGCCGGCCAGCACGGCGAGCGCCCGGTCCAGCAGTGCCCCGGCTCCCTGCCCGGTTCGGGCCGAGGTGAAGACCACCTCCACCCCCGGGTTGACCCGCGCGACGCTCGCGAGGAAGGCCGCTTCGTCGAACTGTGCCGCGGCCGCGAGGTCCGCCTTGGTGACCAGCACCAGGTTGGCCAGTCCGAACGCGGTCGGGTACTTGAGCGGTTTGTCCTCACCCTCGGTGACCGAAGCGAGGACGACCCGCAGCGACTCGCCGAGGTCGTAGGAGGCGGGGCAGACCAGGTTGCCGACGTTCTCGACGAACAGCAGCCGGGTGTCCGGCGGCAGCCAGCCGGCCAGGTGCCCGCGCAGCATCGCCGTCTCCAGGTGGCACAGGCCGTCGGTGAGGACCTGCTTCACCGGCGCCCCCGAACGGGCCAGCCGACGTGCGTCGTTCTCGGTGGCGAGGTCCGCGGTGAGAGCCGCGACGGGCACCCCGCGCTCCCGGGCGAGGCCGAGTTCGGCCTCCAGGAGCGCCGTCTTGCCACTGCCCGGGCTGGACAGCAGGTTCACCACGACGGTGCCCCGAGCGGCCAGTTCCGCCCGCAGCCGCCGGGCGTCGTCGTCGTTGCGGGCGAGAACCGCCTGCCGGAGATCGACGGTGCGACACATCGGTTTCAGCCTTCCTGATCGGTCCGGGCGCCCGACGGCGGCTCGGACCACTCGACGCCGAGGATCTGCAGCTCACGCCCGGCCAGCAGTTCGACCCTGGCACCGGCGCAGCGCGGGCAGCCCAGGTCGGGCGGCATGCCGACGCTCCACTCGACCCCGCAGGGCGTGCACTTCGCCCGTGCGGGGACAGCCTCGGTCTCCAGCACCGCGCCTTCCAACAGCGTTCCGGCGCAGGCCAGTTCGAAGCAGAAGTCGAGTGCCGACGGGACGACTCCGGCCAGTTCGCCGATCTGCAGCCGGACTCTGGCCACGGCGCTCTCTCCGTGCTCGCGGGCGGCCCGGTCCACCTGGTCGACGACGGCCGTCGCGATCGACATCTCGTGCATCTGTCTCGATTCCCGCAGCTGGAGGCGCCCGGCTCCCTGGGACGCGGGCCCGGCCTCCGGGCCCCGTGAGCAACAGGCCCCATTACAGGGTGCGGCGGTGGGAACGGCTCGAAGCCGCGCCGCCACCGCACCCGTGACTACCTGTTCGCAGCACGCCGGTGGTGGTCCCCCCGCGTTCTACATCCGCCGGATCCGCAGGTAGCGCCTCAGGTCGGGAAGGCTCTGCCAGATCAGCGCCGCGACTGCGGCCACGACGGCCGCGGCGACCGCGACGGCGAGGTTCTTCAGCATGGTGCCGCCTCTCTGTGGGTGTGTGCGTCCGTGGTGAGGACGCGCAGGATCACGGCGACCGCCTCGTCGACGGCGGCGGCCACCGGGGTGCTCAGTCCGATTCCCTCCTCCAGCGAGGCGGGTTCGCAGCCCACCACCAGGACCCGCCCGGGCGCGGTGCCGCCCGTCCCGGCGGCCAGTGTGCCGAGCAGGGCGAGCACGGCGTCCGGGCCCATCCGGTGGCCGTCCAGGACCATTGATTCCACCGGTCCGGCGTCCGCTTCGACCAGGTACACCGCCCCCGGCTCACCGCCGCGCGCGGTGGCGTCGACGAGCACCAGTGTCCGGTAGCCGTCGAGGAGTTGGTAGGCCAGGTGCACGCCGCGTACGCCGACGTCGAGGATCTCGACGCCGGCGGGCAGCTCCCGGGTGGCGAGGCGCCGGACGGTCTCGACCCCGAAGCCGTCGTCGCCGAGGAAGATGTTGCCGACCCCGGCGACCAGGACCCGTCCGGTCCGGTCGGCGTTCACGGCCCCTCCACCGGGGTGACCTCGTCGGGCTGGAAGTACCGGAACCGGCCCTGCGCCCGCCACAGGTCGGCGCCCGGGTCGTCGTCCACCGTGACGGCCAGGTGCACCGAGCCGTCGACGTCGTGCAGCACCGCCTCCACCAGCGCGGTGCGCCCGTGCAGGAACAGGTCCTGGGCATCGGTGCGGCGCCGCCCGGGCCGGAGCCGCACGCGGCTGCCGGCGGCGACCGGGCGGCCGTCGATCACCACCTGGTCCCGTCCGGGGTCGGTCTGCGGGTCGTTGCCCGGATCCCACCAGGGCCGGTCCGCCCCGGCTTCGGGGTGGGTGAGTTCGCGCAGCCCCCGGACGGCGCCGTGCAGCCGTTCCAGGATCTCGGGGGGCATCGAGTCGGCGAGGTCGATCACCGCGCCGGCCCGTTCGTCCGTACCCCGGGCCTCACGCTTCTCCCGCTCGGTCAGGGCCGCGGTGCGCAGCGCGAGGATCTCGTCGATCTCGGTGGCGTCGTAGAGCGCGCCGGGGCTCTCGGGGGCGATGTGCGGGTGGTCCTCCAGGATGATCGGCGAGGAGAGCAGCACCTTGCCGCTGCCGGGCGGGCCCGCCAGCACGGGCCAGGTGTGCTCGTTGCGGCAGGCGCGCACCGCCTCGCCCGCCCACTCGGGCGGGTCGGTCGCCGAGAGGAAGGAGCCGCGGTCGAGGCCGAGCAGCAGGTGGGTCGAGACGAGGGCGTGCGCCAGTGCGGCCTCGCGGCGGGTGCCGGGCGTCGGATCCCAGTCGGAGGTGTTCTCCACCAGGACGGTCAGCCGCTGCGCCCGGTAGGGGCCGGGCACGTCCTGGGCGGTGATCCGCAGCCGGCCCTGGACCCGTTCCCGGCGACGCAGGAGCCGCCCGGCCAGCGCGCCGTGCTCGACGAGCGGCTCCTCGTCCTCGGACGCGTCGAGCGCGAATCCGCGGACGGCTTCACCGGCTGACAACTCCTCCACCGGGATGAGGAGTTCGATCCGTTCCTCGGCGCCCTCGTCCCAGGGGACGAGCACCCGGTCGGCCAGCTCCAGCTCCTCGACGGTCCGGAATCCGCCCTGCCGGCCGGCCTCTTGGACCGTCCGCCGCTGGAGCCGCAGGAACCGCAGCTCGACGGCCAGCCGGTCGCCCTGACGTGCTTCCATCACGCACTCGGTGCGCTGGTGGGAGTGTTCGCCGCTGTCGGCGCCGTAGCGCGGCGGGGTGAGGACGCCGAACTGCCAGCGCAGCCGGTTCTTGGCCGCTGACGCCCGGTAGGGGTAGAGCACGTAGCCCTCGAACAGGACGGCGTCGGCGATCTGCCGGGCGTGGGCGAACCTGTTCTCGGTCTCGTGGGCGGGCGCGGTCACCGCTCCCCCTTCGCGGTCTGGGCCGCCTTCGCGGCTTGGAACGGCGTCACGGCCTGGAATGGCTTCGCGCCCTGGGATGGCTCCGCGGCCTGAGACGGCTCCGCGGCCTGGGCCGTCTTCACGGTCCGGGCCGTGCCGAGCAGCTCGCGCACGGTCGCCTCCCAGGACGGCAGCGCGCGCCGGGAGCGGTAGGCGAGCAGTTCGGCCATCAGGTCGGCGGGCAGCCGGAGCCAGCCGCAGCCCGGGAAGTGCGCGTCGATCGCCTCCCGCCAGACCTTGACCGGCATCCGCACCGCGGCTTCCTGGTCCCAGGCCACCGGGGTGACCTGGAAGCCGCCGGGGCCGGCGAAGGCCGTCCCCGAGAAGAGCAGCAGCAGCGGCACGTCCCCGCCGTCCAGTGCCGCGAGGTAACGGGCGGCGGAGACGTCCATGTCGTAGGTGCAGGGCACCACCAGGTCGGCTTCGGTTTCGCCGGTGAACCCGCCGACCAGCAGCGGGACTTGGGCGAACTGGACCGGGTGGAGGGTGCCGGCCCAGCGTGAGCGCTCGCCGAACAGGTCGGCCAGTCGCCCGCCCTCGGCGTCGTCGTAGCGGCGCCGGGCCGGTTCGATCCGCAGCTGGCAGCGCAGTGCCAGCGCGTGCACCCTCACCTCGGCAGGGGCGGTGATGCGCAGCCGGAACACCAGGGTGGGCCCGGCGGCGTAGGGATCGGCCCGGACTCCGGTGCAGGCGAAGGAGATCGAGGTCACGGGGCGCCGCCTTCGGGGAGGACACGGGCCCGGGCGGCCAGGCGGTCGAAGAACGCGGCCTGTTCGGCGCGCGCCTCGGCCCCGCCGTCGAAGCCCTTCCAGCAGCGCCGCAGCCGGCCGACGAGTTCGTAGCAGACGTCGACCGGCACCAGGTAGCACTGGATGCCATCGGTGTCGCGCCGCAGCAGTAGCGCCTCGACGTCCGGCCGCAGCGCGGCGTGGAGGCGGCTGCCGCCGAGCGCGGCCTGCCAGGCGGCCTCGTCGGGTTCGGCCTCGGTCGCGCCACCCGGGCCGGGGTAGAGCAGGACGGACCGCTGCAGACGTGTGGTGCGCAGCAGGAACGCGGTGGCGACCGGGATGCCGAGGGCGGCCCAGGCGTCCTCGCCGAGGGGGTGGGCCGGGTCGGTCAGGTAGCGGTCGGGGACGGCATGGTAACGGCCGTCGGCCGCGCCGGGCTGCTGGAACAGCAGGGCGCAGGCGGTGCAGGCGCAGGTGAGCGCCTGCTGGTCGGTGTCCGCCAGGTGGCGGTGCTCGGCGGGCAGGCGCTGGCCGCAGAACTCGCAGCGTTGCGGCTGCGGGGGTGCGGGCTCCCGCAGCCGGCGCAGCAGCGCGGTGCCGGGCCGGTCGAGCTGACGGACCGTCATCGCAGCTCCGCCGGGGGTCGCGAGCCGATCTGCAGCAGTTGGGCGGGGCGTTCGAGCTCGACCGCCGTGACCTCGGGGGCGTGGCAGGCCAGGGCGTTCTCGATGTCCTGTTCACCGCACCCGCAGCCGCTGCGGGTGCGGCGCAGCCGGGCGGTGCCGGTGGCGGGGTCGAAGCCGGCCAGGTCGACCGGTTCGGGCAGGGTGGCGAGCGCGCGGGTGATGCGGGCGGTGACGTCCTCGGGGTGCAGGTCGTGCAGGACGAGCAGCCCGGCCAGCGACGGCTCGTCCAGCAGCCGGGCCAGCGCGGCCGGCGGCAGGGCCCGGACGAGGCTCGCCAGGGCGTCGCCGTAGAGGGCCATCAGTTCGCGGACGAGGTGTTCGCCGGCCTCCTGCGCGTCGGCTCCGGCCAGCCGGTCCAGGGCGTCCTGGATGCGGGCCCCCGCCTGTTCCGGGGTCATGCGGTGAGTCCGCTCAGCCCGGTGGGCACGTGCATGGTCTGCACCGTCTTCCCGTCGCCCAGGTACATGTGGACGCCGCAGGGCAGGCAGGGGTCGAAGCTGCGCACGGCGCGCATGATGTCGATGCCCTTGAAGGTCTCCGGGGGGTTCTCCTCGAAGATCGGGGTGTTCTGGACGGCGTCCTCGTAGGGGCCGGGGGTGCCGAAGCTGTCGCGGACGCTGGCGTTCCACGGGGTCGGCGGGTACGGGTGGTAGTTGGCGATCTTGCCGTCCCGGATCACCATGTGGTGGGACAGCACGCCGCGCACGGCCTCGGTGAAGCCGCAGCCGATCGACTCGTCCGGCACCTCGAACCGCTCCCAGGTCTGGCTGCGCCCGGCCCGGACCTCGTCGAGCGCCTTCTCGGCGAAGTGCAGGGCCGCGGCGGCCGCGTAGGCCTGGAAGTAGGTGCGGGCGCGGTTGCGTTCGATGGCGTTGCTCCACTGCGGGATCTTCCACTCGAAGGTGGTCTCCGGCTTGGTCATGGAGCGCGGCAGGTTGATCTGCACGCTGTGTCCGGTGGCCTTGATGTAGCCGATGTCGACCAGTCCGGACAGCGCGGTGGACCACAGGCGGGCGATCGGACCGCCGCCGGTGTCGAGGGCGAGGTAGTCCTTGCCGTCGAACCAGCGGGGGGACATCACCCAGCTGTACTTGTCGTCGAAGTCGCGCTTCTGCGGGGCGGGGATGGTGTGCTGGTTCCAGGGGTGGCGGGGGTCGACGGGGTTGCCCAGCGGGTCGTGGGTGACGAAGAGCTCCTTGCCCTGCCAGTCCTCGTAGTAGGAGCTGCCGAGCAGGATGCGGATGCCGAGGTTGATCTCGGTGAGGTCGTTGGTGACGAGCTTGCCGTCCACGACGATGCCCGGGGTGACGAACATCCGCCGGCCCCAGTCCGTCATGTTGCGGTAGGTGAAGTCGCAGTGGTCCGGGTCGTTGAGGCTGCCCCAGCAGCCGAGCATGACGCGGCGCCGGCCGACCTCCTCGTAGCCGGGCAGGGCCTCGTAGAAGAAGTCGAAGAGGTCGTCGTGCAACGGCACGACCTTCTTCATGAACTCCACGTAGCGCATCAGCCGGGTCAGGTAGTCGGTGAACAGCTGGACGGTGGCCACGGTGCCGACGCCGCCGGGGTAGAGGGTGGAGGGGTGCACGTGGCGGCCCTCCATCAGGCAGAACATCTCCCGGGTGTAGCGGCTGACTTGGAGCGCCTCGCGGTAGAACTCGCCCTCGATGGGGTTCAGTGAGCGCATGATGTCGGCGATGGTCCGGTACCCGTGGTCGCCGGCGTGCGGGGCCTCGGTGCGTTCGGCCAGTTCCAGGACGCCGGGGTTGGTCTCGCGGACCATCTTCTCGCAGTAGTCGACCCCGACCAGGTTCTCCTGGAAGATGTTGTGGTCGAACATGTACTCGGCGGCCTCGCCGAGGTTGATGATCCACTCGCCGAGGTGCGGGGGCTTGACCCCGTAGGCCATGTTCTGCGCGTAGACCGAACAGGTGGCGTGGTTGTCGCCGCAGATGCCGCAGATCCGGCTGGTGATGAAATGCGCGTCGCGCGGGTCCTTGCCGCGCATGAAGACGCTGTAGCCGCGGAAGACCGAGGAGGTGCTGTAGCACTCCGCGACCTTCTTCTGCTTGAAGTCGATCTTCGTGTGGATGCCCAGGCTGCCCACGATCCGGGTGATCGGGTCCCAGGACATCTCCACCAGACCGCTGCCGTCGCCGGCCGTCCTGGTCGTCGGTGCCATCGTCTGTCATGCCCTTCTGTCGGCGGGAGGAGGCTCTGCAACAGCCCGCCCGCCCCGTGCGGGGCGGGCGGGCCGAAGGGGGAGGGCGGTCACCACGGCGGGCGGTAACCGGTGGTCAGACGGCGCCCGGTGTGACGCCACTTGGGCTCCTTGTCGACGGTCCGGCCGGTGATCGTGCGCAGGCGGCGGATCACCGCCCCGTACGCCGAGCTGGCACCCGTCGAGACCCGGGAGCCGGGCGGCGGGTCCATGAACGGCATGAACTTGTCGGGGAAGCCCGGCATGGTGCAGGCGATGCAGATGCCGCCGACGTTGGGGCAGCCGCCGATGCCGTTGATCCAGCCGCGTTTGGCGACGTTGCACTTGACGACCGGGCCCCAGCAGCCGAGGCGCACCAGGCACTCGGGCGTGCCGTAGTCGGTGGCGAACTGGCCCTGTTCGTAGTACCCGCCGCGGTCGCAGCCCTCGTGCACGGTCGCGCCGAACAGCCAGGCCGGACGCAGCTTGTCGTCCAACGGGATCATCGGCGCGGAACCGGCCAGCTGGTACAGCAGGTAGGTCAGCGTCTCGGCGAAGTTGTCGGGCTGGATCGGGCAGCCGGGCACGCAGACGATCGGCAGGCCCGCCTTGGACTTCCAGTCCCAGCCCAGGTAGTCGGGCACGCCCATGGCACCGGTCGGATTGCCGGCCATCGCGTGGATGCCGCCGTAGGTGGCGCAGGTGCCGATGGCGACCACGGCGGTGGCCTTGGGGGCGAGGCGGTCCAGCCACTCACTGGTGGTGATCGGCTGGCCGGTGTCCGGGTCGTCGCCGAAGCCGCACCAGTAGCCCTCCTCCTTGATCGTCTCGTTCGGGATGGAACCCTCGACGACCAGGACGAAGGGGTCGAGCTCGCCGCGGTCCGCCTTGAAGAACCACTCCACGAAGTTGTCGGCGCCCTGGACCGGACCGCACTCGAAGTCGATCAGCGGCCAGTGGACGGCGACCTTGGGCAGGCCGGGGAGTGCGCCGGTGACGATCTCCTCGATGCTGGGCTGCATCGCCGCGGTCAGGGAGACCGAGTCCCCGTCGCAGCTCAGACCAGCGTTGATCCAGAGAATGTGCACCACGGCGGCGTCGGCTGAAGTCGTTGCAACCGCACCCATGAGGATGCCTCCTCAAAAACGGGAGCCGGACAGATAGGCTCAAAAAATTCATAGCAGCAGTTCAGCTCGGCCGCCGGTCCAAAGAGCCGGGCAGGTCGCTCGAAGGGACGCAAGTCGGCGCAGCCGTCCGGATGACCGTCGGACGGACTCGGCGAACCACCGGGAAACGCCGCGCCACCGCGCCCTGGCGGGCACGGTGGCGCGGGGACGTCGGTGGCGCGGGGGTGTCAGGAGATCATGAAGTCCCGGACGGGCAGCGGGCGGTTGACCACGCGGACGTCGCCGATCCAGCCGTGGAAGACCTGGCTGAGCGCGCCGCCGTACTCGTAGCCGCCGAGCAGCCAGGGATGGCCGAGGGTGCTGAGGCCCTCGGACGGCGTCGAGGGGTTGCGGACGACCTCGCAGCCGTTCACGTACATCCGGGTGAGCCGCTTGTTGTTGACGACCGCGACGTGCCACCAGGCGCCGAGCGGAAGTTCGTGGCCCCAGTTGGTGACCGGGCCGGTGAGGTTGGTCGGGTAGACGCACCACTGCAGTTCCCGCCCGCCGGACAGGCTGAGCGTGGCGAGCGGCTCCTGCGGGTCGGTGTCGGAGCCGTTCTTCCCGGCCTCCCCGCTCATGCCCCAGCGGCTGAGCAGGGCCGTCCAGGCGTTGCGGTCGGCGTCCCAGTCGGTCGGCAGCTTGAAGAACGCCTCGAAGGTGTAGCCCTGCTGGAAAGTGTCGGCGTTCATCGGGGCCTTGGCGACGGTCTCCAGGTACGCACCCTGGACCGGCTTGCCCCGGCCCGCGAAGTAGAGGCTGCCGTGGCCGGGCTGGTCGGGGTGGGACTCGGTGGACCAGGTGAGCGTCCCGGCCGGGCTGCCCGGGGCGGTCTTCTTGACGAGGTCGTTGCCGTGACCGCTCAGGTCCTTCACGACCTGTGCGTCGGCGACGGCGCTGCCGTCCGGCTGTCCGGCGTCGAAACGCCAGTAGGCGACCGTCCCCGGGATCGTCAGCCGACGCGCGGGGCGGCCCGGGCGGGCCGGGACCGGGGCGAAGCCGGCGAACCGCTGCGCGAAGTCCACCTGCACCGAGAAGCTGTCCACCGGACCGGTCAGCTCGATCTCCTGGCTGGCGAGGCGGTTGACCTTCTCGGCCGCCAGCCGCTGGATCCAGGGCGAGTACGTCCGCACGTCGATGGTGTTGCGGTCCAGGTCGAAGCGGTAGGCGCGGATCATCGCCGCGCCGCCGTAGTACCGGTTCTGGTAGTTGGTGATGTGGACGTGGACGTCGTGGCCGGCCTTGTTGGTCAGCGTGGTGCTGCCGGGCGGCCAGTAGTGGCCGTTCAGGGTGAGGAAGATCTGGTCGTTGCCGCTGATCAGCCTGTCCCAGAGGGCGTGCCCGTGGTCGGACAGCTGGGCGGCGCCGCCGTCGTCGGCGTAGGCGAGGTCGTGGGTGGTGAGGATGACCGGCACGGTCGGGTGCTGGGCGATCACCGAGTTCGCCCAGGCGAAGCCGCGGTCGGACAGCCGCCAGTCCAGCGAGAGCACCATCCAGTCCCGGCCGGCTCCCCGGAACAGGTGGTAGGTGTTGTAGCCGTCCGGGCTCGCGCCCTTGAAGGTGGCCGAGCGGGCGAACCGGGCCGGATTGAAGGTGTCCAGGTACGCCGTCCGGCCCCGCTGGTCGTCGCTGCCCGAGCCGACGTCGTGGTTGCCGGCCAGGACGCTGTAGGCCGCGCCGTGGCGGTCGAGGAGGGTGAACGCCTTGCCCGCGGCGGCGAACTCCTCGGCCTTGCCGTTCTGGGTGACGTCGCCCAGGTGCGCGAGGAAGACGAAGTTCTCGTCGCTGCCGTCCAGCACGTGGCGCAGCGAGGCCTCCAGCGGCGCGGGGTGGATCCGGTCGCCGTCGAAGAGGTACTGGGTGTCGGGCATCACCGCCAGGGAGAAGCGGGGGCCGTCCGGGTCCGGATCCCAGGCGCCCCGGCCGTCGTCCGCGGCGGCGGGCGCGCCGAAGGCGTCGGCCGTCGCGTCGGCGGGCTCGTCCGCCGCCGCCGTCGCCGTGGAGCCCGCCCCGAGGACCGCCAGCCCGGCGCCGACCAGCCCCGTCGCGCGCAGGAAGGCGCGGCGTCCGGCCGCCGCCGGCGCGTCGGAGTCGAACCCGACGGTCCGCGGGCAGCTCGACCCGTCGTCGTCGCAGGGAAGGTCGTTCTGATGGTGGTTCATCGGGGCAGCTCCTCGGGCCGTGCTCGGAGATCGCGACGTTAGGGGGACGACGCGGACCGCTGACCGGACGGCCGGCCTCCGCACGGTGAACGCCCGGGGAACGTCACCCGCTGCTCTCTGCCCCGGTCTCCTGCGGTCAGTGGCCGCCCTTGGGTTCGGTGGAGCCGCCGTCCAGGTACCTGCCGTGCGGGTGGATGTCGGGTGGTGAGGTCAGCAGGCCGCTGACGCGGCCGCCGCCATGGCTGTCGCTGTGCCGGCGCTCGCGCGCTTCATCGGCCGTCTCCCCCTTGGCCGTTGACTCATTGTCGCGCACGGTGGCGGCGGCGGGCGGGTCAGTCCGCGAACGGGCCGGTGTCGCCGAAGGCGAGGTGGGTGAAGTGCTCGGCGATGCGGTGGTGACCGGACTGGTCCGGGTGCAGGTCGTCGGGGAGCGGGTGGTCGTCGTGGTCGGTCCGGCCGTAGAGCGAACGGCCGTCCAGGTAGTGCAGGTCGAGGTCGCCGTCGGCGATGCGGGCGGCGACGATGCGGGCGAGTTCGGCCCGGATGACGGTGAGGGTGAGGCGGCCCGCCGCGGTCTCGGCCGGGTCGCCGGTGGCCCGGAAGCGCAGTGCCCCGGTGCTGAAGTCGGCGGCGAGGGGCCCCGGGGTGTCCTCCTGGATCGGGCAGAGGATCGAGGAGACGACGAGCAGCGGCGTGGTCGGGTGGCCTTCGCGGACGGTGTCGAGGAAGCCGTGCACCGCCGGGCCGAAGGCGCGCAGGCGCATCACGTCGGCGTTGACGAGGTTGATGCCGATCTTCAGGCTGATCAGGTCGGCGGGGGTGTCGCGGATGGCGCGGGCGGTGAACGGGTCGAGCAGGGCGCTGCCGCCGAAGCCGAGGTTGACCAGGTCGACGCCGGCCGCGGCCGCCGTCAGGGCGGGCCAGGTGCCGGTGGGGTGGGTGGCGTTGGAGCCGTGGCTGATCGAGCTGCCGTGGTGCAGCCAGCGACGGCGGGTGCCGTCCGGGGCCGGGGTGACGGGGGCGTCGGCGTCGAGGGCGAGGAGTTCGGTGGTCTCGGTGTGCGGGAGCCAGATCTCGACGGTCTTGTCCCGTGCGGGCAGACCGGTGAACCGGGCGGTGCCGGGCGGGCCCTGGGTCAGCTCGACGCTGCCGGTGGCCAGGTCGATGGTGCGCAGGTTGCCGCCGGACACCGTGGTCTGCGCCGTCAGCTGCCCGTCGACGAGGAGGTCGTACACCCCGTCGGGCGGGGTGGGCACGCCCACGTAGGCCCGCTTGGTCGGGACGGTGCGCAGGTCGATCGCGGTGGCGCGGGTGCGGAAGACCAGCCGGACGCCACTGGGCTGGGACTCGGCCATCGTGAGCTGTTCGTCGGGGATCTGCCGGCGGGCCCGGGCCGGCAGGCGGTGCGGCAGCAGGCCGCGCTCGGTGTGCTCGACGTCGAGGTGGCCGTGCAGCAGGCCCTCGGTGACGGGTGTGGTGAAAGAGGTGTTCATCGCTGTTCCATCGCGTTCTGTGCGGGCCCTGCCCGTGCCATGTGCTTTCTGCCATCCGGCTATAGCAAGTATGGGATTGCCTAATTGATTTAGGCAAATGGGATGACAGCCTTGGATTCCCGGTCCTGGATCCCCAGGTCTTGGCTGTCTGCGGCGGCCACGGCGTCAGCCCGCCAGGATGACCGTCTCCGCCGGGCCGGAGAAGCCGGCCTGCTGGGCCGGGGCGCCGGTCGCGGCCAGGCGGCGGTGCTCCTGCGGGCTGACGCCGCGGACGCGTTTGAAGGCCGCAGAGAGGGCGAAGGCGTTGCTGTAGCCGACCTTGCGGGCCGCGAAGGCGACGGTGCACTCGGGTTCGCGCAGCAGGTCGGCGGCGACGGCCAGCCGCCAGCCCGCCAGGTAGGCCATCGGCGGTTCGCCGACCAGGGCGGTGAAGCGGCGGGCCAGGCCGGCCCGCGACACCCCGACGCGCTGGGCGAGGTCGGCGACCGTCCAGGCGGTGGCCGGGTCGTCGTGCATCAGCCGCAGCGCCGGCCCGACGACGGCGTCGTGCTGGGCGCGGTACCAGGCGGGGGCGCCGGAGTCGGGGGCGGCGAGCCAGGAGCGCAGGACGGAGACGACCAGCAGGTCCAGGATGCGGTCCAGGACCAGCTCCTGGCCGGGCTCGTTGCGCCCTATCTCGGCGGCCAGCAGGTGCACCAGGGTGTCGTCGGCGCCGGTGCCGGCCGGGCGGACCAGCAGGGCGGGCAGGCAGGCGAGCAGGCGCTGGCCGATCTCGTGCTCGGCCTGGTAGGTGCCGGACAGGACCACCGAGGACGCCTGGTCCCCCTCCCGGCCCTGCCCCCAGGTCCGGACGCCGAGCGACATCACCTCGGAGACGTCCACCCCGCCGCGCGTGCAGACCTGCCCGGGGCCGACGATCACGTCCACCGGGGTGTCGGGGTCGTCCGCCACCGTGTACGGCTCCGGACCGCGGACGATCGCCACGTCACCGGGGTGCAGCAGCAGCGGCGTGCCGCGCTCGGGCAGGATCCAGGCCTCGCCGCGGACCATCGTCACCACCGACAGCGGGGCCCGGTCCTCGATCCGCAGCGACCACGGCGGGGTGAGGATCGAGCGCAGCAGGAACGCACCGCGGGCCTTGGGGCCGTCGAGGAGTCCCGTCAGAGTGTCCATGGCCCCAAGTGTAGACGGCGGGACATCATTTGACGGTTCGTCATTTGAGAGGGTCTTGAGTGATCGAGGTGGCCCGAGCGGCCCGGATGCCGGATGATCGGCGGACGGGGGACGAACCGATACGCAGAGACAGTGAGGGGCTACGAAGATGGAACTGGCACGCACACTCGCACTGGTGGCGGCCACCGTCACCTGTGGACTGACCGCCGGGCTGTTCTACGCCTTCGCGTGCTCGGTCATGCCCGCGCTCGCGCGGGTCGAGGACCGCACGTTCATCGAGGTCATGCAGCGCATCAACGTGGCCATCCTGAACGGCTGGTTCGTCCTCGGCTTCGTCGGCGCCCTCCTCACCACCGGTGCCGCCGTCGCCCTCCACCTGCCCTCGGACGGCCACCACGCGCTACCCGCCACCGTGGCCGCCCTCGTGCTCTACATCGCCGCGATCGGCGTCACCCGCTCCGTCAACATCCCGCTCAACGACGAGCTCGCCGCCGGCGGCGAACCCAGGCGCATCACCGACCCCGCCGCCGTCCGGGGCCGCTTCGAAGCCCGCTGGGTCCGCTTCAACGTGCTGCGCGCCCTGCTCTGCACCGCCGCCGTCGCCTGCCTCGCCTGGGCGCTCATCCTGCACGGCCGGGCCTGACGCCGCCGCGCCCGACCGATCCCCCGGAATGGCTTCGAACTCCCGTATGCGTCGCGGGAGTTCGAAGGCGCATCTCGGGACTAGCCGCAGAGGGTGCCGAAGGTGTACCCGCGCGCCTTGAGGGTGGCGAGGATCGCGGGGAGGGCAGCGGCGGTCTGGCTGCGGTCTCCGCCGCCGTCGTGCAGCAGGATCACCGAGCCCGGGCGGACGGCCTTCAGCACCCGTGACTGGATGGCCGCCGTCCCCGGCCGGGACCAGTCGGTCGGGTCCACCGACCACAGCACGACCTGCTTGCCGAGCGCCGCCGCGCGCGAGCGCACCGCGCCGTCGACGGCGCCGTAGGGCGGGCGCAGGCAGCTCGGGGTGCGGCCGGTCCGGGCGCGGATCGCCTTGTCCGTGTTCGTCACCTGGGCGTTGACGGCGGAGGCGGAGAGCCGGCGCAGGTCCGGGTGCGACCACGAGTGGTTCTGCACGCTGTGGCCCGCCCGCGCGACCTGCCCGGTGAGCGCCGGATGGGCGGCGACGTTCTGCCCGATCTCGAAGAAGGTCGCGCGCACCCCGTAGCGGGCGAGGATCCCGAGGATCCTCGGCGTGTACGTGGGGCTGGGGCCGTCGTCGAAGGTGAGGTAGACGACCTTCCCGCCCTTGTCGACCTTCCCGCCCGCCGCCTCGGCGGGTGCGGCCGGCACCGCGACCGCCGCTCCCGCCACCAGGGCGACGGCGAGTGCACCGATCGCGGTCCGGATCCGCCCAACCGTCCTGCGCCTGCCGGGATGTACGGCCATGCCCGCCCCCTGCCCCTGCTGTCGGAACCGCCTTGTACCGCCCAGTCTGCGCCGAAGGACGCCGCCGCCGCGACCGGCCGGGGGTGAATTCGGCCAGCCGCTCGGCGGGTTGACCGGCGGTGGGCCCGGGCCGGGCACGGCGACCGCCCCCGGTGGGATCCACCGGGGGCGGCAACCCCGTTGCGGGGCCGGGCCGTTCAGCGCGAGGCGCGGCCGTGCAGGACCAGCGCCCGGGTCAGGGCCGCCAGGCCGCCCGTGCAGAGCAGCGTGCGGAGCATGTTGGTGGCCACCCAGGTGCCCTCGAACTTGGCGCGCACGCCCGCGAAGTCCGTGATCTGGGACGGGTCGCCGGCCTGCGCCAGCTGGTTGTTGAGCGGGATGTTGACGCCCATGGTGACCATCAGCGCCACCACGTAGAGCACCGTCGCCCCGGCCGCCCACAGCGCCGCCTGCCGTCGCCCGGCCTTGTGCTGCAGCCAGGCCGCCACGCCCGTCGCCACGAAGGCGCCGACGAACACCAGGCCGAACATGCCGTTCTCGATCGACTTGTTGATGTGCTGCATCGCCGTCACGTACGTCCGGTCGTCCCCGGCCGCGAGGCCGGGCATCACGGACACGTCGAAGGCGAAGAACAGGCCCGCCATCAGGCCCATCGCGATGGTGGCGCCCGCCAGGACGGGCCCGGCGGCCTTGCTCCGTGCGGCGGGGTTCGCCGAGGCGCCCGGCGCGAGGCCGCCGAAGGAGGATGGAGCGGAGTAGGAAGCTGGAGTCGCGGTCTGGTTCGAGCGCATCGGTAATCCTTCGATTTCTCCCCGGCCCCCGCCCAACGCGGGGGCCACCACGGTGCCGGGCACCGGCTTCCGTACCGCTCCCGGGTTCGGCCCGGATGGACGGTCAGGAAACCGGCGAGGCCCGGCACCGACGATCAACGGAACTGACTGGCCTGCGAGTCGTGCGGCGCGGCGGGCGGCTCACACGTCCCAGACCCCGGACGCGGCGGCCTCGCGGGCGAAGTCGGCGAAGTCCCGCGGCTCACGCCCCAACGCCCGCCGCACCCCGCCCCCCAACGAAGCATTACGACCGTCCAG
>NZ_JBIVAX010000066.1:0-14039 GCF_044745805.1 Kitasatospora sp. NPDC086801
ATGGATGTTGTTCATCTATCGGGCATAGCGTAATCAAAGCGACGTGACCATAAGCCATTTATGGGATCAGAGATCCCAAAACCCCCACTGAGAGGACCCCTTGGGTGATCTTGCGGGCGTCTCCGGCGGCTTCCGGCCGGTGCGCCAGGGCCCAGGCGTGGCCCGATGGCGGCGAACGCCGGGCCGTGGCCGGCCGCGGGGAGATGTCCGGGGCGTAGGTGCGGATCACGGTCATCACCTTCTTCCGACGCCGCGGTGGCGCCTTGGCTGTGACCAGAACCCCTAACGATCCACTTCCCATCCGTATCACTCGGATATATAGACAGTCAATATAGATGAGTGATATAGATGAGGTATGGATGAGACACCCGAAGAGGGTCTCCAGGAGGTGGCGGCGGCGCTGAACGAGCTGGCCACCGGGCTGGTCAGGCATCTCCTGTCGGACCGGCAGGGCATGAGCCTGACCACCGTCGCGGCGCTCGGCCGGCTGGAGCGGGAGGGCCCGATCCGGCTGACCGCGCTGGCAGCGGCGGAGGGCATCGCCCAACCGTCGATGACCGCGCTGGTACAACGACTGGAACGCCAGGGCCTGGCGTCGCGGATGGCGGATCCCGAGGACGGGCGTGTCTGCCTCGTCGCCATCACGGATGCCGGGCACGAGCTGCTGGCCGAGCGCCACCGCGCGCAGCGAGCCCGGGTGGCCGGCCTGCTGACCGCGCTGCCCGATCAGGACGTGCAAGCGCTGAGCGAGGCCATGCACGCGGCCTTGCCCATCGTCCGCCAGCTGCTCCGGGAAGTCCCGTCGCCCCGCACCACCCGTGGCGGAACGGCTTCCTGAACCCCCGGGGCACCTTCTTCGAGATCTCCTCCCGCAGGCGGCAGGACCTGCTCCGCTGCCCCGTCTCGCGCCCCGCGCGCGCCGGGCCCCGATCCCGCCACCTGCCCTCCCATCGGACTTCCGAAAGGGCGGAGAACCATGAGCACCATCTCGGCATCCGGCACCGACGTCCCGCCGGCGGAGGTACCGGACTACCCCATGACCCGGGCAGCCGGCTGCCCGTTCGACCCACCGCCGACCCTGCACACCCTGCAGGAGCAGGCCCCGATCAGCCGGGTGCGGCTGTGGGACGGCAGCACCCCGTGGCTGGTCACCCGCTACGAGGACGTGCGGACCCTGCTGGCCGATCCGCGGATCAGCTCGGAGAGCACCCACCCGCACTACCCCCACCAGAGCCCGGCCACGAAGGAGCGCCGCAGGCAGTCACGGACCTTCATCACCATGGACGATCCGGAACACGCCCGGCTGCGCCGGATGGTCACCGCGACCTTCGCCATCAAGCAGGTGGAGGCGCTGCGGCCGACCGTTCAGAAGATCGTCGACGACCTGATCGACGCCATGCTCGCCGGGCCCAAGCCGGTGGACCTGGTCCAGGCGTTCGCGCTGCCGGTGCCCTCACTGGTGATCTGCGCGCTGCTCGGCGTCCCGTACGCCGACCACGACTTCTTCCAGGCCAACAGCAGGCTCCTCGTCAAGCGCACCACGACCCCGGAGCAGGCACGGGCTGCCACCCAGCAGCTGACCGACTACCTGGACCGGCTGATCGGCGACAAGCTCGCCCACCCGACCGACGACCTGCTCTCCGCCCTCGCCGGGCGGGTCAGGGGCGGCGAACTCTCCCGACACGAGGCGGCCAACATGGGGATACTGCTGCTGATCGCCGGGCACGAGACCACCGCGAACATGATCGCGCTGGGCACCCTGGCCCTGCTGCAACACCCCGACCAGCTGGCCCGGCTGCGCGCGAGCGACGATCCGAAGCTGATCGCCTCGACGGTCGAGGAACTCCTGCGCTACCTGACCATCGTGCACAGCGGACGGCGCCGCGTGGCCCTGGCGGACATCGAGATCGGCGGGGTCACCATCCACGCCGGCGAAGGCGTCGTCCTCGCCAACGACATCGGCAACCGCGACCCCGCCGCCTTCCCCGACCCCGACCGGCTCGACGTCGCCCGCAACCCCCGCCACCACGTGGCCTTCGGCTTCGGCGTCCACCAGTGCCTGGGCCAGCCGCTGGCCCGGGTCGAGCTTCAGGTCGTCTACGGCACCCTCTACCGCCGCGTCCCCGCCCTGCGGCTCGCGGTCGATCCGGACCGGATCCCGTTCAAGCACGACGGGAACGTCTACGGCGTCTACGCGCTGCCCGTCACCTGGTGAGCGCGGACAAGAACCGTGCGGACAAGTGCCGTGCGGATGAGTGCCGTGCGGACAAGTGCCGTGCGAACAAGGAGGATTCCGATGAAAGTCATCGTCGACCAGCACAAGTGCGTCGCCTCCGGCCAGTGCGTACTGACCGCGCCCGAGGTGTTCGACCAGCGTGAGGAGGACGGCATCGTCGTCCTGCTCACCGAGACCCCGCCCGACCACCTGATGGACGACATCCGGCAGGCCGCCGTCCTCTGCCCGGCCCAGGCGATCTGGGTGGCGGAACAGGAGAAAGCGGAGCAGGAGGAACAGGAGGGCGAACAGTGAAGCGGATCGTCATCGTCGGGGCCTCGGCCGCGGGCCTGACCGCGGCCGAGACCCTCCGCCGCCGGGGCTGGGACGGCCACCTCACCCTGATCGGCGACGAGCCCCGCCCACCCTACGACCGGCCACCGCTGTCCAAGCGGATCCTGACGGGTGATTGGCCCGCCGAGCGAGCCGTCCTGCGCTCCCCGCACGAGCTCGCGCGCTTGGAGGCCGACCTGCACCTCGGACAGCCCGCCACCGCCCTCGACGCCGCGGGGCACCGGGTACGGCTGGGCGGTGGCGAGAGCATCCGCTTCGACGGTCTGGTCATCGCCACCGGGGTGACCCCCCGGCGCCTGCCCGGCACCGATCTGGCCGGGGTGCACGTCCTGCGCACGCTCGACGATGCGCTCGCCCTGCGAGCCGCGCTGCTCGCCGCGCCCCGGGTGGTCGTGGTGGGCGCCGGCTTCCTCGGCACCGAAGTCGCGGCGGCAGCCCGGATCATGGGCCTGGAGGTGACCGTGGTCGAGCCGGAGCCCGTCCCGGTGCGCCGCCCGTTCGGCGAGCGCATCGGCGCCCTCGTCGCCGACCTGCACCGCGCCCACGGGACCCGGCTGCGCTGCGGGATCCCGGTGCGCCGGCTGCGCAGCGCAGGCGGCCGGGTGACCGGGGTCGAGCTCGGCGACGGCACCACGCTGCCGACCGACCTCGTCGTCCTGGCCGTCGGCGCGACCCCCGCGACCGGCTGGCTGACCGGCTCGGGCCTGCGCCTGGGGAACGGGGTGGTGTGCGACGCGTGGTGCCGGGCCGCACCCGGCATCTACGCCGCCGGCGACGTCGCCTCCTGGCACAACCCCCACTTCGGCACCCGCATCCGGCTGGAGCACCGGATGAACGCCACCGAACAGGCCGTCGCCGCGGCCGGCAACCTGCTCGGCGACGCCACCCCGTTCGCCCCCGTGCCCTACTTCTGGACCGACCAGTACGACACCAGGATCCAGGCGTACGGCATCTTCCCGCCCGACGCGGACCTACGCGTCCTCTCCGGCGACCCGTCCAACGGCCGCTTCACCGCCGCCTACGGCCACCGAGGAGTGGTGGTCGGCGTGCTCGGCTGGAACGCCCCCCGCGAACTGCGCATGCTGCGCCCGCTGGTCGTCGAGCGCGCGCTCTGGACCGCCGTCACGGACGCCGGGCCGTGTCCCCCACTGACGGTCGACCGTTGGTGGGAGAGCACACGACCTCGAACACTCGGGGTGTACTCATGACCTCCGCCCCCCGGTCAGGGACCGAGTCGCGTCGGTGCCATGGGCGAATGGGGTCGGCGGGGGCCGGGCCCGGCCGCCTTCACCCCCGGGATGACCACGTCGGCGTCGGCGTCGCTCAGAACAGCAGCTCCCCCGACGGATAGCCGTTGCCGATCTTGACAGGCGTGGCGTAGCCTCCGACGGCGTCCCGCGCCAGGCCTCGTGGGACCGGCTCCGCGTCCCGACCGGCTGACAGAAGGGGGTGAGCGTGGGCGACGACGACCTGTCCGTCCGGGTGTCCCCGCGCGCGATCTACGACGAGATCGTAGGCATGCGCTCCGACGTCCGGTCCCTGGGTGGGCAGACGCAGGAGGTCCGCGATCAACTCGCCGACCACGAGGCCCGGTGACGAACTCTGGAGACGCGGAAGTACGCACTCCCGCTGGCGACCGTCGCCACCGTCGTCGGCGCCGTCGTCCAGCTCATCCGCTAGTTGGGAGTGCTGGTGGGCTGCTCACCCGTGATCGAGTCATAGATCTTGCCATACATGCTGTGACCAGGACCGTCATACTCCCACGGCGACTGCGCGGCGGGGTTCGGCTGGCCGTCCGAGTAGTAGATGACGCTGCCGTTGTCCACAAGGGAGAAGTGACAGGCGCTGGGGCTGCTGGGGGAAATCCGGGTCGGATCAATGGCCTGCGCGTCGTGGAGGCCATCGGGGTAGGAATGCAGTTCGATCTTCACTACTGCCTCGCAGTAGGTCGTCCTGAGAGTCCACTGACCCTCGGCCGCGTGAGCAGGCGGTCGGCTGTCGAACTCCCGTCCCGGGCTGGTGGTTGAGGTCCATTCCGCCCGGGGCGGGGTATTACCCCTACCGCACGGCAGGTACTCGCTACGCCCTCGGGTGTAGCGGGAGCAACACCGTTCCCCCAGGCCGAAACGAGAGAGGACGCTGACCATGGGAGACGAAAACAAGGGTGGCCCGAACGACGGCAAGGGTGGCGGGCACGCCAAGCCCGGCTCTCCGGCCATCGGCCCGAATCCCTCGAAGGACGGCCAGAACCCGACCCCGGCACCGAAGCACAAGAAGAGTTGACCCCCGAACAGCAGCGGGCCGCACTGGTGGCGGCGCTCACCGACACCGGTTCCCTGCCCACCGAATGGGCTCCGGCCTTCGCCGCCGTGCCGCGACACGCGTTCCTCCCCGACACCATCTGGGCGGACGAGGACGGCGGCGACACCGAGTGCAGCCGGTCCGAGGAGCCTGAACGGTGGATGCGGCTCGCCTACAGTGACCTGCCGATCGTCACGCAGTGGGACGACGGGGCCGTGGACGGCGACCGCAGTACTCCCACGTCGTCGGCGTCGATGCCCACGATGGTGGCCGAGATGCTGTCCGACCTGGACGCGGTCTCCGGGCATCGGGTGCTCGAGATCGGGACGGGCACGGGCTACAACGCGGCGTTGTTGGCACATCGCCTGGGCGCCGAGATGGTGTCCACCATCGAGGTGGACGCACAGGTCACCGCGCAAGCCCGCACCGCACTTCGCAGTGCCGGCTACACCCCCGAAGTCGTGTGCGGGGACGGCTCGCTCGGGTGGGGCGTGCGCGCGCCGTACGACCGGATCATCTCCACTGTGTCTCTGCGGGACATCCCGCCCGCCTGGGTAGCTCAAACCCGGCCGGACGGGGTGATCGTCAGCCCCGTCTCTCCACTGCTGGGCGGTGGGGCGGTCGCGCGGCTCACGGTGGGCAGCGACGGGACGGCAAGCGGTCCGTTCACCCGATCGGCGGCGTTCATGATGCTCCGCCAGCAGCGCTACCAGGGAACTCCGGTGGATGCCTACCTGCCCGGTGACTGGCCGGGCGACTCCGGGCAGTCCTGGACGAGCCTTGACCCCGAAGCCATCGGGGACGACTGGTTGGCTCAGTTCGCCTGCGCCCTCGCCCTGCCGGATGTGTACTACCGGCGGAACGGGTTCGGTTCGGGTTGGACGTGGTGGCTGTTTGACACGGCGGTCACGTCCTGGGCAACGGTGGACTCCGTGCCCGGGGAATCCCGGTTCGAGGTCCGCCAGTCCGGGCCCCGGCAACTGTGGGACGAGATGGAGGCCGCCTACACCCGGTGGACGGCCTCCGGGCGCCCCGGCTACGAGCGGTACGGGCTCACGGTGACACCTGCCGGACAGACAGCCTGGTTGGACGAGCCAGGCAACCCCCTCCCGGGGCACCGCAAGTAGAGAGATGACCGGGCCCGGGGTTTCAAGCGATCAGACCCGCTTGCTTCCCCGCGCCCCTTGCTCGCGCAGAGCGGGAATCGGCTTTCCTCTCGATGGCGTCGTACTGCGGCCGGCACACCTCCTGGGGGAAGACCCGGTCCCTCCGCGCGGAGCCGCCGGACGGCCCGCGGTCAGTCCGCGCCGGGCGGGAGCCAGCGCAGGGCGAACCAGAGCTCCATCCGGACCTCCGCGTCGCCGAGGTCGACCGCGAGCAACTCGCCGACCCGGGCGATGCGTTGGCGCACGGTGTTGCGGTGGAGCTGGAGCGCCGCCGCGGTGCGGTCCCAGCTGCCGTGCAGGGCGAGCCAGGTGCGCAGGGTCTCCCGGAGCACGGCCGGCCCGGGGGTACCCGCGGCGGTCAACGGGGCGAAGGTGCTGCGGGCGTGGGCGGCGGCGTCCTCGGGGGCGACCAGGGTGTGGACGCTCGGCCCGACGGCCTCGCGGTGGTGGACGGCGGCGGCACCGGTGGCCAGCGCATGACGCAGGGCCCGGTCGGCCTGGGCGTCGGCGATCCTCAGCTCCGCCGTGGGGGCGGGCGCGCTGACGCCGAGCGTCCAGCCGAGCCGGGCGGCGGCTTCGGTGTCCACGACCCGGTCCGGAGCCGCCGAGCCGGGCAGCAGCGCCCGCAGCCGGGCGCCGTCCAGGTCCAGGTGCGGCGTGCCGAGGGCGGTACCGAGGGCGGCGAGTTGGACGGCCTCCCCGCCACCGCCCGCCCGGCCGGTCAGCCGGCCGTGCACCACCACCCAGGCCCCGTCGGGCGGCAGCAGGGCGGCCGCCGCCTCCTGCGGCGCGGCGCCGAGCAGCAGCCGCACCAGGGCTCCCGCACTGCGGGCGTCCGTGCCGAGCGCGTGCCGCGGGCTGGTGAGCAGCGAGAGCAGCACCACGGCCACCCCGGCCACGGACCGGTGGACGGCGGTCGGCGGCTCTTCGGCGGCGGTGACGAGCGTGAGCGGGCCGCCGGAACCGTCCGAGCCGGGCAGGGTCCGCACGGTCAGGTGCCGCCCGGCGTGGTGCTGGGCGGCGGCGGTCGGCGGCTGGGCGCGGCCTGCGGCACGCACGGTGGTCCGCTCCGCGAGGGCGCGCAGTTCGGCCGGGACCGGCCCGGGCGGGCGCACTCCGGCGCTGAACAGTTCGACGCCGCGCCCGTCCAGCAGTGCCGTCCAACCGCCCAGGTGCACGGCGAGCTGTTGGACGACCGCGCGCAGCGCGTCGGGGCGGGCGGCCGCGGAGGCGAGTGCGGACTGGGCATCGGAGATCTGCCGCAGGCCACGGTGGGCGGCTTCGGCCATCGCCGAGTAGGCGGCCCGGCCGACGGCGACGAACGGGGTGCCGTCGGGCACCCGCAGCAGGGGCAGACCGTGCCGGTCGCAGGCGGCGACCAGGTCGGCCGGCACCTCCTCGTAGACCGGTGCGACGCCGAAGCCGAGGGCGGCGGCGCCCGCTTCGACGACGCAGCGCACGTAGGCGTCGATGCCCTCGGCGTCCTGCGGAAGGCGGACGCCGGCGGTGAGCAGCAGTTCCCCGCCGAGCAGGTAGGGGCCGGGGTTCTCGACCTCGGTGGTGCCGACGGTGCCGATCAGCCGGTCGTCGACCGGGCCGGCGATCCGGCGCAGTCCGAGCACGGGGTCGGCGAGCAGGGTGGTCAGCGGGACGGCGGGGCTGCCGGAGGCGGGAGCGGGGGCTGGCTTCGGCACGCCGGCGGCCTTTCGTCGGAGGTTTTGCACATCTGACCCCACGATATTGGATGAAACCGATACTTCTGCAGGCCAGGCGGGGCGGTTTAGGTTCAGCGCACGGCGCTTTCCGCTCGGGCACCCCCGGCCCGTCCCACCCGTTCCCCGCCCTCCTGTGAGCCCTGGGCCCTGAGCCCTGCCAGTCCCGCTCGTCGCCCCGCCCGCTCCCCCACCCACAGCCCTGGCCCGACCCGCTCCCCCAGCGCGTCCGGCCGGATCGGAGGACCCCCATGACCCTCGACTACGTCGTGATGATCGGCTACCTGTTGGGCATCGTCGGCGTCGGCTGGTGGGGCAAGCGGCGCGCCTCCTCGAAGGCGGACTTCCTCGTCGCGGGCCGCCGCCTGGGCCCGGTGCTGTACACGGGGACGATGGCCGCCGTCGTCCTCGGCGGTGCCTCCACCATCGGCGGCGTGCGACTCGGCTACTCCTACGGCCTGTCGGGCGCCTGGATGGTGTTCGCGATCGGACTCGGCCTGCTGGCGCTGAGCATCCTCTTCTCCGCCCGGATCGCCCGACTGCGGGTGTACACCGTGGCCGAGATGCTGTCGCTGCGCTACGGCGGGGCGGCGAGCGTGATCTCCGGCATGGTCATGTGGGTCTACACCCTGATGCTCGCGGTGACCTCGACGATCGCCTACGCCAGCGTCTTCGACGTGCTGTTCGACGTGCCCCGCTGGGCGGCCGTGGTGATCGGCGGCACCATCGTGGTCGGCTACTCGGCGCTCGGGGGCATGTGGTCGATCACCCTCACCGACATGGTGCAGTTCGTGGTGAAGAGCATCGGGGTGCTGTTCCTGCTGCTGCCGGTCGCCGTCGTGAAGGCCGGCGGCCTCGCCCGGCTGAAGGCCGAACTGCCCTCCGGCTACTTCTCGTTCGGCTCGATCGGTGGCGACACCGTCTTCACCTACGTGCTGATCTACACCTTCGGCATGCTGATCGGCCAGGACATCTGGCAGCGGGTGTTCACCGCCCGCACCGACCGGGTGGCCACGTACGGCGGCACGGTGGCCGGCGCCTACTGCCTGGCGTACGCCGTCGCCGGCGCGGTGATCGGGATGGCCACCAAGGCGATCTACCCTCAACTGGCCAGCCCCGACAGCGCGTTCGCGACCATCGTGAAGAGCACGCTGCCGGCCGGGGTGCGCGGCCTGGTCCTGGCGGCCGCGCTGTCCGCGATGATGTCGACCGCGAGCGGCGCGCTGATCGCCTCCGCCACCGTGGCCAACAACGACATCTGGGCCCGGGTACGCCCGCTCATCGGCCGGGGAGGGCCCGGCACCGCGGCCACGGACCATGACGAGGTGCGGTCCAACCGGCTGGCGATCGTGGCCCTCGGCGCGCTGTCGATCGGCGTCGCCTGCGCACTGGACGACGTGATCTCGGCGCTCACCGTCGCGTACAACCTGTTGGTCGGCGGCCTGCTGGTGCCGATCCTGGGCGGGCTGGTCTGGCGGCGCGGCAACCTGCCGGGCGCGCTCGCCGCGATGATCGCGGGCGGCGGCACCGTGATCGTGTTGATGGCCGCCAAGGGTGTCCTTGCCAACGAGCCGATCTACTTCGGTCTCGGCGTGAGCCTGGTCGCCTACCTGGCCGTCAGCCTGGCCACCCGCCCGACCGACGCCACCGTGCTGGAGCACTGGCGCGGCCGGCTCGCCGGGCGGACCGAGACCCCGGCCGCCCCCACCGCCACCGCCCCTGCCGCCGCGCTCTGAGAGGAAGCCTCATGGGCCTGCCCGCCGCACCGACCGTCACGTCCGGACCACCCGCCCCGCTCGGACCGTCCGGACCGTCCGGACCGACGGCGCCGCCCGCACCGGCCGAGGCCCGGTTGCGCCGCGAACTCGCCGCCGTGTACCGGCTGGTCGCCCACTTCCGGATGACCGACCTGATCTTCACCCACATCTCGGTCCGCGTCCCCGGCCCCGAGCAGCACTTCCTGATCAACCCGTACGGCCTGCTGTTCGAGGAGATCACCGCCTCCGACCTGGTCAAGATCGACCTGGCCGGGAACCCGGTGGAGCCGACCCCCCACCCGGTCAACCCGGCCGGCTTCGTGGTCCACAGCGCCGTCCACGCGGCCCGTCAGGACGCCCACTGCGTGCTGCACACGCACACCCGGGCGGGCTGCGCGGTCGCCGCCCAGCGGGACGGGCTGCTGCCCCTCAACCAGATCTCGATGGAGTTCCACGACCGGGTCGGCTACCACGACTACGAGGGCGTCGCGCTCAACCTGGCCGAGCAGGAGCGACTGGTCGCCGACCTCGGCGGGCACCCGGCGCTGATCCTGCGCAACCACGGCCTGCTGACCGTCGGCCGCACGCCCGGCGAGGCCTTCCTGCGGATGTACTACCTGGACAAGGCCTGCGAGATCCAGATCGCCGCCCAGGCCGGCGGCGGCCCGCTCGTCCTGCCGTCCCGCGAGACCGCCGAGCTCACCGCCCGCCAGCTGACCGGCCAGGAGCACGGATCCGACCTCCAGGACGACCGGGCCGCCGAACTGGCCTGGGCCGCCCTCCTGCGCCTCGCCGACCGGATCGCCCCCGACCACGCGAACTGACCCCGTCGACCCGGCGCAACCCCCGCCCGCCGACGCCCCGACGCCGACTCCCCGACAACGCCCCGACAGCGCCCCGCCCGACCGACTCCAGGAGCTGCCATGAGCACCGCCCCCGACCCCCACGCCCCCCACAGCCCCCTCGGCCCCACCGACTCCTCCCGCGTACCGCGCTACGCCGGGCCCGCCACCTTCGCCCGCCTGCCCCGGATCGACCAGGTCCCGCGCGCGGACGTCGCGGTCGTCGGCGTGCCCTTCGACACCGGCGTCTCCTACCGGCCCGGCGCCCGCTTCGGCGGCAACGCGATCCGCGAGGCCAGCCGGCTGCTGCGCCCCTACAACCCGGCCCAGGGCGCCTCGCCGTTCGCACTCGCCCAGGTCGCCGACGCCGGGGACATCGCCGCCAACCCCTTCGACATCCGCGAGGCGGTCGACACCGTCGAGGCAGCCGCCGGCGAACTGCTGGACACCGGCGCCCGGCTGATGACCCTCGGCGGCGACCACACCATCGCGCTTCCGCTGCTGCGCGCCGTGGCCCGCCGGCACGGGCCGGTCGCGCTGCTGCACTTCGACGCCCACCTGGACACCTGGGACACCTACTTCGGCGCCGAGTACACCCACGGCACACCGTTCCGCCGGGCCGTCGAGGAGGGAATCCTGGACACCTCCGCCCTCTCCCACGTCGGCACCCGCGGGCCGCTCTACGGCAAGCAGGACCTCACCGACGACGAGAAGCTCGGCTTCGGCATCGTCACCTCCGCCGACGTCCTGCGGCGCGGCGTGGACGAGGTCGCCCAGCAGCTGCGCGAGCGGGTCGGCGACCGCCCCCTGTACATCTCCATCGACATCGACGTGCTCGACCCGGCGCACGCCCCCGGCACCGGCACCCCCGAGGCCGGCGGACTCACCTCGCGCGAGCTGCTGGAGATCCTGCGCGGCCTGAGCGGCTGCCACCTGGTCTCCGCCGATGTGGTCGAGGTCGCGCCCGCGTACGACCATGCCGAGATCACCGCCGTGGCCGCCTCGCACACCGCCTACGAGCTGACGACGTTGATGGCCCGTCAGATCGCGAGCGAACGGGCGGAGCCAGGTCCGCGAGCCGGTGTGGCCGGCCGCCCGGACGGCCGCGCCGACGCCGACGCCGACGCCGACGCCTGCACGGAGTCCCGCGACGCCGCCGGCGAGGTGCGCGCATGACGCACCCCCGCAACGGCGGCGACCTGGTGGTCGAGTCACTCGCCACGCTCGGCGCCCGATGCGTCTTCGGCCTGCCCGGCCAGCACGCCCTCGGCCTGTTCGACGCGCTGCGCCGCTCCGACCTGCGCTACGTGGGGCTGCGGGTGGAGAACAACGCCGGCTTCGCCGCCGACGGTTACGCCCGCACCGCCGGGACGGTCGCCCCGCTGTTCCTGTCCACCGGGCCCGGCGCGCTCACCTCGCTGGCCGCGCTCCAGGAGGCCGCCGCCGCCTCCGTGCCGGTGCTCGCCGTCTCCAGCCAGATCCCCTCGGCCGGGCTGGGTGGGCGGCGGCGCGGCTACCTGCACGAACTCGTCGACCAGCAGGCCAGCTTCCGCGACGTGGTGAAGTCCGTGCACACCGCCCGCACCCCCGCACAGATCCCCTCCGCGCTGGCCGCCGCCTGGGAATCGGCGCTGAGCGCGCCGTACGGGCCGGTGTGGGTGGAGATCCCGCAGGACGTCCTGCTCGCGCCGGTGACCGTACCGCCGGTCACCGGGCTGCGCACCGAACCCCGGCCGCCGACCCCCCGCCCGGAGCTGATCGCCGAGGCGGCGGTGCTGCTGGCCGAGGCCGAGCGCCCGGTGATCCTGGCCGGAGGCGGTGTGGTCCGGGCCGGAGCCAGTGGCGAACTGCTGCAGCTGGCCGAGCTGTTGCGGGCCCCGGTGGCCTGCACCTTCGGCGCCAAGGGGGCCTTCCCCTGGGAGCACCCGCTGTCGCTGCGGTCCTGGCTGGAGGACCGCTACACCACCGACCTGCTGGAGGACGCCGACGTCCTGCTCGTCGTCGGCTCCGGCCTGGGCGAACTGTCCAGCAACTACCACACCCTGGCGCCGCGCGGCCGGATCGTCCAGATCGAGGCCGACGCGGGCAAGCTGGAGGCCAACCACCCGGCCTTCGGCATCCACGCCGACGCCCGCCTCGCCCTGGCCGCCCTCTCCGACTC
This sequence comes from Kitasatospora sp. NPDC086801, assembly GCF_044745805.1. Taxonomy (NCBI): domain Bacteria; kingdom Bacillati; phylum Actinomycetota; class Actinomycetes; order Kitasatosporales; family Streptomycetaceae; genus Kitasatospora; species Kitasatospora sp. NPDC086801. The sequence continues at coordinate 12,509 of NZ_JBIVAX010000066.1, forward strand.
GGTACCGGCCGCCGTACCGGACGGACGGGCCGAGGCGGTCACCGCAGAACTGCTCAGGCGCGTCCGGGAGCGGATCGACGGCCAAGGGCTGGAACTCGAACAGGACTTGCTGGCGTCCGTTCGCCACGCGCTACCGGACGACTCGCCGGTCTTCTTCGACATGACGATCCTCGGATACTGGGCCTGGTCCGCCTTCGACGCCCGCCGCCCCGGAGCGATGCACTCCGCCCAGGGCTCCGGCGGCCTCGGCTACGGCTACCCCGCCGCACTGGGCTCCGCCGTGGCCGCGGGCGGCCGCCCGGTCCTCGCCGTCTCCGGCGACGGCGGCGCGATGTACTCGATCGCCGAACTCGCCACCGCCCGCCAACTCGGCCTCAACGTCACCTGGTTGATCATCGACGACGGCGGCTACGGCATCCTGCGCGAGTACATGACGGGCGCCTTCGGCGAGGCCACCGCCACCGAACTGACCCGCCCGGACTTCGTCCGTCTGGCCGAGTCCTTCGGCGTCCCGGCCGCCTGGACCACACCCGACGACCTCGCACGGGACCTGGCCTCCGCACTCGCCGCCCCGGGCCCCAACGTGCTGGTCCTGCCCACCGTGCTGCGGATGTTCGCGCCCACCCACCTGGACGCCTGAGCCACGGAGGGGGCGCGACGGCCCGGCCTTGCCCGCGCCCGGCGCGCTCCCCCCGTCGACCTGATCGCACACCACCACGCACCCCGGCCGTCCGACGCCGTTCCGCCGGCCCTTGGATAGGCTGCCGGGATGGCCCTCGACTCCCCCCGGCTGCTCCGCGCCGACGCCGCCCGCAACGCGGAGAAGATCATCCGGGCTGCCCGGGAGGTCTTCACCGAACAAGGCCCCGACGCCCACCTCGACGACGTGGCACGCCGGGCTGGCGTCGCGGCCGCCACGCTCTTCCGCCGTTTCCCCGACAAGGCCGCGCTGCTGCGGGCCGTACTCGACCAGCGCTTCGCCGGACTCGTCCGTCCCGTCATCCAGGCTGCCGCCCACGACCCCGACCCCGCTGTCGGACTGGCCCGCGTACTGGAAGCGGCCCTGGAATCGGTGGCCAGCGACTACAACGTCCTGGCCGCCGCCCGCACCGCCGGCGTCCTGACCCCGGCGACCGGGCAGGAGTTCTTCACCGCCCTCGACGCCCTCCTGGCACGTGGTCAGCACGCGGGCGCGATCCGCGCCGACCTCGTACCCGACGACCTGCACCGCATCGTCGTCATGCTGGTCTCGGTGCTGTGGACGATGGAACCCCGCGAGGACGGCTGGCGCCGGTACCTGGCCCTGGTCCTCGACGGCCTCACCCCCACCGGGGCCCGCCCGCTGCCCTGCCCCGCCCCCGAGCTGCGCACCCGCACCCCCTGACGCCGAGGCGGGTGGCGGCCGCCCCCCCCGGGGGGCCCGCCCCCCCCCGCCGCCCCCCCGCCCGCCGCAGCGGGTTCGCCGCGGCCGGGCCCAAGGCGGCCGCCAGGCGGGCCCGGGCCCGCGCCCGGCCGCCCCGCCCCGCAGCGC
>NZ_JBIVAX010000066.1:14049-30900 GCF_044745805.1 Kitasatospora sp. NPDC086801
GGGGGGCCCCCCCCCCCCCGGGGGCCGCCGGGGGCGCCCCCCCCCCGCCCGCGGCCCCCCCCCCCCCCCCCCCCGCGGGGGGGGGGGCCCCCCCCCCCCCGGGGGGGGCCCCCCCCCCCCCCCGGCCGCTAGCGCGCCGGATGCAGCTGGATCGCCGAGGCCGGGCACATGGCGGCCGCCTGGCGGGCCAGGTCCGCCGCCCGTCCGCCGAGCTCGGCAGCGAGCACGACGACCTGTCCGTCCTCGTCCTGGTCGAACACCAGCGGCGCCGTCACCGCGCACTGCCCCGACGACACGCACCGCGAGGTGTCCGCCTCCACCCGAGCGACAGGCCGCTCACGCGGCTGCTCCTCGTTCACCACAGGACCGGGACCTCGCTGAGGCCGCCCGCCAGCCGTTCCGCGTGGTCGCGCAGGCTCCGCGCGTCCACCGCCAGCCGCATGCCGGGGAAGCGCCGGAACAGCGCGGTCAGCGCGATCTGCATCTCGGTGCGTGCCAGCACGTTGCCGATGCAGTAGTGGCCGCCGTGCCCGAAGGCCAGGTGCGCGTTGGGGGAACGCGACGGGTCGAAGGTGTCCGGCTCCTCGAACACCCGCCCGTCCCGGTTCGCGGCGTTGATCGCCACCAGCACCGCCTCGCCCCGCGCGATCGCGGTCCCCGCGACGGTGACGTCCTCGCGGGCGTAGCGGGTCAGGCCCAGGCCACCGGGCGAGGCCATCCGCAGGACCTCCTCCACGGTGGCGCGGGCCAGCGCCTCCGGGTCGGCCGCGAAGCGGTCCCGCCGGCCGGTGTCGCTCAGCAGGTACAGGACCCCCAGGTCGATCCGGGCCGACGTCGTCTCGTGGCCCGCGAACAGCAGCCCCACCGCCAGCCTGGTCATCTCCCCCTCGGTGAACGAGGGGTCCTCCGCCTGCACGGCCAGGATGTCGCTGATCACGTCCTGTCCCGGCCGCTTCCGCTTCTCCTCGGCGATGACGGCCACGTACGCCTCGAACTCGGCCATGGCCGCGGCGCCGTCGGCCCCGCCGTACAACGCGGCGATCCGCTCCGACCAGCCGCGCAGCAGGTCCCGGTCCGCGACCGGCACACCCAGCAGCTCGCAGATCACCATCACCGGCAACGGGAACGACAGGTGGTCATGCAGGTTGACGGCACGTTCCGGCTCCCGTGAACGCTCCTCGTCCATCGCGTCCAGGCAGGATGCGGCGAGCTCCCCGATCCGCTCGCCCAGCCGGCGCATGCGCGGCGCGCTGAACGCGGGCGCCAGCATCCGCCGCATCCGGGTGTGCTCGCGGTCCTCCTCCTCGGGCGTGGGGGCGGGGCGCGTGTGCAGCGCCGACTCCGAGATCCTCGGCGCGCCCTCGGAATCGGGGCGCAGCCGGGAGAACCGGGCGTCGCCCAGAAGCACCCGGGCCTCCTCGTAGCGGGTCACCAGCCAAGCCGGGTCACCGGCGGGTGTCGTCACCCGCGTGATCGGACCTTCCTCGCGCAGACGCGCGAACAGCGGCGCCAGGTCCAAGGCGTCGGGGCGCTCGAAGGGTAACTGCGGTGCGGACGCGGTCATCGTCTCTCCTCACCGGCCAAAGGCCACAAGAACAGCGGACGCTCGGCAGAACCGCCCTCTCCTGCACATCCGGGCCAGGGCGGACGAACGGCGCCCCGGGCCCACAAGTGAGAGTCAGCTCTCTTTTCTCCCGGGAGCGTAACACCACCGGCACGCACAGTCAGCCACCGGGCGCCGTCGGCCTGTTCGGTGACGGGGGTGGACCCCGGCTCGGTGAAGGACACCTGCGACACGACCCCCTCGGGACGCCGGCCCCGCCCTGCCAGGCGGTCTCAGAGTCGTACGGGCAGGTGGCGGGGCCCGCGGAGCATGGCGTTCTGCCGGTAGGGAGGCGGGTCCTGGAGCAGGCGCGCTGTGCCGAGGCGGGGGATCAGCGCACCGAGCGCGGCCTCGGCTTCGATGCGGGCCAGTGGTGCGCCGTAGCACAGGTGGATACCGCTGCCGAAGCCGAGGTGCTCGTTGTCCGGGCGGGTGGGGTCGAACCGGTCGGGCTCGTGGAACCGGTTGGGGTCGCGGTTGCCGGAGGCCAGCGCGAGCACGACGGAGGCGCCTTCGGGGAGGGTGGTGCCGGCGATGTCGATGTCGGCGAGGGGGATGCGCTCGCGCATGTGGACCGGGGGTTCGTAGCGCAGCAGCTCCTCCACCACCCGCGGCAGCAGGTCCGGTTCGCGGCGCAGCTGATCCAGCTGCTCGGGCTGACGCAGCAGGGTGAGCACCCCGTTGGTGATGAGGTTCACCGTGGTCTCGTGTCCCGCGATGAGCAGCAGCACGGCGGTTTCCGCGAGTTCCTCCCGGGTGAGCCGCAGGGCCGGGTCCGGTTCGTTGACGAAGGCGGAGAGCATGTCGTCGCTCGGATCGCCACGGCGCCTCTCGGCAAGGTCCACCAGGTACCGGCCCATGTCGCCCCGCGCCTGGCCGCCCGCCTTGTCCTGCTCGGTGGAGTCCTCTTCGGGCCTGACGTCGGCGGACGCGACGATCACGTCGGACCACGCCCGGAAGAGCGGCTCGTCCTCACGTGGCACGCCGAGCAGGCGGCAGATCACCGTGACGGGCAGTGGGTAGGCGAGATCGTCGACGATGTCGATCCGGCGGCCCGCCTGGAACGGCTCCACCAGTTCCTCGGTGAGCTGGGCGATCTCGCCGCGCATGGCATCGACCCGGCCCGGGCTGTGCGGGGGGCCGAACGGCCTTGTGGCCAGGGTGCGCAGTCGGTGATGCTCCGGGTCGTCGAGCCGCAGGAACGGCGGCTTGTGTGTCGTCTCGCCACGGGTGCGGGGCTCGACACTCATCCGTGGATCGTGGAGCAGGGCGGCGATCTCGTGGTAGGTGCCGATCAGGTAGCTGCCGTCCTCCTGCCGTACGACGGGACCGGCCTCGCGGAGTTCCGCGTACAGCGGGTAGGGGTCGGGGCGGTTCGCGTAGTCGGTGATCCGTGCCAGCAAGGTGTCGGAGTCCATGGTGGCTCCTCGTCGGTGGGCGGGGCGTGGGTCAGCCGCGGGGCTGCACCACGGTCAGTCGGCGGTCGGGCAGATATCCGGTGAGCGCCACGGTGGGGCCGTGGGACAGCCCCTTCGGATCCGGCACGTCGGACGGGACCGGGATGTCCGCCGCGATCGCGCGGTCCGCCGCGCCGGGCGGGGGCGGGAACGGCGCAGCCGTCTCGATCAGGTGCCGGTAGTAGGCGAGCGACTTGGCCATGTCGACGGTGACCGCCGCGGTGACCCGCCCCTGGTAGCCGTAGACCATCGCCAGACGGCGCGCCTCCAAGGACCCCTGGGCGATGACGACATGGTCGGAGAAGGTGGGCACGCCCACCGACTTGATGTTGAGCCCGAACTGGGTCGACCAGAACGTCGGGAGGGCGAGGTGCGGGCGCCGCAGGGGCCCTGGACTGACCATGTTGTGGGCCGCCACCCCGGCCTGCTCGACCGCGTTCCCCCAGTGCTCCAGGGAGAGCATCTGGTAACCGAACAGCGGGTGGGGGAAGCGGGAGACGTCGCCGGCGACGAAGATGTCGTCAGTGACGATTCCGTACATGTTGAAGGCGCGGCACCCGGCGTCGCAGGCGATTCCGCGCGGGCCCGCCGCCAGTCCGGAGTCCGCCAGCCACTCGACGTTGCGGACCGCCCCCAACGCCACGACGCACACGTCCGCCTCGACGCGGCTGCCGTCGGACAGCTCCGCGCCGGTGAAGCGGCCGCCGTCGTCCCCGCGCAGGGCGGTGACCGTCACCCCGGTGCGCAGGTCCACACCGTGGTTGCGCTGCATGGCGGCCGCGAGCTTCGCCAGGGTGCCGCCGAGCGCGCCCACCAGAGGCGCGGGGCCGCGTTCGGCGACGGTGACGTCCAGCCCGCGTTCCCGGCAGGCCGAGGCGATCTCCGAGCCGGTGAAGCCGCCGCCGATGACCAGCACCCGCCGTGGCCCGGCGGCCAACCGCTCGGCCAAGCCGCTCGCGTCTTCACGGGTACGCAGGGTGAACACCCCGTCCAGGGCGGCCTCCTGCGGGTTGGGCCAGGGACGCGCCCGCGTCCCGGTGGCGATCAGCAACCGGTCGTACGGCAGCGACTCGCCATCGGCCAGCAGCAGCCGCTTCCCCAGGGGGTCCAGGCCGGTGGCGCGTACGCCCAGCCGCCACTCGGCGTCCGGATCCCGGCGCATCGGCAGCCCGGTGGAGTCCGCCGCAGCGTGGCCCAGCAGCACCTGCTTGGACAGCGGCGGCCGGTCGTAGGGCGGATGAGGCTCGTCGCCGACCACGGTCAGTGAGCCGGTGAAGCCCTCCTCTCGCAGCGCCTCCGCGGCCCGCAACCCGGCCAGCGACGCGCCGACGACGACGATCCGGCCCTCGCTCCGGTCACCGGCCATCGGTGCTCACCTCCTCACCGAGGAGGATGGCCTGGACCGGGCACGCCACCGCGGCCTGGCGCACGCGCTCGACCTGGTCGTCGGGGACAGCCGGGTCGTACAGCAGTCCTTCGTCGCCGTGCAGCTGGAACACCTTCGGCGCGAGGAACACGCACTGTGCGTAGCCCTGGCAACGCGTGAGGTCCACAACGGTTCGCATCCCCACCACTCCCTTTGCCGCCACACCCCTCTCTTCCAGCATGGGACGAGAACCGGGCCCTCGCACGGCGGCGGCTCGGGCCGGTCGCGCTCCAGCCCGCATCAGACAGGGGTTCCTCTTCGACGTGGACAGCGCGTCAACGCCGGGGTTGACGCCTGGACGCAGGAGGCGGGCAGGCCGCCGACGACGTCGGGGTGGCGCATCGGCTCGCCACTGCCCTGGCACTCGCCGCCGCCCTGGCAGGGGGTACCGTCCAGGTGGAGCGCTTCGGCGGCGCGGCCGAGTTCGGCGGCCCGCTGTTCGACGGCCCGCTGTTCGGCGGCGGCAAGGATGGGGGCTGGTGCGTGGTGTTACTGGGGAACGATCCGCGGGAGATCGGTGGGTACCGACTGGAGAGTCGCCTCGGCGCGGGCGGGATGGGAGTGGTCTACCGGGCGCGCTCGGTCTCCGGGCGCCAGGTGGCCGTCAAGGTGATCCGCCCCGAACTGGCCCAGGATCCCGAGTTCCGGGCCCGCTTCCGACAGGAGGTCGCGGCTGCCCGCAAGGTGAGCGGGGCGTTCACCGCGCCCGTGATCGACGCGGATCCCGACGCCCGGGAGCCCTGGCTGGCCACTCTCTTCATCGCCGGGCCGCCGCTGGGCGAACAGGTCGCCCGGCACGGCCCGCTGGAGGCCGGAGCGGTCCGGCAGTTGGCCGCCGGCCTGGCCGAGGCGCTGCAGGACATCCACCGCGCCGGGATGGTGCACCGGGACCTCAAGCCGGGCAATGTGCTGCTGGCGGCGGACGGCCCCCGGGTCATCGACTTCGGCATCGCCCGCGCGCTGGACGGCACCCAGCTCACCAGCACCGGCGTCGTGGTCGGCACGCCCCCGTTCATGGCGCCGGAGCAGTTCCAGCAGGGCGTCACCAGTTCTGCGACGGACATCTTCGCGCTCGGCTCCGTGCTGGTCTTCGCCGGCACCGGACGCGGCCCGTTCGGCGCGGACTCCGGGCACGCGGTGGGGTTCCGCGTGGTCTACGAGGAGCCCGACCTGACCGGCCTGCCGGCGGAGCTCCGCCCGCTGATCCTGCCCTGCCTCGCCAAGGACCCTGCGCAACGGCCCACGGTGGAGCAGCTGTTGGCCCAGCAGTCGGACGTCCTGACCACGCCGACGGTGCGGCTGCGGGAAGCGCCGCACCCGCGGACGGTCAGGACCGGACCGGTCCCCGCCCCGGCCCCGGCCTCGGCTCCGGCCCCGGAGGAGGAGTCGGAGGGCGCAGGGATCGGACTGATGGTCCTCATGATGCTGGTGCCGCTGCTGATCGTGGCACTGATCGGATTTCTGATGCTCTGACCAGGGGGATCCGTCGGCGAGGAGCCGCGCGCGCCCGATCGGACGGCCGCGGCGTGCTCCGGCCCGTCGGTCCGGGAGCAGCGCCCGGGCCGACGGACCGTTCGGACGTCAGCGGGCCAGGGCGGTGACGGTCAACCCGGGCGCGGCGGCGATCTCCGCCGGGGTGAACCGCTCGGTGATCCACTGCTTCCGGGCGTAGCGGACGGTCTGGTCGGTGTAGTGGGGCGAGCGCGGGTTGACGGACTGGCCGTACGTCAGGAGGGTCCGGGTGCGCGGGCCCCGGTCCGTCAGCTCGGTGGCCATCACGAAGCTGGAGCCGAACGCGAGGCCGGTGAGGTCGGCGGGCTGCGTGCCGCCGTCCCGGCCCGACCCCGGGCTCGCGGTGAGGACGTTGAAGCAGCCCTCGGCGCCGGAACAGCCGTGCAGCGGGATTCCGGCCCAGCGCTGGACCTGGCCGATCGGGGCGTCCGGCGCCGTGCCCCGGGCGGCCAGCGTCCGGACGGCGTCGGCCAGGGCGTGCTGGGCGGCCGGGTGCTCGCCGTCGATCCCGCGCGGGGTGGTGAGCGGGGCGGCCGGGTCGTAGGGCACCTTCTGCCAGGCGGGCGGGCCGCTGCGGCCCAGGGCCTGGTGGAAGGTCTGCCACAGGACGGTCCCCCGGCTGCCGGTGTCGGCGCGGGTGTCCCAGCGGGCCAGGGCGTCGCAGGCCGCCCGCACGTCGACCGGGGTGCCGTCGGTCGCCGGCAGCACGGGGTGGGCGCGGCACATCGCGACCGTGTCGTCGCGGTCGAGCTCGGCGGTGTAGACGCGGTTCCCGAACACCGTGTCCTGGAGGGTGGCCAGGGTGAAGCCCGGGGCGCCGAGGCCGTCGCTGCCGTCCCGGCGGTCGGCGATCATGGTCAGGCCGAGCTGCGGGCGCGTCCCGAGCCGGGGCTGCGGGTTGTAGACGGTCGGCAGGCCGGGCAGCGGAGCCTGCGGGTTGACCAGGTACGGGCCGTTGTTGGAGTTGGCGACGTAGTCGGTGCGGGTGAGCGCCGGCTGGTGGGACGGGCCGTACAGGCCCGGGACGCGTGCGTCCGGGTCGCTGCCCCAGTCGCACGCGATGGTCGAGCCGTCCAGGGCGTCGGGGACGTCGGTGCCGGTCAGGGCGCAGCGGGCGAGTTGGGCGTCGGTGAGGTGCGGGACGGCCGACGAGTCGGTGAAGTACGCCGCGCCACCGGTGTCGACGGCCATCGTGTAGACCCACGGCATGCCCTGGAAGGTGCGCTGCGCCTGCTGGAGCTCGCCGAGGGTCTGCGCGCGCCCCATCGCCAGCCACTCGTCGGCCGAGCGGAGGTTGTCGGCGTTGGCGTCGCGGACGGCGTAGGCGTGCGCGGTCGTCCAGCCCCCGGCGGCGACGGGCCCGTAGCGGGTGCCGTAGACCGTGCGCTCGACGGTGGACAGGGTGCCGTCCGCGGCGCGGACGGTGACCGGGACGGTGCGGCGGGTCATCGCTTCGGGCCTGCCGTCGACCAGGTAGCTGGTCGGGTCTCCGGGCACCAGGGTGACCCGGTAGACCGAGGCGTGCTGGGAGTAGCTCGCCGTGTGGGTCCAGGCGAGGGTGCGGGTGTGGCCGATCTGGACCACCGGGACGCCGTAGAGGCCGGCCCCGGCGACGTCCAGGACGCCCGGGATGGTGAGGTGGACCTGGTAGAAGCGGGTGCTGCCGGTCCACCCCAGGTGGGGGTTGGCGAGCAGCAGTGGGTCCCCGTCGCGGGTGGCGTCGCGGCCGAGGGCCCAGCCGTTGCTGCCGGGGCCGGTCTCGGCGTCGGCCGGGCGGGCGAGCCGGGGGGCCGGCGGCGCGGCGGCCGGCGGCGTCGCGGTGGGCGTCACGGCGGCTGGCGTCGCGGTGGGCGGCGTCGCGGTGCCGATGTCCTGCTTGACGGCGGCCGTGCCGGCGATGGTGTTGAGGTCGAGGAGCACGCCCCAGAGGTCCACGGGGGTGATCGGCCCGACCCAGGCCTGGCCCCGGCAGGTCGGGTCGGGCAGCCGGTCGGTGCCGGTGTCGCGCAGGTAGCGGTTGTAGCCGTCGGCGTAGCCCTCGACCATCCGCCGCAGCTCGTCGGTCGGTCCGAGCGGGGCCGGGCGGTCCAGCAGCCGCTGCACCGTGCCGGGGTCGAGTACGCCCTTGTAGTAGGCGTCGCTGGCCAGGTTGGTGGTGCCGGGCGCGTCGACCGAGGACGCGGCGGGGCCGAAGTACCGGGACCGCTCGCCGCGCAGGGTGACCACGTGGTCGGCCAGCTGGCAGAGGTCGTCCTGCGCGAACGCGTAGCCGTACCCGTAGCCCAGGCCGCCGTAGTCGCGCGCCACGATGTGCGGCACGCCGTTCTCGGTGCGGCGGATCTTGGCGCTCTGGCCGGCTGCGAGGTCCACCGCGGGCCCGGGCTCGGCCGCGCGGGCGGAGGCCGGGTCCAGCGCCGCCGCCGAGGCCGAGGCCAGGCAGAGTGCCGCCGCGATCGCGATCAACCGCCTTGCCACGGAGGATGGATGACGTGTGGTCAGGTCAGTTCTGTGGGTCATGACGGTCACGCTGCCGGTGGTACCGCCCCCGGCGCATCACCCCGGGGAAGGAGTCCGACATCGACCGCGCGGCGTACGCCCCGCACGGCGCACCTGGTCCGGCCACGGTGGCTGGCCCGCCACCTGACGGTTCGACACCGATGGTGCCGGTGGGGGATGGTAGGGCGGTGGCGGCGGTCCGACCACCGGCTGCGACGACTACGACGTCCTGGCACCGGCACGGCGGCCGCAGGCCACGCCTACGGCATTCCACCCGAATTCCACCCGACCGGTCCGCACCGTCGGCGACGGCGTGACACCGGTGATCGACATCGGAAGGGACATCATGAACGGCAGGATCGTGACTCTGCTCGGCATACCCGCGCTGCTCGCGGGGGCAGTACTCGGAGCAGCCCCGGCGCACGCCGACACCGGAGTGCGGATCGCCGGCGCGACCGTTTCCGGTGGCGCCTCGGCGACCGTGAACGTCACCATCGCCTACTCCTGCGACACCGGCGCCTTCGTCGCGTCCGCGACCGTGACCGCCGAGGACCGAGGGTCCGGGGCCCTCGGCTTCACCCGCTTCACCCCGAACTGCACGGGCGCGAACGTCACGGTGACCGTCCCGGTCACGACGCTGAACCAGAGCCGCTACGCCGCGGGCGACACGGCGGCCGTCCGGGCCTCGCTGCTCGACGGGACCGACACCGAGCTGGTCGGGACCATCACCCGGCTCCCCATCGGTACCGCGTAGCCGGGAACGCCGCGCACCGGGCCTCCCCGGTCAGGGGGTCCAGTACTGGTGGGGTCTCGTATTCAACTGTCGCCAGTTCCCCGAGGATTCCAACCGACTGGTGACCTTGTGTGATCGCCAGCCGCGTACGCTTCCGCGTCCCGCCGGCCTCCTTGAGGAGGCGGCTGGTGGTCTTGTCGTGGTAGCCGAGGGCGTCCGCGACAACGGGGTGGGCAGGTCAAGGAGCTGCTGTCGGTCGGCGCCACTGCGGGAGGCTGCGACCGGGACGTCGATGCCGCCCATGAACGCGGAAAGGGGGTCGGGGCGAGCAGGCTCGTCTGCCCGCCAGCTGGGGAAGAGCCAGCGGGGTGCCTGATTGGTGGCGGCGTCCGTGTTGTCGCGACTTGCGACGTACTCCAGCAGCCGGGACACGACTGATGCGGGGGCGGGCCCAGCGGATTCCCCGAGCCGTAGAAGCGTTGCTCCTCCGCGCTTCTCCGTGCTTCTCCGTCACTGAACACGTCGTCGAGCATCAACTGGACGATGCGGGCGAGGGTTGAGCGGAGAGGAGGGCGAGGCCGGTGTACGCGATCAGCGCCATCCCCGTCGTCCGTAGAGGGCGTGCGCACCGGTCCGCCCGGCCGGGCCGGGTCCGTCGGTCAGCGTCTGACGATCCGGTCGAGGACGGTGGCGATGCCGGACTTGACCGCGTCTCGGTGGTGGAGGGGTTCCGCGGGCAGTTCGCTGGTAGGGCGCACGCCCCGGTCGGCGAGGATGTAGAGCAGGCGCAGGGTGCGCAGGCAGTTGCTGATGTGGGCGGGCACCGGCGAGCTGATGCGGTCGGCCCCGAAGCGGTCGGCGATCGGATCCAGCCAGCCGACGGCGTCGCGTTCGCTCAGGTCGGTGCGGGTGAGGACCCGGGCGATCGCCCGGGCCAGGCGGTCGTCCTCCATCTGGTCGTAGACATGGTCGGTGGGGACCGTCAGCCGTGCGGCGGCGAGGTCCAGCATCCGTACCGGCGCCACCTCGGGGTGGCGACCGAAGCCGGCAAGCAGGTCCGCGCCGTGCGCCACCGCGTGGAGCCAGCCGAGCGTCTCGTCGTGGCCGCGCAGATCCTGCTCCGCCGGGTACCAGTGCTCGAACGCGTCCACCCAGCCGGCCTTGAAGTCCCCCGCGACCACCAGCATGTCGAGCACGAGGGGCGCGAAGGTGCGGGCCTCGACCCGCGGGTCGGTGAACCGGGCGGCCATCTCGTCCCCCAGCTCCAGCCGCCGGGACGTCCCGATCACCCCACGGGCGATCCAGGTCGCGAGGACGGCATAGGGCGCGCCGTCCCGGACCAGTGGATCGGGATCTGCCAGGGCACGGGACAGCTCGCGGACGAGGTCGTCCATGGGCCGGTCAGCGGGCACGGCACAGTCGGCGGCCTCGACGCTCTTCCAGTCGGTCACGACGGGCAGAATAGGTCCTTGCCGTTGCCGCACGCCTGCGAATTATCTCCAGGCATCCACCTCAACCCGTCAACTGCCGTCCCAGAAAAAGCAGTTCGGGCGTTCCACATCATCCTGCCCGCCGAAGCCGGACAGATCATGTTCTCGGAGGCCGGGGTCTATGTCCGTGGCTTCGACCACGAAGCACCGATGAGCCCGTACGGCAACGATGGCGAGCCGTGGCCGGGCGTGATCGACGAGGTTCCGGAGGTCTTCAAGCCCTTCGTCGAGGAACCGGCGTTCACCGACGAGGACGACGTTCCAGTCGTGACCGCCTGCCTGTGGCGGGAGACGACGGATGATCGGTGGCGGCACGGCGTGATCGACTTCCCCGCCGGGTGTTCCGACCCTGACGGGGCAACGGGCCTGTTCGAGCTCTGACCGGGTAGACGGTCGGCTTGGTGACGCCCCGAGGCCGCCTCGCGGGTTCGAGTCCGGTGCCGCGACTGACGAACCTGGCGAAGAGTCGTGTCCTACCGGCTCGAGGCGCGGCCAACCGCCCCCGCTACGTCCTACACCTCCGGCTCCCAGGCGCGGAGCAGGTCGAGCAGCCCTGCGTCTCCGTCAACGTGCAAGGAGTCGGCCGGGATACGGTCGTACAAGTAGAGGACCAACTCACTGGCCGTGCCATGGATGGAGGCGCCGGCTGCGTCCGAGTCCTCGCCGGTCGCGGCAGCGGGCGCGGGGATGCGGGTGGAGCGTGCGCCGTCGCCATCGACCGTGAGGCGCCAGGAGCGGCCCTCGGCGGTGTGGAAGTCGAAGGCCGTGGGCTTGTGCGGCCAGGCGCTGGGCGTCGCGACGCAGGTGAACAGGAACTCCTCGACACCGTCGAGGGCGACCTCGGTCGGCAGCGGCTGCGGGGCGCCCGCGGCGAGCTGGGCGTCGTAGATGTGCACCGCGGTCTCCTGGGCCCGGTGCCGGGCGACTCCGCCGGAGGTCCGCGGCGTCTGCAGGGCACTCCACCACGCCCAGCAGCCGGCGTCCGGGCCCGACTCCCGCAGGGCGCTCAGCAGAAGCTGCGTCGACGCGGCCAGCCAGGTCAGCAGGGCCTCACGCTCCCGCGGCACTTCCAGAGCGGCGCGCGCAGCGGCGGCCTCGGCCGGGGGAGCGTCGGCAGGCCCCGCGCCGACGATCGCGGCCCAGAAACGGTCTCCCCCACCCAGGTGCTTCACCAGATCGAACAGCGTCCACCCGGGGCAGGTCGGCACCTGTGCGTCGAGACTGGGCGCGGCGGCGACCGCAGCGCGGAAGGCGGTCGACCGTTCGTCAATCAGTCGCAGCAGGTCAGGGAACTCAAGATTCTTTTCCACGCCGAATGTCTATCACCGTGCTCCGGTGGTCGGACAGCGATTTTCACAGTCGCCGCTTCGCTTTCAACGCCGCGTGGTCGGAGCTGTCCCCTGACCGCCATCGGCCCGCTCGCCTGGGCCCGAACCCTCAGGGCCCGGCTCCTGGCGACCGGCCCGGCAATCGCGCCACAATGGAGCGGAGGAAGGTGGTTCGGATGAGGGCGATACCTCACCTGCGGACCGGCGAGGGTTTGGCGGCGTTCACCGCCGCCGTCGTGGCTGTGGCGGCCATGGCCGCTATCGGTCTGTCGCCCGCCGGGGACCAGCCCGTCGTCGGCGCGGCGCTGGGCGGAGCCGCGATGGCCGTTCTCGGCGTTCTGGTGGTGACGGCCTTCGCACGCCTGGCCCGCTCCCGCCGGCACACCCGGCAGTTCGACCACGACACGGTACAGGCGTGGTTCACGACGCCGGACATCGAGGACTTCCCCGAGGAAGCCCTCCGCCCGCTCCTGCCGGAGAGCGACCCGCCGTCCATGAACCGCCTCTACACCGCATGGGTGTTCGCCACCCACGGTCACGACGCCGTCTGGCTCGAACGCCACTTCGACCTGCCCGGCGACCTCGCCCACAAGCTCGTCGAGCAGGCCCGCCACCGCGGGCGTCTGCCGCACCCCTGACGCCCGCATGACCGTGCCGGTACCCACTGCGCCATTCGAGCACGGTGCCGGCCGCGACACGGTGCGCCCCACGAGCCGTCGCCGACGCCTGGCTAGCTTCGTGGCGTGGACCGCGTCGTGTCTCTCTCCCAACTGCTGCGCCGCCCGCTGGTGGGGCGCGGCGGCGCGGCCGTGGGCCGCCTGTCCGATGTGATCGTCCGCCTGCGCGGGCGCGAGTACCCCCTGGTCGCCGGGCTGGTCGTGCGGGTCGGCAGACGCGACGTCTTCCTGCCCGTCGGGCAGGTCGCGGCCTTCGACGGCGAGCGGATCCGGCTCACCAGCGAGGTGGTGGACCTGCGCCCCTTCGAACGGCGGGAAGGGGAGGTCCTGCTGCGCGCCGACGTCCTCGGGCACCGGGTGATCGACGTCGCCGACGCCGAGCTCGTCCGGGCCCACGACCTGGAGCTGCGCGAGCGCCCGGACGGCTGGGTGGTCGACCGCCTGGACACCCACCCGCACCGCCCCCGCCCGCTCGGCCTCCTCACTGGTGAGCGCCGGCCGCGGTGGCGGGACTGGAAGTCCTTCGAACCGCTCATCGGCCACGCCCAGTCCGCGCGCGTGCGCGGCCCGTTCGGGCGGCTGGCCCGGCTCAGGCCGGCCGACCTGGCGAACCTGCTGGAAGACGCCAACCGCACCGAATCGCACGAGATCCTGCAGACCGTCCACGCCGATCCCGAGCTGGAGGCGGACGTCTTCGAGGAATTGGAACCCGACTCGCAGACGCGTCTGCTCGCGGAGAAGAACGATCGCGAGATCGCCGAGGTGCTCGGCCGGATGCGCGCGGACGACGCCGCAGACGCGATCAACGACCTTCCGCAGAACCGCCGTCAGCCGGTGCTCGACGCCCTGCCGGCCGGCCAGCGCACGAAGGTCCTCACGCTGATGGGCTTCAACCCCTCTAGCGCCGGCGGCCTGATGGCCCTCGACATCCTCACCGCGTCCCCGGCCACGACTGTCACCGAGGTGCTCGGCCTCGTCCGGGCCGCCCGAACCCTGCAACCGGAGGCCCTCACCAGCGTCCACGTCATCCGGGACGGAACCCGGCTGATCGGTACGGCGACCCTGGTCGCCCTGCTCCAGGCTGACCCCGGCTCCCGCCTGGACGAGGTCATGAGCACCGAACCGGTCCGGGTGCTCCCGGACACCGACGTCGAGGACGTCGCCCTGCTGATGACCGACTACAACCTCCTCACCGTGCCCGTCGTCGACCACCGGGACCAGATCCTCGGCGTCATCACCGTCGACGACATCCTGGAAACCGTCATCCCCGAGGACTGGCGCCGCCGCGAACCCGCCCCGCGCCCGGCCCACCGGACCGACGACGCGCCGAGCGAGGCCATGAACACCACGGACCTCGACGAATGACCACCCCGCAGAACCCCCCGGACCCCCCGGACCGCCCGGACCGCCCGGACCGCCCGGACCGCCCGGACCGCCCCGATCACGCCGCACCCGCAGACGAACGCGCACAGGGCCCCACCGAACCACCACCGAAACGCGAGGCCACGCCCACCGCCACACCGGCGAAGCCCACCCCTCCCGCACCGGCACCGGCAGCGCCCAAGTCCGCACCTGCCAAGCCGGTCCGCAGGACGCCGGCCGCCCCCCGGCGCAGCGCGGTCCTGGACGAGGCCCACCTCGGCGACATCGAGGGCGCGTTCGGCCGGATCGCCCGGGACTACACCGAAGATCGCCCGAGCTTCAAGACCCGCGTGCTCACCCTGCTGGCCGTCGTCGGGCCCGGCATCATCGTCATGGTCGGCGACAACGACGCCGGCGGGGTCGCCACCTACGCCCAGGCTGGCCAGAACTACGGCTACTCCCTGCTCTGGGTCCTGCTGCTGCTCGTGCCGGTCCTGATCGTCAACCAGGAGATGGTGGTACGTCTCGGCGCCGTCACCGGTGTCGGCCACGCCCGCCTGATCACCGAGCGCTTCGGCAGGTTCTGGGGCTGGTTCAGCGTCGGGGACCTGTTCGTCCTCAACTTCCTCACCATCGTGACCGAGTTCATCGGCATCTCGCTGGCCGCCGAGTACCTCGGCGCGTCCAAGTACTGGGTGGTGCCGCTCTCCGCCTTCCTGCTGATCGCCGTCACCGCCAGCGGCTCCTTCCGCCGCTGGGAACGCGCCATGTTCGCCCTCATCGCGGTCAGCCTGCTGCTCGTCCCGCTCATCCTGATGTCCGGGCCCCGGTGGGGCCAGGCCGCCCGGCACTTCGTCGTCCCCGGCATCCAGGGCGGCATCACGGGCGACGCGATGCTGCTGGTCATCGCGATCGTCGGCACCACCGTGGCTCCCTGGCAGCTCTTCTTCCAGCAGTCCAACGTCATCGACAAACGCATCACTCCGCGTTTCATCGGCTACGAACGCGCGGACACCGTCATCGGCTCGGTCGTCGTGGTCGTCGGAGCGGCCGCCCTCGTCATGGTCGCCGACTACGGGGCCCGCGGCACGAGCTTCGAAGGCAACTTCACCGACGCCGCTGGCGTCGCCCACGCCCTCGAACAGCACAGCCGCGCACTCGGCGTCATGTTCGCCATCGTCCTCATGGACGCCAGCATCATCGGCGCCGCCGCCGTCACCCTCGCCACCAGCTACGCCTTCGGCGACGTCTTCAACCTGCGGCACTCACTGCACCGCGGCTTCGGCGAGGCGAAGAAGTTCTACGCCTCCTACAGCCTGATGGTGCTGCTCGCCGCCGCCATCGTGCTCATCCCCGGCGCCCCGCTGGGGGTCATCACCGAAGCCGTCCAGGCCCTCGCCGGACTTCTCCTGCCCTCCGCCAGCACCTTCCTGCTCCTGCTCTGCAACGACCCCGAAGTCCTCGGCCCCTGGGTCAACCCCCGCTGGCTCAACCTCCTCGCCACCCTCATCATCGCCGTCCTGCTCATGCTCTCCGCCACCCTGATGACCTCCACGCTCTTCCCCCGCATCGACGTCAAGGCCCTGACCGTCTGGCTCGCCGTCGTCCTGGTCGTCGCGCTCATCGCGGCGGCCGCCGGACTGCGGATCGCCCGCCAGCGCTCCGGGGCCCCGGCCCAGGCTCCGGCGCCTGCGATGTCGGCGGCCGAGAAGCTCGCCTGGCGGATGCCCCCACTGGCCCTGCTCAAGCCCGTCCAGTGGTCACCGGCACTACGGCTCGGCATGTTCGCCCTGCGCGGCTACCTCGTCCTCTCCGCCATCCTGCTGCTGGTCAAGGCCATCCGTCTTGGCGGAGCGTGACCCGAGGAGTGACACAGAGCGGCCGGCCGGGGAAGCGGCAGCGCCGCCCGGTCGCCGGAGCTGGGCGTGTTCCCCGCCGCCGGTCCCACAGCGCGGGCGTCAACCGCATCGGCAGGTGTGGACCATCGGCTGCCGGGATGCACGGGGCGGCCTTGGGAGGTGTGCGGCGCCGATCAGGTGGGCAGGTGGTGCCGGGGACTCGTCGAGCGGTCGGTCCCCACGCAGGCCGGGCCCCAGGGTGAACCGGCTACGACAGGAGCGGCAGGATCATGGGCAGACAGCTTCCCCGCCGAAGGAGGCCAGCTCATGTGCATCAGGCAACGGCATCCCGTGCCCCGCTCGGCAGCCGTCCCCGCCGCTGCGTCTGCGCTGCGGATCACCGCCCTGGACCTCCCCGGCCGCGCCCGCGTCCTGCGCCTGGACGGTGAGATCGACATGGACCAGCGCCGCGAGCTGGAGGACGCCCTCGCTGACGCACCACCGCGGCTCGTCGTCGACCTGTCCCGGCTGGGCTTCTGCGACTCCACCGGGCTGAACGCCCTGATCAAGACCCGGCAGGCCGCCGCAGACAGCGGGACCGGCCTGCTCCTTGTCGCCCCGGTGCCGCAGGTGCGCCGTCTGCTGGAGGCGGCTGGCGCCGATGCCCTCTTCACCGTAGCCGCCCGCGTCACCGCCGCCCTGGCCGGTGATGGCCACCCCACAGGGAGGTGAGCACCCTGGACGTGCCCGCGCGCTACATCGTCGCCCTGCCCGGGGTCGGCTCCCACGCCCCGCCCAAAACCCCTCGCGGCAGCCTAAATCGGTATCGAACGCCCTCTCAGTGGGGGTTTTGGGATCTCTGATCCCATAAATGGCTTATGGTCACGTCGCTTTGATTACGCTATGCCCGATAGATGAACAACATCCAT
>NZ_JBIVAX010000067.1:0-30310 GCF_044745805.1 Kitasatospora sp. NPDC086801
CGTGACGGCCAGAAGCCAGCCCCTCCACCACGCCTGCCACGGGCGCCCCTGACCGACCCATTCGGACAGTTCCAATACCCGACTCCACCATTAGCGGTCTTCGACGACGACATCGTGCGCCACTACCAGCAGTTCCTTGACCAGCGCCGCCAGCTGCGGCCCGAGGAGGAATACCGGGACCCCACGTCGGAGGAGTGGGCGGAGTTCCAGGACCACTTCGACAAGCGGAAGGTCGAACTGGGCTCTTGCGGACGTCCCTACGGAACACCGTGCGCCCACGAGCACGCCTGCATCAGATGCCCCATGCTCTCGGTCAACCCGAAGATGCTGCCCCGGCTGGACGAGCTGGAGGACGACCTGGTCGCCCGCCGCAAGCACGCTCTCGCCCAGGGCTGGAAGGGCGAAGTCGAAGGCATCGAGCTGACCCTGACGTTCCTGCGTTCCAAGCGGTCCCAGGTTCACCGATCGCAGCAGCTGCCCCCGGTGGACCTGGGCATTCCCTCGATCCCGCACAGCCGACCTACAGCCGAGTGATCAGCAGCGCGGACACGAGCAGAGCCCCGGAGTGCAGGGCCTGATCGGCGAGGTACATGCCGTTGAGGCCAGCGCTGTGCAGTTCGGCGAAGTCGGGCGAGCCGGTGTGCTGGAGGATCCAGCGGACGGGGAACCGCCGGTCCAGGAGGGCGTGGGTCGCCATCGACCAAGCGAGGCCGGCGGTCAGGCCTGTCCAGCTCCAGTGCATCGGCAGGACCAGCCAGGTCAGTCCGAGTAGGACGGCCAGGACCAGGTGGTACTGCCCGACGTGGGCCAGGCACGCGCCCCAGCCACGTCGCGGGCTTGCGCCAGCAGCGACCTCTTCCCGGCTCGGGGCGCCCTTGTGGGCGGCCTGTCGGTCGCTCTGACCGAGCACATGGTCAGCCAGGTTGTGGCCGACCATCAGCACCATCAGGGTCAGGGCGGTGGTGGCCAGGACGGTCAAGTTGTGGATCTCGGTACGCATGGCGGCGTCCCTCTTTCTCGGTCAATGGACATGGGTCAGCGGTCGACGGAATTGGGGCCGGTCCGGATCGCCAGCGGGCCGCGCTCGACGTCGATCACCGACTTGCCGATGTCGCGGTGCGCTGGCATCGCCCGCAGTCCGGCCGCGAGGACCCCACGGTGAAGCTGACCAGCTGCAACGGCTGCACTTTTCTGGACTACGGATGTCAGCCGGGTGAGGCATGATCCCGGCATGCTGGTGATGAAGAGTCGGACAGGTCTGCTGGCCAAGCGACCGTCAAAGCCGACCGTGAGTGCGGCGATAGCAAACCTGCAGCGCGGCGGCGCCCTGATCCTCGAACGTGTGGATGAGGAGTCGGGAGACTGGTATGTCCAGGTTTGGATGCGTGAGGACAACACGTTCCAGCTGGAATACCGGGACGGCGTTCCTGCCGAGCACTACCAGACCCGGACTGTCTCGCGTGACAAGGTCATCGCGGCCATGCTCGGCTGGATGAAGGGCGAGCCCGACTGGAACGCCCCCTTCATGTGGAACAACATTGGGTCCTGGTTCGACGCTGAGAGCTAACCGGTCACGGCTCGCGGCTCTTCAGCACGCGGGGAAGGTGAACGTCGAGGTGCTCGGGCTGCCTGGGCCCCGCCGACAGCAGCAGTGATCAGCTACGGCATCATGGCAGGCCATCGGAGCTGGCCTTGGGGAGTGCCGTCATGCAGTTCATCGTCCACGAGCACCCGGTCGGACGGGCCGCGACCAACTACATCGCGCGCGCCGACCTGGCTCCCTTCGGACTGGAGGGACAGGTCGAGCAGCTCTGGCTCAAAGCGATCAACGACGAGACCTACAAGGTCGCCTGCGTTCCGTTCTCGGTCTACGGGCTCGCCCTGGGCGACACCGTGCTCCTCAACGACGACGACTATGTCAGCGCCGTGGTCGGGACCTCTCGGCATCGAACGCTGCGGTTCCTGTTCATTCCTGATCTGCCTGCCAGCGACCTTCAGCCAGTTGCTGAGAGGATCAAGGCCGAGATCACCGCTGCCGGATTGCTGAGCGAGTGGAACGGCGACCGCTTCGTCGCTGTAGATGTCCCGCCCGGCGTTGAGCCCTCTGGACTGTTCGCTGTCATGGAGGCGGTCGTCAACGCTGGCCATGCCTTCTGGGAATGGGCTGACGCGAAGCCGTTCGCAAGCCGGTCTTGATGCCTCACTTCGAGTTCACTCAACGCAAGCTGAGCGCCAGGTCCTTGGTGCAGAGAAGGTCGAGGAGGTAGGCGCCGTTCATGCCGTGCTCGGCGAGGCGGACGAAGTCTCCCCGCCGGGTGAAGTCGGCTGCCCGGCGGAGGGGTTCGCGGCGGTCGGCGAGGTAGTGGGTGGTGGCGGAGAGCGCGAGGGCGGCGAGGAGGCGGCGGGGCTTGGGGCGGATGCCGAGGGCGTGGGTGCCGAGGAGGAGGGTAGCGGCCTGGGTGGCGGTGTAGGCGGCGACGTGCGCGGCGCAGGCGCGGCGGCCGGCCGGGGTGGGACGGCCCTTGGTGGCGGCCTGGTGGTCGGTCTGGATCCAGTGGTCGGCGAGGGTGGCGGAGGCGCGGAGGAGCGCGTAGACGGCGGCGAAGGTGGCGGCGCGGGAGGTGGGGTGGGGGATGGGGGTCGGGGTGGGCGTGGGCATGGGGCTCCGATCGGTGGGGTGACGGTTTCCTGATGGGGCGGCCTGCTGTGGTAGCAAGGCAGGCATGACGGAACGGCCTGGCGGGCGCAGCTCGTACCACCACGGATCGCTGCCGGAGGCGCTGGTCGCCGCGGCGTTCGAGCTGCTGGACGAGTACGGGCAGGAGAAGGTGAGCATGCGGGAGGTGGCGCGGCGGGCCGGGGTGTCGGCGGGGGCGCCGTTTCGCCATTTCGCTGACCGGCAGGCGTTGTTGACGGCGCTGGCGGACCGGGCGTTGGCGGACTTCGCACGGTCGCAGCGGGCCGACGCGGCGGCGGTGGAGCCGAACGGGGGATCGGTGATGCGGGCGGTCGGGCGCGGGTTCATCCGGTACGCGCTGCACCATCCGCGCCGGTTCGAGCTGCTGCGTTCGCGGGTGTTCGTGGCCTCGCGGGAGCCGGAGCTGCGGGATCAACTGGACGGCATCGAGCGGGCGTTCACCGGTCTGATCGTGGCGGACCAGGAGGCGGGCCGGCTGCGTCCGGGGGATCCGGAGCTGGTGGGGCTGGCCGGGCAGGCGTTGGTGTACGGGCTGGCGCAGATGATCGTGGACGGCTACCTGCCGGAGGAGAAGGCGGAGGAGTTGGCCGAGAAGGTGCTCGACACCTTCGGCCAGGGCGTCGCCAACCACCCTTCGCAGTAAACGATTTGTGCGTGTGACGAGCCTTGACCGGGTTTCCCGGCCCTGATGTAATCACCGATTACATGGGGTGCGGGAGGCTGAGATGTCCATGGGAACGACGTTCGTCCGAATGATGTTCGCCAAGCCGACGCCGGGCTACACCACCGCGGGCGCCACCGGCGACACCGTGGTGCTGCTGATCGGCATGCGGATCAACCGCTTCTGGGCCGTCCACCACTGGGGCCCGGTGATGTTCGCGATGTTCCGGATGCTGTACGAACTGGGGCGCAGCCCCGAACGCGGCCTGCGCGGGCGGATCCTGCTCACCGCCTCGCCGCGCACGTACTACGTCGTCCAGTACTGGGAGTCGAAGGAGAAGCTGTACGGCTACGCGAGTGCGCCGGACGGCTTCCACCACACCATGTGGGGCATCGTCAACCGCAAGGTGCGGGAGGGGAAGGTCCGCCGGCACGTCGGGCTGTGGCACGAGACGTACGTCGTGCCGGAGGGCGGGTACGAGTCGATCTACTTCGACATGCCGCCGTTCGGCCTCGCCGGCGCCACCGGCTCCCTGCCGCTGGAGGCGCGCGGGCGGCGCGCGTCGCAGCGGCTGGCCTACCGGTCGGGGGAGGACGGGGAGCAGTCGGGGGAGGGCGTGAAGGAGGGCTCGAAGGAGGGCTCGGCGGAGACCTCGGGGGAGCGGGTGCCCGAGTAGGGGTGCTCAGGGAGTGTCGCGGGTCGGCCGGGCGCCGTGGCGTGAGAGCGTCGGGGGATGGTGGAGGAGCAGGGCGGGATGCCGACGGGCGTGCCGACAGGTGTAGGGGCGGGTGCGTCGACGGGCGGACGGGCGAGCGGGCTGGTGCGCGGGCCGGTGGTGCACGAGGTGCCGTACCACGCGCAGTGGGAGTCGGCGGAACTGGTGCGGGCGATCATCGACGGGCAGGTCGACGCGGCCGAGGACCCGCGGTGGGGGCAGTCCGGCGCGGCCACCCCGGAGGAGTACGCGTGGTGGTCGTGGCGGCTGTGCGGGGTGGCCTGCCTGCGGATGGCGCTCGACCACTGGTGGGGCCTGGCACCGCCGGCGCTCACGCTGGCCGGGGAGTGCGTGGCGGCGGGGGCGTACGTCCGGGACGGCGAGAGCCTGCGCGGGCTGATCCACACGCCGTTCGCCGACTACGTCCGGCGGCGGTGGGGGCTGGCCGCGCAGGCGCGGGAGTTGGCGCCGGCGGAGCTCGCGGCCGAGGTGGCCGGCGGGCGGCTGGCGATGGTGTCGGTGCATCCCGCGATCCGGGAGCCGGCCGGTCCGGCGCCGGTGCGGCGGGGCGGGCACCTGGTGCTGGTGGTGGGCGCCACGGACACGGCGGTGGTGATCCACAACCCGTCCGGCTTCCCGGGGGAGTCGCAGTCCTTCGCGCACGTGCCGTGGCGGTCGTTCGAGCGCTTCTACGCCGGGCGGGGGATCGTCCTCGGCCCGCCCGGCGCGGGTGGCACGGGCGGCGCGGGCGGGGCGGGCGGGGCCCGATCGGTTCCCGACCAGGAACCGGCCGGGAACTGATCGGGACCCTCATCAGGACCTCATGGGGACCTTCATCAGGACCCTCGTAGGGATCTCATCGGGCCCCCGTCGGGAGCTGATCAGGGGTTGTCCGGCAGGCCGACCGGGTTGACCGGGAGGTGACTGCGACAGAGTGCCGAGATCGGCTTCAACGCGGCCGCCAGGCGGTCGAGTTCGGCACGCGGGTAGCCCTCCCAGACCCGCGCGGCGGCCAGGTCGGTGGCGGCCTCCAGGGACTGGTGCCGGATCCGGCCGAGCTCGGTCACCGTGCCCGCCGCGGTCAGCCAGCCCCGCTCGACCAGGCGCCCCGCGGCCGCGTCCCACTCCTCGTCCGTCCAGCCGCGCATCGGCTGGAGCACCTCGCGCCGGACGTCCATCGCGCACCGGACCACCAGCGCCTCGCACCCGTCCAGCCCGGCCGCCACCAGGGCCGCCACGTGGCCGTCCCCGCGGTGCTCGCGCATCACCGTGGCGGCCTGCCACAGCCGTTCGTACAGTCCGGCGGGGCGGGGGAGCGCGGCGTTGGCGGCGGCCAGCACCCGGCCGACGCAGTCGAGCCGGGCCGTGGCCCGCTCCAGGGCCTCCACCGCCAGTTCGACCTGCTCCGGGTCCACGTGCTCCAGCAGCCGGCCCAGCGCCGCCGTCGAGCCCTTCAGCCGGGCGGCCAGCGCCTCCTCCGGGCTGGCGTGCGTCCACACCTCCGGCAGCGCGCGCTCGACCATCGCCGGGGAGAAGCTGAAGAACGCGGCGGTCACCGGCGGCGCGTCCACCGCGCCCAGCGGCGCCGACCGGCTGGCGAAGTAGCCGCGCCAGCCGCCGCGCAGCCCGGCCGCCTCGAAGGCCTCGCGGCTCTCGGGCAGGAAGTAGGTGACGGCGTGCACCGGTTCGAAGAGCCACCACAGCGCACGGGCGGGGTGGACGAGATCGGCCATCGAAGGACCTTCCTCGGAGAGGGGCGGGGCGAACCCGGCCGGACGGGGCGGCCCGGCGGGCGCCGACGGATCGGGCGCGCGGACCGCTCCAGTGCTGATGACCACGGCGGCGGCCACGGTAACCCCGCACCGGGTGTGATGAGGGTCACGAGGAGGTCGCGCTGTGCGCCCGGCGGCGCGGCGGCGCGAGATGATGGGACGAGGTGCCCGCTCCCGGGACGCCGCAGCCCTCGTGTGAACCCTCGTGTGAAGGTAGTCGGTAATGGCGCAGATCAACCCCAGCATCCTGTCCGCGGACTTCGCCCGGCTCGCCGACGAGGCCGAGGCCGTCAGGGGCTCGGACTGGCTGCACGTCGACGTGATGGACAACCACTTCGTGCCCAACCTCACCCTGGGCGTCCCGATCGTCGAGTCGCTCGCCCGCGCCACCGACATCCCGCTCGACTGCCACCTGATGATCGAGGACCCGGACCGCTGGGCCCCCCAGTACGTCGAGGCCGGTGCCGGCTCCGTCACCTTCCACGTCGAGGCCGCCGCCGCGCCCGTCCGGCTCGCCCGCGAGATCCGCGCCAAGGGCGCCCGCGCCTCCATGGCCCTCAAGCCGGGCACGCCCATCGAGCCGTACGAGGACCTGCTGCCCGAGCTCGACATGCTGCTGATCATGACCGTCGAGCCCGGCTTCGGCGGCCAGGCCTTCCTCGACATCATGCTGCCGAAGATCCGCCGCACCCGGGAGCTGATCGCCAAGCACGACCTGGAACTGTGGCTCCAGGTCGACGGCGGCGTCTCCGCCGGCACCATCGAGCGCTGCGCCGAGGCCGGCGCCGACGTGTTCGTGGCCGGCTCGGCGGTGTACGGGGCCGAGGACCCGGCCGCGGCCGTGCGCAACCTGCGGGAGCTCGCGACCAAGGCCACGGCGGACGCCTGGTGGGCCTGCGGGCACTGAGCCCGGGCGGAGCGGCGTTCAGGGGCCCTGGGGTGCCCCGGGTGCCTGGGTGCCTGGGTGGCCGGGGCACTTGAGTGCCTGGGCACCTGGCACCCGGACCCGGCTCCGGCCCCGGGCTCGGACCCGGCGAGGGGTGGAGGATCCGTCGGCCGTCAGGGATGATCATTGGCGAACGCCCCTCGCCCGGCCCCTCTCCGCACGGTGGTGGAACCGCACATGAGCAACCTCGACCGCAAGCCCTCCCCGACCACCTGCGGCCGCGAGGCCGACACCGGACCGGTCAAGGACCTGCTGACCGGACGCCAGGTCCAGCTCGGCGAGAGCACGATGGTCCGCCGCCTGCTCCCCAACCTGGGCCGCCGGATGGTCGGCGCCTGGTGCTTCGTCGACCACTACGGTCCCGACGACATCGCCGACGAACCCGGCATGCAGGTCCCGCCCCACCCCCACATGGGCCTCCAGACGGTCAGCTGGCTCCACCAGGGCGAGGTGCTGCACCGCGACAGCCTCGGCAGCCTGCAGACCGTCCGCCCGTACGAACTGGGCCTGATGACCTCCGGCCGGGCGATCTCCCACTCCGAGGAGTCCCCCCGCCCGCACGCCCGCTACCTGCACGGCGCCCAGCTCTGGGTAGCCCTCCCGGACGCCCACCGGCACACCGCCCCCACCTTCGAGCACCACGCCGACCTGCCGGTCGTCACCGCCCCCGGCCTGCGCGGCACCGTCATCCTCGGCACCCTCGACACCGCCACCTCGCCCGGCACCGCCTACACCCCCCTCGTCGGCGCCGACCTCGCCCTCACCGAGGGCGCCGACCTCAAGCTCCCGCTCGTCCCCGACTTCGAGTACGCCGTCCTCTCCATGTCCGGCAGCGTCGACGTCGACGGTGTCCGCGTCGAGCCCGGCTCCATGCTCTACCTCGGCTGCGGTCGCCCCGAACTCCCCCTCCTCGCCCGCACGGACGCCGCCGTCCTCCTCCTCGGCGGCGAACCCTTCGACGAGAAGATCTTGATGTGGTGGAACTTCATCGGCCGGTCCGGTGAGGAGATCACCCGGGCGCGCGAGGACTGGACGTCCACCGCCCGCTTCGGCGACGTCCACGGCTACGACGGCGCCCGGCTGCGCGCGCCGGAGCTGCCCGGCCTCCCGCTGAAGGCGCGAGGGCGCCGGCGCTGAGGGAGCGGTCAACCGCGTAGCAGCAGGTTCGGACTCACAGGTGCGAGTACCGGCGGCTCGACGTTCCCTTCGTAGCCGAAGTGCAGTTCCTGCCGGGCTCGGGTTGCCAACACGTAGTACGTCATGCGCAGTGCTGCGGAGCTGGGGTCGGTGGCGTTGTCGGTGTGGGTGTCGGGGACGACGACGATATCGAAACCGAGCCCCTTGGCGCTGGCGCGGTTGACGATGACGATGCCTGGGCGGGTGAGGTCGACTGTGCGGTAACGACCCTGGGTGGCCTGGGAGGTGTAGAGCTGGGGGCGCAGTCGGGGGGCTTTGCGTTCCAGGCGGGTCAGCAGGTCGGACTGGGCCCGGGTGGAGCCGAGGATGACGCCGATGCTGGACCGGGGGTGGCGTGTGGCGAGGGCGATGAGTAGATCGGTTGCGGCATCGGGACGGCCGAGGCGGTGCAGGCGGGAATTCGGGCCGGGTCGGTCGGGAAGTGGCGGTGCGGTGGTGCCGGTGTGGAAGTGGGCGGCGAGCTCGGCGATCTGGCGGGTGTTGCGGTGGTTTCCTGCGAGTTCGTGGCGGGTGCAGCCGCCGAGGCTGCTGGAGATCTCGGAGATCGTGGAGTTGGTGGCGGTGAGGCGCTGACACTCGTCGGCGTACACCGTTGTACGGCCGCCGAGAATGCGGCAGAGCCGGTAGAACCCGATCGGGAGGTCCTGTCCCTCGTCGACCACGAGGATGGGGGCGGGCCCGTGGTCGGTGACGGCGGCACGCTCATAGAAGCTGGCCCAGTCGAACCAGCCGTCGTCGGTCCGTGGTGCGTCGCCGCCGAACCAGTGGGTGAGCCAGGCGTGGGCCGTGGCAACGCGTACACCGTGGTCCTCGGCGCCGAGGGCGGAAACGACCGGGGCGAGTGTTTGGCGCAGCAAGTTGGAACGGGTGAGGAGCACGGTCGGCGTGCCGGTGAGCGCGAGCATGAGGGCGCGCTGGGCTGCGAGCAGGCTCTTCCCGCTGCCGGGTGGGCCGCTGACCAGATGGTTGCCCTCGAACGGCAGGGTTTCCAGCGAGGCCCGCTGGGCAGGGCTGAGGTCGAGATAGGTGAGCGTCATGGCAGGGTGCCTACTCCAGTGCTGCGGCCGCGGTGGTGCGTGCGGCGGAGACGACGGATTCGAAGTAGCCGGGAACCTGTTCGCTCCCGACGAGGAGCGCTCGGTCGAGGAGGGTGTTGCCGCTCTCGCAGCTGGTCTCCGGGAGCAGGGAACAGGCGTGGCAGGCAGCTCGGTTGAGGTTGCCGAAGCCCTGGCCGGTGTGTTCGGCGCACAACGGGTCCGCGGAGCACCAGGCGGCGGCCTCGATCATACGTAGCAGGGTCTCGGCGAGGTGCGGTGCCTCTCCTTGCTGGACGAGCCCGCCGAGGGTGCCCTCGGCGTCGCCTGCTCCGGTGTAGACGAGGATCCCGTGCTGGTCGTGCTCGGGCCGTGCGTACACGCGTTCACGCAGGCTTGCCGTCGTGTATCCGGACTCGAAGGCGAGCTGGCGGACGAGCAGGTGGGCGAGCGTGTGCAGGAGCACGAAGCGGGGTGACAGGTCGGTTCCGGTCAGTCCGGCCAACTGCTCCTTGCGGAAGGATCCGTCCAGGTCCGCACTCATCCCGGCGACCCGTCGGCGGACCTCTTCGTTCTGCTCCCACTCCGTGAGGCAGGCTTTGTCGAGGGTGAGGAAGACGCCCTCACCGAAGACCTCGACGGCAGGCAGCCATTTGAGCCGCCGCGCGGTGTCGGCGGGTACGAAGGCCGCGTCCGGTGACACCCGGCTGAACCCGGAGAGGGCGCGGACCTCGCGCAACCGGTCCGCGAGCACGACTCGCCCGATCCGCTGGTGGAGTTCGGCCCAGGGCCCGACCGTCTCGTGGGAGAGGCCGAGGGTGGTGTCGCGGATCGTGAAGTCGCGGGTGGCGGGGCGCGCCGGAGAATTGAACGCGGCCCATTCCTCTCGGCTGAGGTCCGGGCGCGCAGAGGTGCCGGAACCTTCACCGGACAGAGTCGGGGCAGCGCCCGTCTCCTCCGCCAGGAGGGCGTCCAGGAGTGCGTCGTCGGCGCCGGTGTCCTCCTTGATCATCTCGCGGAACACTCCGGCCTTCGACCCCTCGGAAGCCCGGCACAGCGGGATCCACAGATCGTTCGCCAGCACCTTGGCGGTGAGGTCCTGGTCGGTCACGGCCGAGGTGTCGCCCTCCGGGATGTCGAGGGCTGAGTGCGTGACGGGGTAGTAGAGGTTGCCTGCCG
Organism: Kitasatospora sp. NPDC086801; assembly: GCF_044745805.1. NCBI lineage: Bacteria > Bacillati > Actinomycetota > Actinomycetes > Kitasatosporales > Streptomycetaceae > Kitasatospora > Kitasatospora sp. NPDC086801. The sequence continues at coordinate 10,203 of NZ_JBIVAX010000067.1, forward strand.
TGCGCTGCACGATCTGCACGGGCTTCACGCAGGAGGTGGCCTCGCCGATCCGCTGCCACGGGTTGCGCCCCGAACAGCGCAGGCCGTGGGTGCCGAGGATGTCCAGGAGGTCCCGGGAAGCGCCACAATCCTTCGCCCGGCACTCGACCGAGAGCGCCTCCAGACCGGCCGCCCGCTCGGAGACCCGGAACCGCAGTTGCTCGCGGGAGGCGCAGGCCTGACGCCTGGCGGCGTCGAGCCGCGAGTGGGCCCAGAACCACCAGTCGACGTCTCCCAGATGGCCGGCGGCGCAGATCTGCACGAAACGCATCGGTGTGAGCTGCCGCACCGGCGAACACGAGGGACAGCGTGGTGGGACGCCATGCTTCTCGTCGGCGATGCGCCAGCGCACCATACGTCGGCACGACCCGCAGAACAGCCAGGCCGGGAAGCGGATGTAGGGTGCGCCCGCCGCGTCCTGCCGGTCGTAGCGGTCGTCCGTCGCGGCGGGGGCCGCGTAGAAGCCGGTGACGCCGAGTTTGGCGGCGAGCCGCGGGGACTCGACGGGTTGCCGGAGCCGTGGCCAGTCCCCGATGCCGGTGGCGACGAACGACTCGCCCTGGATGTCCAGGACGGCGCCGACTCCGAACGGAAGTACGGTCTGTGCTTGGCGGACCCTCAGTCGTCGGCTCACTGGTCGCTTCCCTTCACCGTCACCTGGCACTCCCGGTCGACGTTGCGCATCGAGTTCGGGGTCTCCCAGAGACCGCCGTACTGCTCGAACCCCTTCAGCAGGTTCACCTGCCCCTTGCCCTGGCTGCGGTAGTGGAGATCCTTGCCGTCCGCTGCGGCCTCCCGAGCGGCGTTGGTCCAGCCGGTGAGCAGCTGGGCGATCTCCGTCCGGATGCCGTCTGCTGAGCGTGGATCGCTCGCGGCGGCCCGGGTCACGAGCTCCTCGGCGAGGGCCTCGGCGGCCGGCAGCACGTCGGGGAGACGGCCGGCCTGGTTCTCCTCGGACAGACCGAGGCGGTGGCGGACCAGGATGACGAGTGCGGCGTGGAGGGCGCGGCGTCGTGCGGGCACCGACCACGGGGTCACACTGGTCGGCTCGACGTGCCGGTACAGCGAGCGGTGGTAGGTGCCGAAGGTCTCGTAGTGGGAGCGGTCGCGCGGCCGGGTCGCGTTGAAGAACGCGACCACAAGGCCGGGCACGGTGTGGCGACCTACTCGGCTGGTGGCCTGGATGTACTCGGCGGTCGTCTTCGGCTGCCCCTGCATGAACATCAGTGCGAGCCGCTTCACGTCCACACCGACGGACAGCATGTTCGTGCACGGCAGGAAGGACACTGCCTGCGGGTCGTCCCAGGGCCGCTCCAACCGGTCGAGTAGGACGGGCTGTTCTGTTCGTGGCAGGTTGCTGGTCAGTTCCTGGACCTGGCGGTCGGTCAACTCGCGTGTACCGTCTCCGCCGTTCAGACCGGCGAGCTGTGCCGGAATGTCGTCGGCCGCCGCAGTGACCGTGCGGCCCAGCTCACGCAGACTGTGGTGGTAGGCGACAAGGGTCCAATAGTCGTCCCGGTGTTCCTCCGGAAGCTCCCAGGCGCCCTGGAGCATGGCGGCGGCGGTGGTCACGGCCGCACGACCGGCGGTGTGGCCCTGGGCCATGACGCCGACGTAGCAGCGGCCGGGTCGTGACGTGTCGGGCTCGGCGAAGTACGAGTGGCGGGCGTCGAGGCCCGCCGGGGGGAAGAGCTGTACGTCGCCCCCGTAGAGGGCGCGGACCTGCGGGCCGGAGCGGCGGATGGTGGCGGTGGAGGCCACCACCTTGGGGCCCGTCCCGTCGGCCGTGGTGCACAGGCCGAGCACCGCCGCCTCGTAGAGCCCGACCGTCGTGCCGAGCGGCCCGGTCAGCAGGTGCAACTCGTCCTGGATGACGAGCGACGGAGGGAGGTTGCCGGTGCCGGCCCCGAAGAGCCGGCCGGCTCGCGGTTCCCAGGCGAGGCGGGCGAACTTGTCGACGGTGCCGAGGACGAAGGTCGGCGGCCGGTCGTACAGCTGTTGGTCCACCACGGCGACCGGGAGTTCGTCGTGGAAGGCACACTCCTCGCGCGGGCAGAAGAAGGTGAAGGAGTCACCCGTGGCGCGCACCCCGTAGTCGCCGATGTCGGACGATTTGTGGGATGGGAGGATGCGGGTGCCGCACCACGGGCACCGGTCGAGGATGAACACGTCCTCGGGGCGAGCGGCTGCGCGGACCTCGTCGAAGAGGTTCTCGGCTGCGGCGTAGGAGTTCGGCGACGTGGCTTCTCCGACCCAGAGGCCGATCGAGAATGGTTCGCTGCCGAGGGTGTCCGGGGCCGCGCGACGCAGGGTCTCCAGGGCACACAGGGTGGTGGCGGCACGCTGGAACTGCTGGGTGGTGAGCAGGCTCAAGGTGTAGCGGCTCAGCACGGCGGTGCCGCCGCCGTTCGGCGCGCCGCGGCGCAGCAGCATCGCGAAGGCGGCGAGGAGGAGGTACGCCTCTGTCTTCCCACCGCCCGTGGGGAACCAGATCAGGTCGATCACCCCGCGGTCGGGGTGGCCGGGATCGACGGTTCCGTCGAGTGCGAGCAGGAAGAAGGCGAGCTGGAACGGGCGCCAGTGCTCGCCGGCGTCGGGCGCGGGATCGAGCAGCACGGGCTCGTTCCGGCTGCGGCGTTCTCCGGCCTGGTCGGAGCGGATGTGCCGCATCTGGAGGGCCATGGCGTGATTGGCGGTGCGGAACGCCTGGAGCAGCTCGGGCCGGGACGGATCGCAGAGCGTGCGGACGCCGTCCTCCATCCGGCGGACGGCTGAGCCGATGCGTTCCAGAATGCGGTCTGCGGCTTCGCGGCCCCAGGTGGGAATCTCCGTCCGGGACTGCTCCTCGTACCACGAACGGTAGTCGGCGGTGAACAGTGCGAGCTCGGAGCGGAGCCGGTCCACGGGCAGCTCGGGATCGGCGAGGTGCAGGAGGTTCAGCACCGGTGCGTCGACCAGCCCGGCCGCTCGGGTGGCCGGCACTTCGGCCTCCGGCATCACGGCCGCCCGCAGGACGATGATCCGGCCGCTGCCGTCCGACTCCTCCTCGACGGCGCAGCCGTGGCCGACGGCGTGGGTGCGGACGTGCCGGTACTGGAGCCGGAGTTCCTGTTCCTCCGGGTCCCGGCTCGCCAGCCGTACGCTCGGGTACTGGAGGACCGAACCGTCCAACGGCCGTGCGGTCAGGCCCACCTGGAACAGCATGCGGTCCCACTGTGCGACGCGGCCGAGTGCCTGGCCGGCACGGGCCGTGTTGACCAGGGCGATGGTGATCAGATGCCCGGGGCCGAAGCCACGTCGCCGCACCCGGATCTCGGCGCGGCCGTCGAGAACGGTGATCTTCTCCTGCCCCGGTCCGATGATGCGTGGCTCGTCCACCAGGGGGGTTCGTTTCCACTGGCGGCCGTGCTCACCGTGGAGCGTGGCGTACCGGGACCCGGCGCAGTGAACCTCGATAGTCGAGGCGTCGGTGTAGAAGCTGAGTCCGAGGGAGGACGGCAGCCACGAGTTGGATTCGGGGACGGGATCGGAGGCGGGGTTGGTGTCGCTCGCGGCGGACTCCGCGCCGGGGCCTTCCAAGGTCTCGGCGGCGATGGCGAGCCGTTGCTGGAGGTCGGCGTTCTGCGGGTAGAGCGTTCCCATCAGGTACTGGCGGTCGGGTGGAATCTCGATGACCTCCTCCGGTCCGTGGGCGGGGCCGACGAGCTGGCGCCGGAGGTAGCTGACGAGTTCGTCCCTGGGTTCCACGCTGTCGTCCGTTCTATCGTTCGGTGTCCGGTGCTGAGGGGTGGCCGAGGCACTGGGCCGGGGCCGGCGGTGTCGGGCGGGGAAGCGGCCGTCCCCTGGTGGGTGGGGTCGGGGGCTGCCACCACCGAACGCCCAGTGACTCCAGGACGATCCGGCGGTGGGTCGGCAGCCCGGCCCCGTCGAGGCCGCCGTTCTCGTACTGCTCATCGACCCACTGGCCCAGCCGGAAATCCCCCTCCTGGTGGTCGGGCTCGGGAAGCCGGCTCCCTTCACGCTGGCGGAACGCCTTCAGGGCGTTCACGCCGGCACACCAATCCCGGTTGGTACGGTCCTTCGCGATCGCCTGGACTGCGTTGGACGACGCGGCGGTGACCTGCCTGTCGGTGAGCATCCGGCGCAGGGTGAGGTACGGAGCACCGGCGGGGTCCGTGAAGGCGAGTTCCAGGACGGGCCGGACCTTCACCTCCAACTGGCGGACCCGTTCTCGGGTGATCCCGAGGTCTTTCCCGAGCTCGTCCAGGGTGGCCGGGTCTTCTCCGTCCAGCCCGTACCGCCGGGTGACGATGTGGGCGTACCGCTCAGGCAGCGCGGCGATGGCCGCGTGCAGCTCCGTTTCGGTCAGGGCCTCGACGACCGCGCCCTCCACCCCCGGGATCGCGGTACGGGCTTCGATGAGATCGCCGAGGTGGACGCCGTCGCCGATGATCCGGTCCAGTGAGTCGGTTCGGCGGCTGAGCCGCCGGGCCTTGTCGACCGTGGTCACCGGGAGGTCGCAGGCCACCGCCACGTCGGCGGCCCCGACGGGGAGCCCTCGGGAGAGCAGGGCACGCTCGGCGCGAGCCACCTTCTGCATGACCTCGTGCATGTGCACGGGAACGCGGATGGCACTGCCCTCGTCGGCGATGGCCCGGCCGATCATCTGGCGGACCCATGTGGTGGCGTAGGTGGAGAATTTGTTGCCCATGCTCGGGTCGAACTTCCGGGTGGCCCGCATCAGCCCGAGCGTGCCGCTCTGGACGAGGTCCTCGTACTCCAACCCCTGCTCGGTGTACTGCCGTGCGACGGAGTGGGCGAGACCCAGGTTGTGCAGGACCAGACAGTCCCGGGCTCGTCGTCGTTCGTCCGCCGGTGGGAGCTCGGCCAGTTCCTCATCGGTCGGTTCGGTACCCACGTTTCGCACCCCGCCGCGCAGGAGCACGGTCAGGCCTACCTCCTCGTCCGCGCTGAGGATGCGCTTGGCCGGACGGAGCAGGAAGCGGTCATCGGTCAGTACGCGGTGGGCCGCGGTGACGGCGCGCTCCAGGCTGCTCTCAGCGACCGGCGCGGTCTGGGCGGGGATCGGCTGCGAAGTTCCCCCGACGGTGTCGCGCGGATTCGGGACGGGCATGTTGCTGCCAGGCGGTGGGATCACCTGGACACCGGACCGGAGCTCCTCGGCCTCGGCCGCGGAGAGGCCGGTCAGACGGGCGACCCCCTCCAACGCCCGGGCGTCGACCATTCCTGCGGTGTCGGCGAACCGCTCCAGCAACCGGCGTGCCGTCTCCGTGCGCGGGGAAGCGGCCCGCTGCTGTACAGGTGCCTGGTCGGCTTCCGGGCGGGGTGGTTCGCCGATCGGGAGTTTCATCGCTGTGAGGGCAGTGGCGAGCCGACCGCGCGCCTCCTCGCTCAGTCCGAGTGCTTCGGTCTCGCTGCGGAAGACCTGGTAGGGCACGACTCCGCGTACCTGTTTCGTCTGAAGGTCGGCGTACAGCCTGCCGAGGGCGGCCTTCAGGCTCGGGACCTGGTGGTTCAACTTTTCCACCCCTTCACACGGAGGTGAGGCACAGCGGCCCCAGGAAGCGCAACGAAATGGGCTGCAGGCCCGGCGTACACGCAAATGCTAGTGAATGCCTGTTAGCGTCGTCAACGCATAAACCATGTGGTGTACGTCCGCCTGGGAATCGTGTACGGTTTCTCTTGGTGCTGCCCCGCCTCGTCAGCCCACGACCTTCGTCGGCGTGGGAGCGGCGCGCGGCGTGGCGCGTCCGAAAAACAGGGGTGTGGAGGAGTGGCAGTGGGCCTGGAGCTGATCGGTGGCCGGTTCCGTCTCTTGGGGGCGATCGGTGCCGGCAACATGGGGGAAGTTCACAAGGCCGAGGATTCGATGTCGCCGGAGGGTGGCCCGGACCGCGTGGTCGCCGTCAAGACGATCCTTCGCCGCCGCTCCGGTGCTGCTGTCGACACCTACGGGGATGTCAAGGCGGTCGAGCGCTTCGCTCGTGAGGTGCGCATCATGCGGCGCCTGGATCACCCCCACCTCAGCCGCCTTATCGACGGTGGCGTGGACGAGGAGCACGGCGGCTTGCCCTACCTCGCGATGGAGTACCTCGATGGTGAGGTCCTGCGCGACCTGATCGCGGAGGAAGGGCAGCTCCCCGTCGCCTGGGTCGCCGCGGTCGGTGCCCAGATCGCCGACGGACTCTCCGCCGCGCACACGGCCGGCATCGTGCACCGCGATCTCAAGCCTGCCAATGTGATGCTCACCAGGGGCGGCGTGGTCAAGGTCCTCGACTTCGGCATGGGTCGGATCGTCGACGACCCCGAGGATGCCAAGCTCACCAGCACCGGCGTCGCGGTCGGCACTGCCCGATACATGGCACCCGAGCAGTTCAAGGCCGAGCAGGTGACGCAGGCCGCCGACCTCTACGCCCTGGGCTGTCTGCTCTTCGAGATGCTGACCGGTGTCGCTCCGTTCGTCGGCGAGGCGGCATACGAGCTGATGCGCAAGCACATCGAGGACAGCCCGACTCCGGTGCGCCTGATCCGGCAGGACGCGCCGGCGGAGCTGGCCCGCCTGGTCGACCGTCTCCTCGCGAAGCAGCCCGTTGACCGCCCTGCCGACGCCGTCGCCGTCCGCGACGCCCTCCTCCCGCTCGTCGACCGGGACGGTGGTGCCCCGCTGCTCCCCACCTGGAGCGCGTTCGATCCGGTCTCAGCCCTGCGTGCCGCACAGCCCGCAAAGGCCGCGCCGCCCGCGGCGTCCGCTGCAGAGGCGCCCGCAACTCCCGCGACCACCACGGGTATGGACGTCTTCGGCGTCCACCGCGAGCTCATCAAGGATTATCGCTCCTTCACCGAGGGCGGGACGGTCATTCGCGACGATCGGATCGCCGCGTTCGTCGAGGACGATCTGGACGCCAAGTCCCAGTGGCCGGACCCGTGGCTGTCCTTGAACCCCTTCTTCGCCGGCGGTGGCACTGTTCTGGAGCTCGCGGGCCAGGACGTGTTGGACAAGGAGTGCGCGCGGATCTTCCAGGCGAACAAGACGAAGGACGGGACGGTCTGCGACGGCCGTCCGCTGACCTTGCATCAGCACCAGCGCGAGGCAATCGACGCGGCGCAGTCGCGCGCCTCGTACGTGCTGACCACCGGGACCGGCTCCGGGAAGTCGCTCGGATACATCGTGCCGATCGTCGACAGGGTCTTGAAGGACCGTAAGGCCGAGGGCCCGGCGGCCGTCAAGCGAGTCCGCGCGATCATCGTCTACCCGATGAACGCCCTGGCCAACAGCCAGCTCAAGGAGCTGGAGAAGTACCTCCGCGACGGCTACGGCAAGGGGCGAGAGCCCGTCACCTTCGCCCGCTACACCGGCCAGGAGGACGATGCGGCTCGCAAGGAGATCCGCGACAATCCGCCGGACATCCTGCTCACCAACTACGTGATGCTGGAGCTGATGCTCACCCGGCCCGACGATCGGAAGAGCCTCGTCAAGATGGCTCGCGGGCTGGAGTTCCTGGTCTTCGACGAACTGCACACCTACCGCGGCCGCCAGGGCGCGGATGTGGCCCTGCTGATCCGCCGGGTCCGCGAGGTGTGCCAGGCCGGCCGGCTCCAGTGCGTCGGTACCTCCGCGACCATGTCGACGGAGGGCACGGCCGAGGACCAGCGGAAGGTCGTGGCGAATGTCGCCTCGACTCTCTTCGGAGTGAAGGTCGACCCCCGGCACGTCATCGGCGAGACCCTGGTGCGGGCCACCGGCGAGGCGCCGGCGACCGTCTCGCCCGAGCGCCTCAGGGCCCCGGCCGCACCGAGGGCCTACGGCGATCTTGTCCGCGACCCACTCGCGCGCTGGATCGAGACCCGTTTCGGAATCGCCACCGATCCGGCCGACAACCGTCTCGTCCGCCAGAAGCCCGCGAAGATCGAGGAAGCCGCGGCGGAGCTGGCCGAGCAGAGCGGTGTGCCCGTCGAACAGTGCGCCGCCGCGATCCGGGCCGCGTTGGAGGCGGGCTCACAGGCTCACCACCCCGTCACCGAGCGGCCGCTGTTCGCCTTCCGTCTGCACCAGTTCCTCTCCAAGGGCGACACCGTCTACACCACCCTGGAGGGCAAGCTCAGTCGACACCTCACCCGCGGCTACCAGCTCGAACAGCCAGGCTCCGGCGGGAAGTTGCTGATGCCGCTCGCCTTCTGTCGCGAATGCGGCCAGGAGTACCTGACGGTGTGGCGCACCGAAAAGGACGGCGAGGTCCGGTACGAGGCACGCCGCGACACCTCGGCTACCGGCGGCCGTCACGGCGACGGCTACCTCTACGTCGATCACGACCGCCCCTGGCCCCACGACACCGAGGCTGCGATCGCGGACCGCAGGCTCCCCGAATCCTGGCTGGAGATCGACGACCGTGGCCAGGAAGTCGTCCGCAGGACGCACCGTGAACGGATGCCGCGAGCCATCACCGTCGACCCGTACGGCACCGAGGGGTACGGCGACCTGAAGGCCGCGTTCATCCCCTCCCCGTTCCTCTTCTGCGTGCACTGCGGCGTCTCCTACGAGCAGACCCGTGGTCGGGACTTCGCCAAGCTCTCCACCCTCGGCCAGGAGGGACGCTCCTCGGCGACCTCGCTGATCTCAGCTTCTGTGGTCCGCTCGTTGAAGTCGGTGCCGGAGGAGGCACTGGACAAGGAGGCGCGCAAGCTCCTCACCTTCGTCGACAACCGGCAGGACGCATCCCTGCAGGCCGGTCACTTCAACGATTTCGTGCAGATCACCCAGGTGCGCGGCGCCCTCTACCGGGCCGTCGTCGAAGCCGGCGAGGAGGGTGTCCATCACGAGGACCTGGCCTCGGCGGTCGCCAATTCCCTCGCGCTGGACCCGGTCGACTACGCCGGCGACGCGGCCGACCTGCCGCCCGCCCTCGCCCGCAGCGCGGCGAAGACCCTACGCGACGTGATCGCTTTCCGGCTCTACCTGGATCTCGAACGCGGCTGGCGCATCACCATGCCCAACCTGGAGCAGACCGGCCTGCTGGAGATCGACTACCAGGACCTCCGGTGGGTTGCCGAGCGCCAGGAGCGGTGGGAGAGCACGCACCAGGTGCTGCGCGACGCCGACCCGGCCCTGCGAGCGGAGGTCACCAAGGCGCTCCTCGACGAGATGCGCCGCGCCCTCGCCATCGACGTGCAGTACTTCCGGGACGACTTCGACTCCCTCCAGCGGGCCAGCGAGGAACGCCTGATCGACCCGTGGGTGCTGACGAAGTCCGACAGTCCCAAGGTCGGCACCGCGTACCCCCAGCCCTCTCGCCCCGGTCTGGACCGCTCTGGCTTGTTCCTGTCCGCCGCGGGTAAGTACGGCAAGTACCTGCGCCGGACGGACAAGGCCTTCCGCGAGCTCGACAAGGGCGACCTCCAGCTCGTCATCGAGCAGTTGCTGAAGGTGCTGGCCAAGGCCGGCCTGGTCCGCGAGGTCTCGCAGGCCCCGCAGCGCTCCGGCCGTTTCCGTCACACCACCGGGCCGGCCATCACCGGCTACCGGGTTGCGGCACAGACCCTGGTTTGGCGTGCCGGCAAGGGCGAGCGGGGCGCCCACGACCCGCTCACCCGCACCTACGCCAGCGGTGACGGCCCCCGGGTCAACACCTTCTTCCGTGACCTCTACCGCAACGCGGCTACGGAGCTGGCCGGGCTGTTCGCCCGCGAGCACACCGCCCAGGTCGATCCGACCGAGCGCGAGAACCGCGAAGAGGCCTTCCGCAAGGCTGAGTTGAAGCTGCTCTACTGCTCGCCGACGATGGAGCTGGGCGTCGACATCTCCTCGCTCAACGCCGTCATGATGCGCAACGTCCCGCCGACGCCTGCCAACTACGCACAGCGCTCCGGGCGCGCGGGCCGCAGTGGGCAGCCCGCCCTGGTCACCACGTACTGCTCCACCGGGAACAGCCATGACCAGTACTACTTCCGCCACTCCGACCGCATGGTGGCGGGCGCTGTGGCGCCGCCGCGCCTCGACCTCGCCAACGAGGACCTCGTCCTCTCCCACGTCCAGGGCATCTGGCTGGCCGCGGCCGGTCTGAAGCTCGGCCGGGCCATCACCGAGGTCCTCGACATCTCCCACCCCGATACCGGCGACCGCCCCGAACCGGCCCTCGAACTGCACCCCGACCTCCACGCCGCCTCGTGGGACGCCGACGCCCAGACCCGTACCGTCGCCGCCGCCTACCAGGTGCTGGGCCCCCTGCTGCCAGAGTTCGCCCGGACCACCTGGTGGGATGAGCGGTGGATCGAGGACCGGGTGCGTACCGTCGCCGAGCGGTTCGACCGCGCCTTCGACCGCTGGCGCGAGCTCTACCGGGCGGCGCTGGACGACCAGTACGTCCAGAACAAACGGGTCCTCGACCACAGCCTCACCGAGGGCGACCGCCGGCGCGCGGTCGGCCGGCGGCGGGAGGCCGAGACTCAGCTCAACCTACTGAAGAACGAGAGCGCGGAGAGCAAGTCCGTCCTCTCCGACTTCAACCCCTACCGGTACCTGGCGTCCGAGGGCTTCCTGCCGGGGTACTCCTTCCCCCGCCTGCCGCTCGCCGCGTACATCCCCACCACCGGCCGCCGCCGGGGCGAGGGCGACTACCTGCAGCGCCCCCGCTTCCTCGCCATCCGCGAGTTCGGCCCCGGGGCACTGATCTACCACGAGGGAGCCCGCTACCAGGTCACCCGCATCCAGCTCCCGCCGGATGCCTCCGGAGATATCACCACCAGCGAGGCCCGCCGCTGCGACCACTGCGGCTACCACCACGACCCGCGCGAGCGTGCCGATCGCTGCCAGATGTGCGACGAGCCGCTTGGCTCGGCCACCTACGGTCTGCTCCAGCTGCACACCGTGTACACCCAGCGCCGCGAACGCATCTCCTCGGACGAGGAGGAACGGCGCCGGGCCGGCTACAAGCTGGAGACCTCCTACGCGTTCCAGGACCACGGCACCCGCAAGGGCCGCCAGGACGCCCGGGTCACCGACGGCTCCGGCCCGCTCGCGGCCGTGGCTTACGGTGACTCCGCGACCGTCCGGATCACCAACGTGGGCCGGCTGCGCGCGAAGAAGGACGACCCGGCCGGCTACTGGCTGGACGTCGCGGACGGCCGCTGGATGAACGATCGCGACGCGGCCGACGCCTCCGGTGACTCCAGCGAACTGCCGGTCGTGGACGCCGACGGCAACGAGAAGCGCCGCAAGAAGCGCGTCATCCCGTACGTCGAGGACCGCCGCAACATCCTCGTCCTCACCCTCGACGAGCCGCTGCCCGAACCGATCGCGCTGACCCTGATGTACGCGCTGGAGCGCGGCATCGAGGCCGCCTTCGAACTGGAGGACTCCGAGCTCAACAGCGAACTCCTGCCGCCGAACGACGGCCCGCGCAACCGCTTCCTGTTCACGGAGGCGGCCGAGGGCGGGGCCGGTGTGCTCCGTCGCCTGCAGTCCGAGAAGGACGCGCTCGCCAAGGCCGCCCGCCAGGCGCTGGAGATCTGCCACTTCGACGAGGACGGGGTCGACCAGGGTGGCCCCCATCCGGACCGTAAGTGCGCGCGCGGCTGTTACGAGTGCCTGCTGACCTACGGCAACCAGCTCAACCACGGGCTCATTGACCGCCGCACGATCAGCTCCCTGCTGCTGCGGTTCGCCTCCGCGAGCGCGAAGCGCGACGAGCGCGGCGAGTCCCGCAGCGAGCAGTTCCGTCGGCTGGTCGCGGAACAGAGCCCGGAGCCTGAGGACGGGCCGGACGAGGCGGCTGAGTCCGTGGACGTGCTCACTCCGTTCGAGCGCGACTTCGTGACGTGGCTGAAGGACCGCGGCCTGCGTCTTCCCGACGAGACCCAGACCCTGATCACCGAGGCCAACGCGATGGCGGACTTCGTCTACCGGATCCCCGGCGTCAACCTCGCGGTGTTCGTCGACGACCACGACACCGAGACCACGGCCCTGCGCGACGAAGACGCCGAGGAACGCCTCTACGACGCCACCTGGGACGTGATCCGCTTCCCCGCCGACGGCGACTGGGACGCCATCGTCGCGCGGCACCCCCGGTACTTTGGCACCGCCCACCCGACGCGCTGATCAACGGAACCGACGAACCACTCGACGAGGATCCACCTGATGACACCCACCTACTCCACCGGTTCCCTGGTCACCGCCCGCGGCCGCGAATGGGTCGTGCTGCCCGAGAGCGCCGCCGACATGCTCGTGCTGCGGCCCCTCGGTGGCTCCGACGACGACATCGCCGCCGTCTTCCCGGCCTTCGAGGACGTCAAGGGCGCCGAGTTTGCTCCCCCCTCGCCGGAGGATCTCGGCGACCAGCGTGCCGCCGGCCTGCTCCGCTCGGCCCTGCGGATCGGCTTCCGGTCGGGTGCCGGCCCGTTCCGGTCGCTGGCCGGCATTGCCGTCGAGCCGCGTGCGTACCAGCTGGTGCCGCTGCTGATGGCCTTGCGCCAGCAGACCGTTCGGCTGCTGATCTCCGACGACGTTGGCATCGGCAAGACCGTCGAGGCGGGCCTGATCGCGAGTGAACTGCTCGCCCAGGGCGAGGCCAAGGGCCTGGCCGTGCTCTGTTCGCCTGCTCTGGCCGAGCAGTGGCAGGCCGAGCTGCGCACGAAGTTCGGCATCGATGCCGAACTCGTCCTCTCCTCCACGGTTTCGCGCCTTGAGCGGGGTTTGGACCTCGGGCAATCCCTGTTTGACCGGTACCCGAACGTGGTGGTGTCCACCGACTTCATCAAGTCCCCGCGCCACCGCGACGACTTCGTCCGGCACTGCCCGGACCTGGTCATCGTTGACGAGGCCCACACGTGCGTCGCCGCCGATGACGCTTCGGGCCCCGGCAGCCGCTCCTCGCAGAACCAGCTGCGGTACGAGTTGCTGCGCCGGGTGGCGGAGAAGGCCGACACCCACCTGCTGCTGGTGACCGCCACCCCGCACAGCGGCAAGGAGTCCGCCTTCCGCAATCTCCTCGGTTTGGTGAAGCCCGAGCTGGCCACCGTGGACCTGGACAGCAAGCGCGGGCGCGAACTGCTCGCCCGGCACTTCGTCCAGCGCAAGCGCGCCGACATCCGGCAGTACCTGACCAAGGAAGACGGCCTCAGCGACGACAGCCTCGCCGAGAAGACCGCCTTCCCCGCCGACCGGTACTTCAAGGACGAGACCTACAAGCTTTCGCCGAGTTATCGCGCTCTCCTCGACGACGCCATCGCCTACGCCGGCGACCGCGTCGAAGCGGCCGGGGCGCAGGGCAAGCGCGAGGCCCGTATCGCCTGGTGGTCCGCGATCGCCCTGCTGCGCTCGCTGGTCTCCTCCCCGCGAGCCGCCTCCCAGACCCTGACCACCCGCTCCGCCACCGCTGTCGCCGCGAGCGCGGAGGAGGCCGACCGGCTCGGCGCACCGCTCACCAGCGACTCCGCCGACAGCGACACCCTGGAGGGCCTGGACGTCGCGCCCGGCGCCGAGACGGATGACGCGGGCGCCCGGCTGGCGGCGCTCGCGGAGCGGGCCGCAGGGCTGGAGGGCACGGAGCACGACCTCAAGCTCAAGGCCCTGATCAAGCACCTGAAGGCGCTGCTGGCCGACGGCTACAACCCGATCGTCTTCTGCCGCTACATCCCGACGGCGGAGTACGTCGCCGAGGCGCTCCAGGGAAAGGGCGGCGTCAAGGCGACGGTGGCCGCTGTGACGGGCACTCTTTCGCCGCAACAGCGCATCGAGCGCATCGAGAAGCTCGCGGAGGAGGCGGGGGACAGCCTGGCGGCGCGCCGGGTGCTGGTCGCCACCGACTGCCTGTCGGAGGGCGTCAACCTCCAGCACCACTTCGACGCGGTCGTCCACTACGACCTCGCGTGGAACCCGACCAGGCATGACCAGCGCGAAGGGCGCGTCGACCGGTACGGGCAGAAGCGTGACGAGGTCCGCGTCATAACGCTCTACGGTGCGGACAACGGCATCGACGGCAAGGTGCTCGAAGTCCTCATCAAGAAGTACCGGCAGATCAGGAAGGACCTGGGCATCTCGGTGTCCGTGCCGGACGAGACCTCGGCAGGTGTGACGGACGCGATCGTCGAGTGGCTGCTGATGCGGGGGAGGGAAGGGCAGCAGGAGGGGCTGTTCGCGGTCGATGACCTGGTCGACGCGAAGGCGGCGGAGCTGGAGAAGGACTGGAACTCGGCGGCAGAGCGGGAGAAGACCTCGCGGTCCCGTTTCGCCCAGCGGTCCATCCACCCGCAGGACGTGGCGAGAGAGGTCGCCGCGATCCGTGACGCCCTGGGGAGCGCGGGGGAGATCCGCACCTTCGTGCGGGACTCCCTCAACGCGCTCGGCGCCGTCCTCCGGGACACCGGCGACGGGGACTTCACCGCGGAGGTCTCCGGAGCTCCGGCTGGGCTGCGCGACGCCCTGGCGCCCGTGGTGGGTGGTGCCGCCGTCGAGACCGGGCGTCCGATTCCGTTCCGCGCCGATCCGGCGGTCGGTCGCGGTGAGGCCGCGCTCGTCCGCACTGACCCGGTCGTGGGAGCCCTGGCCGGCCATGTCCTCAACGCCGCCCTCGACACGCTGGCTGAGGGGAGCCGACCGGCCCGTCGCTGCGGCGTCGTGACGACGGACGCGGTATCGGTGCGGACGACTCTGCTGCTGGTGCGCTACCGGTTCCACTTGACGCTGCCCTCGCGGAGCGGGGACAAGCAGATCGTCGCCGAGGACGCCCGGCTGCTCGCCTTCCAGGGCGCGCCGAAGAACGCCGTCTGGCTGCCGGATGGGGACGCTCTCGCCCTGCTTGGGGCCGAGGCCACCCTCAACACCGACGTGCACTTCGGCGAACGGACCATGACCCGCATCCTGGGGCAACTGCCGGACGTCCAGGGCTACCTGGAGTCGCACGGCGAACAGCTCGCCGCTGACCTCGACGCCTCCCACCGCCGCGTCCGCGAGGCCACCGGCGAGATCGTCCGAGGCCTGCGCGTGCGTGCGCAGCAGCCCGCCGACGTGCTCGGCGCCTACGTCTACCTGCCCGCGAACACGTCGACCGGAGAGGGCGCCTGATGTCCGCCACCACCCGCAACCAGGTCTTCTCCGCCGTCCACACGGTGGGTGGGCTGCTGCCCGCCGACATACTGGTCCGCATCGCCGAGGGCAAGGACGTCTCCGGCGCCAAGCCCGCTGATTACGGCGTCATCGGCTCGCGGTCGGTGCGTGATGACGCCGAACGCCACTGGGACTACCTCAAGGGTGTGTGGCGTGAACTGTGTGCCCGCCTCCCTGAGGACACCGAAACGGGTGCTCCCGCGGCCGACCCGACGGGCTTGGCTGTAGCGCAGTGGCTGGAGCCGCTCTTCGCCGAGTTGGGCTTCGGACGGCTGACGGCCGTCGGCGCGGCCGGCTTCCCCGCCGATAGCGACGTGGAGAAGACCTTCCCCGTCAGTCACCGCTGGCAGCACACCCTCATCCACCTCACCCCCTGGAACGCCGACCTCGACAAGCGCCTCGGCGGGGCCGGCACCGTCCCGCCGCAGTCGATGCTCCAGGAGTGCCTCAACCGCACCGAGGCGCACCTGTGGGGCGTGCTCTCCAACGGCCGCAGGATGCGGCTCCTTCGTGACTCCAGCGCGCTGGCGACCGCCGCTTATGTCGAGTTCGACCTTGAGGCGATCTTCGACGGCGAGCTGTTCAGCGAGTTCGTGCTGCTCTACCGGCTGCTGCACGTCTCGCGCTTCGAGGTGGCGGAAGGCGCGGCGGCCTCGGCATGCCGGTTGGAGAAGTGGCGCACGGAGGCCATCGACTCCGGCATGCGCGCACTCGACCATTACCGCGAGGGTGTCCAGCGGGCCATCACCGTCCTCGGCACCGGATTCCTGAAGCACAAGGACAACAGGGCACTCCGGGAGAACCTGGACGCGGACGCCCTGCACGCCGCACTGCTGCGCTTCGTCTATCGCCTGATCTTCCTCTTCGTCGCGGAAGACCGGGACGCCCTCCACCCGCCCACCGCCACTGAGGAGGCCCGCGAACGGTACGCGGCCTACTTCTCGTCCGCCCGGCTGCGCAGCCATGCCGCCCGCCGTCGGGGCACCGCACACTCGGACCTCTACCAGACGCTGCGGATCGTCCTGGATGCCCTCGGTGACGAGACCGGCCGGCCCGAACTCGGGCTCCCTGGCCTCGGCGGACTCTACGACGACGGCGCCGCCGACGCTCCGCTTCGCGGCATGTCCCTCTCCAACAATTATCTTCTGGAGGCCGTGCGCTACCTCTCCCGGATCCGCGACACGGACTCGGGGCGTTGGCGCGCCGTTGATTACCGGGGCATGGGCACCGAGGAACTCGGCTCTGTCTACGAATCCCTGCTGGAACTCGTTCCCAAGCATGGGACCGGCACCTCCGTTTTCGAGCTGGTGAACCGGCTCGGCAACGACCGAAAGAAGACCGGCTCCTACTACACGCCCAGCTCGCTGATCGAGACGCTGCTCGACTCCACCCTCGACCCGGTGATAGATGCTGCCCAGAAGCGCGGCGAACAGCGATCCACCGAGGCCGGGCAGCCGGACGCCTCGACAGCGATCGTGGACGAGCTGCTCGCCCTGACGGTCTGTGACCCCGCCTGCGGTTCCGGCCACTTCCTGGTGGCGGCAGCACGGCGGATCGCCAAGCGGGTCGCCGCTGTTCGGGAAGGCAACCCCGAGCCGACGCCCGGATCCGTCCGCCACGCCCTGCACGAGGTCGTCTCCCGCTGCGTGTACGGCGTCGACCTCAACCCGATGGCGGTGGAGCTGGCGAAGGTCTCACTCTGGCTGGAGGCCCTGGAGTCGGGGCGGCCGTTGGGATTCCTCGACGCTCACGTCAAGCACGGCAACGGCCTGATCGGCGTCACACCGGCCCTGCTGCGCAAGGGCATTCCGGACCAGGCGTTCAAGGCGGTCGAGGGCGACGACTCCGTCTACGCGACCAAGCTGGCGAAGCAGAACACGAAGGAGCGCGAGGGGCAGGGCACTCTTTTCGAGGTCGCCACGGAGACGAAGGTCGCAAACGAGGTGTTCGCGGCCGGCCTGCGTCGTATCACCGCAGCCCCCGTCGGCACCCTGCACGACGTCCATGAGCAGGCCGAGGCCTACCACGACTGGGCGGCTTCGTCGGAGTACGTCCAGGCCCTGCGCGTGGCCGACGCGTGGTGCGCGGCGTTCGTGTGGCGCAAGGCTGAGGACGCGCCGCCCGCCGTCACGCACAAGGTGTTTCAGAAGTTCCAGGACACCGGGTCCGGTGAAGTTCCTGACATCATCAGGGCGGAGGTCGAGCGACTGAGCCGGATGTACCGCTTCTTCCACTGGCACCTGGAATTCCCCGACATCTTCGCCGTACCCGATGACGCATCTGACCCGGCCGTAGACCCGGCGACCGGATGGGCGGGTGGGTTCTCCTGCGTTCTCGGCAACCCGCCATGGGACAAGGTGGACTTCGAGGATAAAAAGTACTTCAGTGTCGTTGAGCCTTCGATCGCGGCGATCGCGGGAGCGGCGCGCAAGAGGCGCATCGCAGAATGGGTAGAGGAGAACCCGCAGGAAGGCGAGCGCTACTGGGACGAGCGCCGCAAAGTGAAGTCCACCTTCCTCTTTGCGGGCAGCTCCGGAGCTTTTCCGCTCTGTGGCAAGGGGCTCACCGTCAAGGGTGTGAACTCCCTCCAGACCGACCAGCTGTTCGCCGAGCGCTTCGTCTCCATCGCTGCACCCGACGGGCGCGTAGGTTGCATCATTCCCACCGCCATTGCCACGGGGGCGGGCGCGCAGCACCTCTTCAGCAACCTCAGTCGACGCGGTGCGATCGCTTCCTTGTACGACTTTGAGAACCGTAAGCCGATGTTCGAGGCTGTGCACGCTAGCTACAGGTTCTGCCTGCTCTCCATGGTCGGCCGCGACGTACGGAAGCCTGCGGCAAAATTCGCGTTCTTCCTTCTTGATCCCGAGGACCTCGTGGGCGGCGAACGTGTATTCGAGCTTTCCCCTGAGGAAATCGGTCGCATCAATCCCAACACCGGTACGCTCCCAATCTTCCGCACTCGATGTGACGCCGACCTTACGGCAGCCATTCAGGATAGAATTCCCGTCCTGTGGAACGAGAAGGAACGGCGCGGCAACCCTTGGAGTATGCAATTTAAGCGCCTGTTCGATATGGCTGACGACTCTGATCTATTCCGTACGCGGGAGGTTCTGGAAGTAGAGGGCTGGGAGCTGCATGGAAATATCTTCGTCCGCGGGGAAGGGCGAATGCTGCCGCTGTACGAAGCGAAAATGGCTACTTTTTACAACCATCGTGCTGCCGATGTCGTCAAGAGTGCTACGGCTGTTAATCGCCAGAACCAGCCGCGCTATCTCACCATGGGCGAACTTCGGGATGCCAGTCGGCTTGCAATTCCGTTGAACTGGGTAGCTGAGGGTCTGACCAAGGTTGCCCGGAAGGGGAAGGAAGTCGAGGTTCCCGGTGTTTCCAAGCGCCTCGAAGAGGTGTATTGGGAGCATGACTGGCTCTGCGGTTGGTGCGACGTCACCGCATCCACAAACGAGCGCACCGCCATTCCAGCATTCCTGCCGCGTACGGCCGTCGGTCACACCTACCCTCTGATGCTGCCAAGAGTGGCCCCTGTTCTCGTTGCGGCCCTCATTGCCGCGCAGAGCTCGCTGGTCTTCGACTTCGTCAGCCGACAGAAGATCAGCGATGCTCACATGAAGCTGTTCATCTGGAAGCAGTTGCCCGTGCCCACCCCCGCGATGATGGAGCCGCACCTTCGTTTCATTGTTCCTCGGGTGCTCGAACTCACCTACACGGCCCGCGACATGGGCGGGCTTGCGAGAGATCTCGGTGACACCGAAGCTCCGTTCCGCTGGGATGAAATCCGACGGTCTCAGATGCGTGCCGAGCTGGACGCCTATTTCTTTCATCTGTACGGCGTGAGCTACGACGATGCGCAGTACATCCTGGGTACCTTCGTGTCCGGCTCCGGCGGCGGTCTGAAGAACAACGAGATCGCCAAGTATGGCGAGTACCGCACCGAGCGCCTGGTTCTCGCTGAGTACAAGCGCATGGCCGCCGCCGGTGTCAGCCTCACCACCCCCCTCGTTGACGGTGAGAGCTTCACCTCCACCCTCACCCCGCCCCCCGGCGAGGGCCCCCGCCACCCGGCCTCCACCGTCGAGGGAGCGCGTTGACCGACAGCATGACCGCTGCCGCCGCTGGCACGGATCCTGCCGAGGTCCGTGCGGAGCGGCGGCGGCTCGTCCAGGCGGTGGCCGCGCATCGTCGGCTGCTCGCCGGGCGGCCGGCGTTCGAGCGGGCGGATCTGCGGCGGCGCAACCGGGAAGTGCGGGACCGTACCCGTGCGCAGCAGAAGCACGACGCGGCGGTTCGGCGAGCTGATGGCGCGCACCGGCGGGCGCAGGAGTCCTGTGCCCGCCGGTTGGCCGCGCTCGACGGGAGCCGTGATAGCCGGGAGCGGGAGGCGCTCGCGGCCTTGCGCCGGCAGTTCACCGATCGGGCGGTCGCCAAATCGCCGTTGGGTCCGCAGGAGGTCAACGGCATCGGTGACGGGCTCGTCCGCGATCTGGCCGCGCAAGGCATCCGCACGGCCGCCGACTTCACTCGCATCAGCTACGAGAAGGCGCCCAACGGTCGTGGTGGGACGGTGGTGTGGATCCACCGAACCCGTGGAGGCAAGGTCCACGTCAACGGCATCGGCGAGCACCGGACCCTGATGGAGTGGCGGGACGCGACCATGGCCCGGGCCGAGGCCCGGGCGCCGCAGCAGCTTCCTGCGGACGAGCGCATGCGCGTGGATCAGATCATCGCCGAGGAGCGGCTGTATCTCAAGCGCGAGAAGGAGGAAGCCGAACAGGCGGCGAACGCGGCCCGGGCCGAGGCCGGGCAGTTGCTCGCCGAGGCGACAGCCCGCCTTGCTGCGGCCTAGTACTCCAGCTGTAGATCACGATCATGCTTGGGTCGCGGCTTGGCGTCTGTAGTGACTGGCCTGGGAACGGGCTTGATGACGACGTCT